>DAORNC010000131.1:0-7547 GCA_035440785.1 Rhabdaerophilum sp. | reverse complement strand
GCAGGTGGATCGCGTGCGCCTCAGGATCGCCGAGGACGAGCTGGAGTTCTTCAAGGTCGAGCACCGCGACGTGCTCGATACCATCCGCCTCGTCTATGGCGAGACCGTCGCCGGCTATTCGCATCGTGGCGGCGTGCAGCCGATCCCAATCAAGGTTGCGCTCGGCAAGGGCGAGCGGGTGCTCGATGAAAAGGTTCTTGCGATCCCCGTGCCGGCAAATCTTCTGCCGGGCGATCGTTCGACCGTGGAACTCGGCGATATCGTGAAGGTCGAGCGCGAGAAGGCAAGTTATCCGTTGTTCCGTCGTAACGGCCAGAGCGCCGAGATGGTGACGGCGGAACTCGCCGGTTCTTTCGAAGCGCCGCTTTACGGGATGATCGCGGTGCAGCGCGCCATCGACAAGGCCGATTGGGGTAAGTTGCCGAAGCCCGAGATCCGCCTCAACGGCCAGCCCGAGGATACGCGCAAGCCGGTGCTGCTGTGGGACGGCGAGTGGGAAGTGACCTGGGTGACCTTCCGCGACATGGGTGCAGCCTTCGGTGTCGCGCTGCTGGGTATCTACATCCTCGTCGTCGCGCAGTTCGGCTCGTTCAAGCTGCCGCTGGCCATCCTCACGCCGGTGCCGCTCACATTCATCGGCATCCTTCTCGGCCACTGGATATTCGGGGCACCGTTCTCGGCTACCTCAATGATCGGGTTCATCGCGCTCGCCGGCATCATCGTACGAAACTCGATCTTGCTCGTGGATTTCATCCGCCATGCGCGCACGCCCGGGCGCAAGCTGGTCGATGTCCTGATCGAGGCCGGGTCGATCCGCTTCAAGCCGATCCTTTTGACCGCGCTTGCCGCGATGATCGGTGCGGTGACGATCCTCACCGATCCGATCTTCCAGGGGCTCGCGATCTCGCTGCTTTTCGGTCTCGCCTCGTCAACGGCGCTGACGGTGCTCGTGATCCCGGCGATCTATCTCGTGCTGCGCGGCGATCCCGAACCGCCGCCGGGCGAGGAAGATACCCCGGCGCCACGCGAGACGGCGGGGGATATGAAGGCGACTTGACATTTCACGCCCCTTCCAACACCTCGATCACCAGTTCGAAGGTCATCAGCACCGGGTTGTCGCCGCGCACGAGCTGCCCGCGTGCGATCCGGCCGGTGTGATCGATCAACCCGATATCGATAGCGGCGGCGAGATGGCCACCGGCACCCGTTTCGATCACGCCTTCCTCGACATAGACCTCGGTTGCGAAATTCTCGAACACCGTGCCATCCGTCAGGTGGGCGCCGATGGTCGAGCCGACTCCGCCGTGGAGGCGCGCCCGCCGAATGCCGCGCGCAAGGCAGAACTGTTCCAGCGCGCCGCAAAAGTCCTGATTGGGTCGGAGGCGGATGACGAAGGCACGCGCGCCCTTGCCCGGCTCGGCGGTTGGGGTAGGGTGGAAGATGCGGAAGTTTGTTTCGGGGTCCGGCATTACCTCGAACCGCGCACCGGCGATACCGAAGGCCTCGACCTCGATGGGTTCGGCAACGACCGTTTCCTCCGGAATCACATGGCCGCCGCATTCCCTCTCGTCCGCCTCGCGCCACAGGCCATGGCAATGGAAGAAGGCTGCGCCGTCACGCATGCCGAAACTCAGCGCGCCGCCCTGCATCCGCGTGATTCCGGCGGGACGGAAGAATTCCGAGTAGAAGGCGGCATGCGTCTCATCTTTCGAAAGCGCCGGCATCACATAGGTGAACGGGCCGAAGGCGACATCGCGCAGGCTCGCCGTTCCGGATGCAAATCCCGCCGCCTGGAAGCCGCGTCGCATGGCCTCGACGAGCAGCAGGCCGGGTTCGAGAATAAAGCGAAACGGCTGGCCTCGTCCTTCGGCCGCGAGAAGACGTGGTTCGGGCGTCGGTCCGGGCTGGCGGATGAAGGCGGGCCGCGTCATGCCTCAACCAACCCGTCCGGGCCGATCAATCCGCGTTTTTCCAGTTCGTCCTTGATCAGGCGCTTCGGGATCTTGCCGTAGCCCGATTTCGGCAAGGTCTCCCAGAACAGGAACCGTTTCGGCATCTTGTAGCGCGGCACCTTGGCGCCGAGGAACGCCATCATCTCCGCTTCGCTCGCCGCAGCGCCTTCGCGCAGGACCGCTACCGCGACGCCGACCTCGCCCCAGAACTTGTCCGGCACGCCGAGCACCGCCACTTCGGCGATGGCGGAGTGGGTCAGGATTTTCTCCTCGATCTCGCGCGGATAGATGTTGGAGCCGCCGGAGATATACATGTCGGAGGCGCGGCCGGTGATATAGACGAAGCCCTCTCCGTCCATGTGGCCGAGATCGCCGGTGCGGAACCAGCCGTTACGGAAGGCTTTTTCATTGGCTTCGGGATTGTTGTAGTAACCCGCGAAGACCGCCGGACCGATGACGCAGATCTCCCCGCTCTCATGTGGGCCGAGTTCCTCACCCTTCTCGTTCTGGATCGAGACCTGCATCCCCGTGCGCTCGAAACCGCAGGTTCCGAATCTGGTGTTGGCGTGGTCCTCGGGATCGTGGAGCGCGGCGGGTAGCACGGTGATGTTGCCCGTGACTTCGCCAAGCCCGAAATACTGCACGATCACCTTGCCGAGTTTCTTCAGTGCGAACTTCTGGTCCTCGCGATACATCGGTGCGCCGGCATAGATGACATGGCGCAGCGAGGAATGATCGAAGCGATCCACAGAAGGGTGTTCGGCCAGCATCTTCAGGATCGTTGGCACCGTGAACATATTGGTGACGCTGTGCGTCTCGATGAGGCGCCAGGCCTCCTCGACATCGAACTTCTCGCTGGGCATCAGGATCGTCGGTGCACCGCGTGCGACGAGGTTGAGCTGATGGACACCGGCGCCGTGGCTCAATGGAGCGACGACAAGGCTCGCATCGGCGTCCGTCGAGCCGGGCAGCAGGTCGCATAGGTGGTTCGTGAGCACAAAGCCCATTTGCCCATGCGTCAGTACCGCGGCCTTCGAACGCCCGGTTGTGCCGGAGGTGAAGAAGAACCAGCACGGATCGTTGTAATCGACCGAGGCGTCCTCCATCAGCGCGCCGCGATGCTCGGCCATCCGCGCGCCGACATCCGCCTCGCCGAAGTGGGTCGGCCGTGCCTGTTCGTCCATCCGCCAAATGAACTCGACACCCGGTACCTTCGCCGCGACGACGCGGGCGTGATCCGGAAAGTCGCCGTGACAGAGGAAGCCCTTTGCACCCGAGAAGTCGGCGAGATAGATCACTTCCTCCGGCATCAGGCGGAAGTTTGTCGGCACCCATACGACGCCGAGCCGGAAGGCTGCATACATCGAGAAGAACATCTGCGCGGTATTCTTGGAATGCACGAGCAGCCGGTCGCCCTTGGCGAGGCCCCGCGCGGCAAGCGCGGCCGCGAGTGCCGAGACCTCGGCGTTGATCTCCCGCCACGTCCATCGCTGCGCACCCCAGATGAGGCCGGCCTTGTCCGGCAAACGCCGTGCATTCTGGCGCAGCGGATGGGCGAGGTTCATCACCCGGTTGGACATGCGGGTCACGCCGCCCTTCGGATGCTGGGGTGTCATGGCTTTCTCCGGCAAATCAGGAAGTCCCGTTCAACCGCCAGCCTAGGACAGCCTGACCTCGCCCGCCAAGAGGTATCGCCGAAGCCGGTTGGGTGGCAGCAGGCCGGATGACTTGCAAGCGCCGGATTCATCGCCATATCAGCAAGGCGGGCGCATGCTCGCGGAGATGCGAAACCAGGGGAAAGAACTTGGAATTCCGCTATCGGGCATACAACCTCGATTGGTCAAAGCTGCCGCTCGGGGCCAAGCTGCGCGTCGGGTTGACCGCGCTCGGCGGGCTTGGTCTCCTGGCGTTGATCCTGTCCGTCTCCGCCGCCCTGTTTCTGATCCTAGCGCCGATCGTCATCGTTTCCGGCCTGATCGGTGGCTGGCATCTTTCCCGCAGGCTGAGGAAGGCGCAGGATGAAGGGGTGATCGACGCGCATTACGTCGTCATCGATCGGGAAGCAGGCCGCAAGGACGACGACAGTCCGCCGCCCCGCCGGATTTCCTGAGGCGAGCGACGTTCAGGCGTGGGGATCGTCGATAAGGTCATCCGGCGCGGCAAGCTTGAACAGTGCCGCCGGGTCGCCGATCGCGATGCGACGGCCGTTCACCGCGACGCCATAAGCCTGCAACGTAACGAAAGTACGGGAAAGCACCTCCGGCGCCATGCCGAGTCGGCCGGCGAGGACTTTCTTGTCGAAGGGCAGGGTCATCTCACCGGGATTGCCGACCTCGCCATGATGGCGCACCAGCCACGCCGCGGTCCGTTCGAGGCTCGACCGCAGCTTCTGGTTCTTCAACTCCTTCAACACGCCGCGATAGGCGACGGCGAGTTCATTCGTCAGACCGCGCGCGAAATTGGCGTCGATGCCGAAGAGGTTGCGAACCGCTTCCGAGGGGATCATGAGGATGCGTGCGGGCGAGAGCACCCGAGCCGATTTGAGATAGGGCTTGTCAAGTAGGACCGCCGCGAGAATGAAGCTGCCTCCCGGCCCCAGTACCGCGACCGTGGTCTCGCGATCGCGATAGCGTGAGAAGAGCTCGATCTGCCCCTCAACGATAATATGCAGGAAATCGGGTGGCTCTCCCTCGCGCACCAGCTCCACGTGGACGGGAAATCGCTGAAGGAAAGCTCCCCGCAGCAGCTCGCCGACATGCTCGGGCGCGGCATTGGCGACAAGTGGAATCGCCTGGACCAGTTCCAGTTCTTCTGGGCGCATTATTGGTTCCTCCCGCAACAACCGTTACCATGAAACGCAATTCCACAATTGATTTTAGTCAAGTAAGAAATTGCTAATGCTTTCGTCGCTGCTTGATGAGTTCGACATCCGGCTTGAACTTGGCGTCCGAATGGCTTGAATCGACGGCAAAATCCGGAAAGGTTGACCCAAATCAAGGGGTAAATCCCGCCTTCCGGCACCCTCCGCCTCCGCCAGCAGAACAAACTGCCAAGGGGGCAACCATGGCCACACAAACCTTCGACAAGTCGCAGCAGGGCTCCGCGCTCTGGATGTCGACTTTCGCCTTCACCGTCTGTTTCGCCGTCTGGACGATCTTCGCGATCATCGGTGTCCAGATCAAGAAGGACCTCGGTCTGAGCGAAACCCAGTTCGGTCTCTTGATCGGCACGCCGATCCTGACCGGTTCGCTTGTCCGCCTGATGCTCGGCATCTGGTCCGACCAGTATGGCGGTCGCATCGTCTATTTCTGGACGATGGTGGCGGCGGCGCTCGCGACCTTCGCGCTCACCTACGCTTACGACTACACGACCTTCCTCATTGCCGCGTTGGGCGTCGGCATCGCGGGCGGCTCGTTCTCGGTCGGTGTCGCGTATGTCGCAAAATGGTTCCCGAAAGAGAAGCAGGGTACGGCCCTCGGCATCTTCGGCGCCGGCAATGTCGGGGCGGCGGTGACGAAATTCTTCGCGCCGATGGTGATGGTGGCCTTCGGGTGGAAGATGGTGGCGATGGCCTGGGGTGCCGCACTGCTGGTGACGGCCGCGCTCTTCATGCTGACCACCAAGGATGATCCCGATCTTGCCGCGCGCAAGGCGAAGGGCATCAAGCCTGAGCCGCTCTCCGCAATGCTTGAGCCCCTCAAGAATATCCAGGTCTGGCGTTTCTCGCTCTATTACTTCTTTGTGTTCGGCGGTTTCGTGGCGCTGGCACTTTGGCTGCCGCGCTACCTGATCGGCGTCTATGGCCTCGACATCAAGACCGCCGGCATGATCGGCGCCGTCTACTCGATCCCGGCCTCGATCTTCCGTGCCTACGGCGGACATCTCTCCGACAAGTACGGCGCCCGGAAGATCATGTACTGGACCTTCATCGTCGCGGCGCTCAGCACCTTCCTCCTGTCCTACCCGCCGACCGATTATGTCGTGCAGGGCGCCAAGGGGCCGATTACATTCCGTATTGCCACCGGCGTCGTAGGCTTCATGGTGCTCACCTTCGTGCTCGGCTTCTTCATGAGCCTCGGCAAGGCGGCAGTCTACAAGCACATCCCGGTCTACTATCCGGATCGCGTCGGTGCGGTCGGCGGCGTCGTGGGTCTCGTCGGCGGTCTCGGTGGCTTCGTCCTGCCGCTCGCCTTCGGCTGGCTGCTTGACCAAACCGGCATCTGGCAGACCTGCTTCATGCTGCTCTTCGTCATCACCGCGACCTCTCTGCTCTGGATGCATCTCGCCATCCGCCACATGGAGCAGGAAGCGATGGGCCCGGCGCTCAAGAAGCTGCCGGAACTGCCGGAAATGCAGCCGATCCACGAGGAGAAGCACGAGGGCGCCCTGTCCGGCCACATGATCCAGGACTGGCGGCCCGAGGACAACGCCTTCTGGGAGAAGGAAGGTCGCGCTATCGCCCGGCGCAACCTCTGGCTCTCGATTCCCGCCCTGCTCCTCGCCTTCGCGGTTTGGATGGTCTGGTCGGTCGTCGTCGCCAAGCTTCCGGCAATCGGTTTCAAGTTCACGACCGGCGAGCTGTTCTGGCTCGCGGCGCTGCCGGGCCTCTCCGGCGCGACGCTCCGGATCTTCTATTCCTTCATGGTCCCGGTCTTCGGCGGTCGTCTCTGGACGACGCTCTCGACTTGGTCGCTGATCCTGCCCGCACTCGGCATCGGCTTCGCGGTGCAGAACCCCACGACGCCCTACATCGTGTTCGTCGTGCTCGCGCTGCTGTGTGGCTTCGGTGGCGGTAACTTCGCCTCCTCGATGTCCAACATCTCGTTCTTCTTCCCGAAGAAGGAGAAGGGCAACGCGCTCGCCCTCAACGCGGGCCTGGGCAACCTCGGCGTCTCTGTGGTGCAGTTCGTGGTGCCGCTCGTCATCACCGCCGGCGTGTTCGGCGCGATCGGCGGCGAAGGCCAGACCGTGAGCGCCACCCAGAAGCTCTATATCCAGAACGCCGGCTTCATCTGGGTGCCGTTCATCGTCGTCAGCGCCATTGCGGCCTGGTTCGGGATGAATGACCTCGCGACCGCCAAGGCCTCCTTCGCCGATCAGGCGGTGATCTTCCGCCGCAAGGACAACTGGCTGATGAGCTGGCTCTATGTCGGCACCTTCGGCTCGTTCATTGGCTACTCTGCGGGCTTCCCGCTGCTGGCCAAGACCCAGTTTCCGGCGGTCGAAAGCTTGCACCTCGTCTTCCTCGGCCCGCTCGTCGGCGCGCTCTCCCGCGCGGCGACCGGCTGGGTGTCGGACAAGTGGGGCGGCGGCCGCGTCACCTTCTGGGTGTTCATCGGCATGATCCTCGCGGTCGGCGGCGTGCTCTACTTCCTCGGCATCAAGACCCAGCCGGGTGCGTTCTGGGGCTTCTTCGGTTGCTTCCTCGCCCTGTTCTTCCTGACCGGCGTGGGCAATGCCTCGACCTTCCAGATGATCCCCGCGATCATGCGCAAGCAGATCCCGGTTCTGGAGCCGCAGCTCAACGCGGCGGAGAGCGTGAAGCAGGCCGAGAAGGAAAGCGCCGCGATCATCGGCTTCACCTCGGCGGTGGCG
>DAORNC010000130.1:6287-7663 GCA_035440785.1 Rhabdaerophilum sp. | reverse complement strand
AAAATGTCAGTAGCAGGGTAATTTCGGCCGCCTGCTGGGCTGCACCGAGGATATCGCCGGTATGCCCGCCGATCTTGCGGTCGGCGATACGGACCAATGCTGCCATGACGCCGATCAAGGCGATCAGCCCGGTCGCAGCCGGGGCGAGCATGTCGTTGCGCCAAGCGCTGGCCGCGAGGATCGCTAGGCCAAGCCCGATCGAGACGGCAAGCGCGGCCGGCCCCGGCAGCGGCACACCCGCGGCGAGCCCTTCCGATCTTGCAGGTGGCAGGATCAGCACGGGGATCAGCGCGAGCGGGCGCGAGGCCGCCGCGACGCCGATCACAAGAAGCAGCGCGTAAGGCCCGATCAGGCGGAACATCTCGGTGAGCGCAAAGACGCGTAATGCGAGACTCAACGTGAGACCGGCGGCGCCGAACGTGCCGATCCGGCTGTCCTTCATGATTTCCAGCCGTCGCTCCGGCGTTGCGCCACCCCAAAGCCCGTCGCAGGTATCGGCAAGGCCGTCCTCGTGAAACGCGCCGGTGATGGTGACGAGGGTCGCGACCGTCAGGACGGCGGCGATGAGTGTCGAGAGCCCGGCGAGATAGGTGAGAAGGCCTATACCGGCGCCAACCGTACCGATGATCGCGCCGACGAGCGGAATAGCCCAGGCCGCCCGCGAGAAATCCGGCAGGGCATGTGGCTCCGCTTCGAACGCGAAGCTCGGCGCGGGGAGGCGCGAGTAGAACCGCATGACCTTGAGGAAATCGCCGGCGAAGCGCGCCGCCGGGCCGGTCGTCTCGGGCGCGTGCGGGGGCATCTCGGTGTCCATCGGTTCGTGCATTCTCCTCGGATCGGTTGCGGTATCGCGCGACGCCATGATAGCGAGCCGGAACCGTTTGGGCTATCCCAACCTCAAACCTCAGGGCAGCCCCCTCAAGGAATCCAGCGCATGCACACCGGCCTTCCGTTCGACGATATCCGCGCCCTGTTTCTGCAATTGCCGGAGCCGGACGGGAAAGCCGCACAGGCCGTAGCGGCACGCGAGGAGCAACTGATCAAGCCGCGCGGCGCGCTCGGCCGGCTGGAAACGATTTCGGCGCATGTCGCCGCCTGGCAGGGCAGGGCGCAGCCTGCGATCAATCGTCCGCTCGTCGCGATTTTTGCTGGGTCACACGGCGTCGCGGCGAAGGGCGTTTCGGCCTATCCTCCAGAGGTGAACGCGGCGATGCTGGCAAGCTTCTCCGCCGGCCACGCGGCGATCAATCAAATCTGCAAGACCTTCGATCTTGGCCTCAAGGTGTTCGATCTCGCCATCGCGATGCCGACGGCGGATATCACCGAAGCGGCGGCGCTGGAGGAGGCAGCCTGTGCCGCGACCATCGGCTTCGGCA
>DAORNC010000130.1:341-6185 GCA_035440785.1 Rhabdaerophilum sp. | reverse complement strand
AATTGGGTCGGGCGCGGAACCGGCGTCGACGACGCCGGCCATGCCCGCAAGGTCGCGGCGGTTGAGCAGGCGCTGGCGCTGCATGCCCATCACCTCAAGGACCCTCTTGAAGTGTTGCGCCGGCTCGGCGGGCGCGAGATCGCCGCGATGGCGGGCGCCATCCTTGCCGCGCGCATGGAGCGTGTTCCGGTGATTCTCGATGGGTATGTCGCCACTGCTTCGGCGGCCGTTCTCCATGCGATCGATCCCTCGTCGATCGCCCATTGCCTCGCGGGCCACCGCTCGGCGGAGGGAGCCCATGCGCGGGTGCTCGAAAAGCTGGGCCTCGAACCAATCCTCGATCTCGGTATGCGCCTCGGAGAGGGGTCGGGCGCAGCATTGGCGGCTGGGGTCGTCAAGGCGGCGCTCGCCTGTCACAACGGCATGGCGACCTTCGCCGAAGCATTGGTGCCGGACAAGGCCTAGACGCTGCCTTGGAGAATTTCACGAAGGGCCGTGGCCGGATCGAACCCGATCGCCTGTGCCAGCTCGATAAATTCGATGACGTCGATCCTGCGTTGCCCGCTTTCCAGACGAGCGACAAACGACTGGTATTCGCCAAGCCGGGCGGCGAGCTGCAATTGTGTCATGCCGGAAGCTTCTCGCTCCCTTATCAGGAGCTTCACAAGCGCAGCTTGACGATCTGATCCCAGTGTCTTGCTCAAGAGCCCCTCAGATAGCGGGGGCCTTGCATTAAATCGGTTGTCGAATTATCTAAAAATCAGATAATATACTGAAAGGGATCGTCGACGATCCTGCCGGGAGATGACCATTAAACCCGAAATCGAACCAGCCATTGCCCTTTCGGCGCGCGAAGGCAGCCGAGACCGGAAGGAAGTGGGGGCTGAGTCGGATGGGCCGGCAGGTATTGCCCTGCGCTATCTCCGGGCCTATTCCGTGCTTGACGGACAGCTGCCGAGGGATGACACGCTTCACCCGGCCGTTACCGCGTGGCGCCACCCCTACGCGGACGCGTTCTCGCGGGAGGAGGACCGCAATAGCTCGCGGCGGGGAGCGGGGAAAGGCGGGGGCTGATCAGGCGGCGCGGTTGCGGCGAGCGGCCGGGATGAGCGGATCGCCAGCGGGCGTCTCGGACACAGGCGCGATGGCGGCCATGACGCGGTTTGGCGGGAACATCACGATGGCTTCCGTGCCCTCGCGGACCTTGGATCTCAGGCGGAACGCGCCGCCGTGCAGTTCAATGAGGCTTTTCACGATCGGCAGGCCGAGGCCCGAGCCCTGATCGGCGTTCTTGATCGCCTGCGATCCGCGCCCGAAGGTCGAGAGGACGGTTTCGATCTCGTCCTCGGGAATGCCAGGGCCGTTGTCCTTCACCGAAAGATACTGTCCGCCGCTCGCGGTCCAGCCTACCTTGACCACAATCTCCGAGCCTTGTGGGGTGAACTTGATCGCGTTCGACAGCAGGTTGAGCGCCACCTGTCGCACGGCACGTTCGTCGGCCCAGAGGCGTGGCATTCCGCCGGTGAAATTGGTCAGGAGCTTGAGGTTGCGGCCCTTGGCGCGGATTTCGAGCATCTGGCAGCAGGCTTCGACCGTGGAGGCGAGATCGATCGCTTCCTCGACGAGCTCATGCTTGCCCGCTTCGATGCGCGAGAGATCCAGAACCTCGTTGATGAGCTGGAGCAGATGGTCGCCCGAGCGGTGGATGTCCTGGATGTAGGATTTGTATTGTTCGTTGCCAACCGGGCCGAACAACTCGTCCTTGATGACTTCCGAGAAGCCGAGGATCGCGTTGAGCGGTGTCCGCAATTCGTGGCTCATCGTTGCAAGGAAGCGCGATTTCGCCGCGCTCGCCTGTTCCGCTTGCCGCGTCGCTTCCTGCAGCCGGGCGTTGGCCTGTTCGACCTCGGCGAAAAGATCGTCTTTTTCCGCCCGCGCCTTCAGGTTTTCGAGCGTCGTTGAATAGAGGCGATTGGCGAGCCCGACAAACAGCAGCAGCGCCGTGAAGCACAATCCACCCAGAAGCCAGCGCTCCGAGGGTTGATGGTCGAAAGTCAGCAGCACGATGACGACGGAGAGCGGCAGAGCCGCGCCATAGACCGCCGACGGCAAGGTATGGGACAGCACGGTCGAGACAGCGCCGATGACCAGCACCGCGACCAGCAGGAAAAGGCGCATTCCCTCGCCTTGCGGAATGCCGACGATGATCGGTAGCAGCGCCCAGACCGTGACGAAGGCGATCTCGCTGGTAATGAGCCGTTTCACCCATGAGGGCAGGTCGGCGTCGCGCACTTCCGCCTTGAGGAAGCGGTTGGAGATGAAATGCTGGACGACCAGCGCGCCGATGCCAAGTGTGAGCCAGGCCATCGCCAGGGTCGGGCGGGTCCAGGAAAGGCTCGTTCCGGCGATCACGAAGGTATAAGGCAGCAGCGCGAGCGAGGCGCTGATGTGATTCTGCGCAAATTCGCGGGCCAACTCCTGCTCGAAAGCGCGATTAAGGCCCGAGGTTGAGGTGATTCGCTCTCGCGCGTCCTTCACGGCGCGCTGAATCCCCCGCTTCTTGCGGTTTGCGTGGTCAGCAGCGAGCTGTTTCCGCTCGATCTCTGTCGCGGTGGGGATGTTCGGGTTCATCGGCTTTCGGTTCTGCTGCCGAAGACGATCATGCCTCACAAAAGGTTAAGCGAAGCCTGACGGGACCTCAGGAATCTGAGGAGATCGGGCATTCCGCAACCAGAGCTCGAATCGCATATGTTTGTGTAATGCTCGGACCGCGCTTCACCCTTGCCGCCGCCATCATTGCCTTCGCGGTCCTGCTGTTGGCGCTGTTCGGTCGCCCGCCGGAAGAATTGGTCGCCGGTGCCGCCCGTGCGATCGACGGCGATAGTCTCGTCGTTGCCGGGCGTGAGATGCGGCTCAAGGGCCTTGACGCACCTGAATTGCGGCAGACCTGCGAGATTGACGGCAAATCCGTCGGGTGCGGGCGCCAGGCTGCGGCTGCCCTGCGTCGTTGGCTTTCGCGCGGACCGGTGACCTGCACCGGTCACGAGATCGACCGTTACAACCGCCTGCTGGTGACATGCCGCATCAACGGGCAGGATCTTGGCGCGGACCTCGTCCGGCGGGGTTTTGCCGTGGATTTCGGCGGGTACCCCGCCGAGGAGGCGGTTGCCCGGAAGGAAGGCGTCGGTATCTGGGCCGGCATGTTCGAACAGCCGCAGCTCTATCGTCGCCGGATGGCGCAGGAACGGGCGGCGCGGCCGTAAGCATCGGTCGCGGGGCATGTCGGCTGGAGACTTGACCCGGCCGCAATCCTCGTATCCGCTATCCGTATTCGGGAGGATGGGATGAAACTTTATGACGGCGGCCGCGTGCCGAATGCGCGCAGGGTACGGATCTTTCTTGCGGAGAAGGGCATCTCCGTGCCGATGGTCTCGGTCGATCTCGGCAAGAAGGAACACAAGAGCGCGGATTTCACGGCCCGCAATCCGCTCCAGCGCGTGCCGGTACTCGAACTCGACGACGGCACCATTCTCACCGAGTCCGTCGCGATCTGCCGCTATTTCGAGGACCTTTATCCCGAACCGCCGCTGTTCGGAACCGGCGCGGTCGGCAAGGCGTTGGTGGAGATGTGGAACCGCCGGGCGGAATTCGAGCTTTATCTCGCGGTCCAGGCCGCCTTTCGTCATCTCCACCCCGGCATGGCGGGTTATGAGGTTCCTCAGGTCGCTGAATGGGGCGAGGTGAACAAGGGCCGTGCCGTCGAGGCGATGCGGTTGTTCGATCACCAGCTCGCGGACAACCGTTTCGTGGCCGGCGCCGATTTCTCGATCGCGGATATCACAGCTTTCGTCTCGGTCGAGTTCCTGAAGGCGGCGCGGCTCTCGATGCCGGAAGGGATGCCGAGCCTCGCCCGCTGGCGCGACGAGGTCGCCGCGCGGCCGGGCGCCACCGCCTGACGATCGATCGATGCGCGCCGTCTTCATTGCAGTTCTGGTGCTCGGGGCGTCATCTTCCGCCCTGCGGGCCGAAACGCTGAACGGCGAGGCGATCCGCGAGGCTTTCACCGGCAGTACGGTCGCGGGCCGCTATGTGAACGGGAACAGTTTCAGCGAATATCATTCGAAGGATGGCCGTGCGCTCGGCGACAACGGCTTCGCGCTCAATGTCGACGCCTGCTGGAATATCGATGCGGACCGGGTCTGCTATCACTACGGGCCTTACAAGGACCGGCGCACCTTCTGTTTCACGGTCGAAAGGTTTGGCGAAACCTATCACCTCAAGGTCGCCGATTCCGGTCGTCTGAACGCCATTGCGACGATCGACAGGGGCAACCCGCGCGGTCACGGCGACGGCGGGCGACGCTGGTCCTGTGATGATCTGCTCTCGCGCGCGGTTCTGCCTGCGAAAAGGCAACGGCTGGCACTTGGCGGCAAGCGTGGTTCGATTGATCCATTGCATTGACGCGCTCGCGATACGGCGATCCAAATGCCGGGCAATCGACTGTCCCGGTTCGGCCATGTTTCATTCAGGTGCCGTTTAGATGCCGGCTGAAACAGTGGGCGAGGCGGGCGGCTTGTTCGGATGAAGTGCTAGGAGGCGCGATATGCCAATTTCCAGACCGTTCGAGCGATGGTTCGCTGCGGCCATCCTGCTGTTGGCCTGCCTCGTCGCCGGGCTCTCCGGCGCGAATGCGCAGGGCAAGAGGCTCGGCTTGGTCGTCGGTCTCGCCGAATATGGCGAAACGCGTCACCCGACTGCTTTGCAGGATGCCAGCCTCGTCGCGCAGGCGCTTAAGCAGGCCGGGTTCGACCTCGTCGAGGGCGCCAACCTTTCCCAGAACGAACTGCGGGCCATTCTCCGCGATTTTGCCGACAAGGTCGGCGCCGCAGGCCCGGATGCACTCGTCGCGGTCTATGTCGCCGGCGTCGGCGTGCAGGATGATGGCGAGAACATCCTCATTCCGGCCGGTGCGCGGCTCCGCCAGAAATCCGATCTCGGGATCGAAGGATTGCGGATCGACGACATGCTCCGCGTGATCGGCTCCATGCCGGCTTCGGCGCGCATCGTGATGCTCGACGCAGCCTATGCCCATCCTTACGCGCAACTGGTCGCGGATGGCGGGCGCGGCCTTGCACCCATCGAGAAGCGGGACGGGATGCTCGTCGCCTACAATCACAGCCCGAACCAGACGATCGAACTGCCACGCACCAACTACGGCGCCTACGCGATGGCGCTGGCGGAGGTTCTCGCTGAGCCGGGGCTGGAACTCGGCGCGATCTTTGATCGGGTGCGTCTGCGTGTCCATGATCAATCGCAGGGTCTGCAGACACCGTCGGATGTGAACGGCCTCACGCAACCCATCGTTCTCGTTGCGCCGGTCGCCGCCGCCGGCACGGCGCCTCCGCTTCCGGCACCGGCACCGCGGCGCCCGATCGCTGAACTGAGCGCCGACGAAGCCTATGGCCGTGCGGTCGAGATCGACTCGATCAAAGGCTACGAGGAGTTTCTCCGCGCCTATCCCGATCACCCGCAGGCCAAACGCGTCCGTGCGATGATCGCCTCGCGCCGCGAGGCCTATTACTGGCAGCGTGCCCGCCGCGCGAATACCTCGCGGGCATACTGGACCTATCTCAAGCGCTATCCGAATGGTGCTCACGCCGGCGAGGCCGAAGCGCGCCTTGCCCGCCTCTCGGCACCCGTCGAGCCGCCGGCGGATTTCGAGGAGGTCATCTATGACGATCTTCCGCCCCCGCCGCCGGCCGAGATCGAAATCTACGAGACCGTGGTCGTCGAGGATAACTGGGGTGTGCTTCCGCCCCCGCCGGGCTTTGGCATTATCGGCCT
>DAORNC010000130.1:0-329 GCA_035440785.1 Rhabdaerophilum sp. | reverse complement strand
CCGCCGCTCGCCATCATCGACTTGCCGCCGCCACCACCGCCCGCGCCGAGCCAGAAGATTCTTCCAGCCGTCGTGATCGGCGCGGGCGTAATCGGCGCCGCGATCCTCGCCAACCGCATGTGGAAGCGTCCGGCCACGGTTCGCCCGCCGGTCGCCCCGCCGATCGTTCGCCCGGTCCGCCCGATCGGTGTTGGCCCGCGCCCCGGCCAGATCATGCCGGTCGGACCGGGTGGCGGTCAGCCGCCGCTCGTTGGCCCGCGCCCAGGTCCGGGGCAGATCATGCCCGGTGGTGGCGTCGTCCGCCCTGGGCAACCTCCGGTCGTTCCCGG
>DAORNC010000129.1:1994-7667 GCA_035440785.1 Rhabdaerophilum sp. | reverse complement strand
TTCAGGAAAGGGCCGGCGAGGATCGCCGCGGCGAGGAAGGGTATACCGATGCCGGCGGAATAGGCGGCCAGAAGGGATGCCCCGCGTATCGCCGTCTCGCCCGTACCTGCGACCATCAGGATCGCGGCGAGCACCGGCCCGACGCACGGAGTCCAGCCAAAGGCGAAGGCAAGGCCCATGAGATAGGCACCCAGCGCGCCGGCGGGCTTGCGCACGATCGAAACCCGCGCCTCGCGGTAGAGCAGCGTAATGCGGAACATGCCGAGAAAATGCAGGCCCATGCCGATGATCATCACGCCGGCGAAAACAGAGAGCCAGTCCAGGTAACGCGTCAGGGCCTGCCCGATCAGCGTTGCGGTGGCGCCGAGAAGCACGAAAACGGTGAGCACGAAGAACAGCGCCTGCCGGATGATGCGCCATCGGGCTGCTGAATCGATGCCGTTTGTTCCGGCGGCGGAGAGTTCGCCCATGCCGACCCCGGCGAGATAGCACAGATAGGGTGGCACGAGCGGCAGCACGCAGGGCGAAGCGAACGAGAGAAGCCCGGCAAGAAAGGCACCGAGATAGCCGATGTCGAAGGACATGCTTCGAGCCCTGGGGAAAGAAGGGGACTGGTCAACATATTCACATACATCTATATTAGGCGAACCGAAAGGCCGAAAACGACCCGGCCTTGCAACAAGGCACCTGACGTGCGCAGTTTCATCACCCGCCTGTTTCCGGTCATCGCGTTGGTCTTCAGCGGTTCGGCACGCGCGGCCGAATTGGTGATGTTCGACCGCGCGGGATGCGCCTGGTGCCTGCGTTGGGAAAAGGAGATCGGCCCGATCTACCCGAAGACCGATGAAGGACGGCTCATGCCGCTGCGCAGGATCAGCCTCGACCGGCCGCTGCCCGAAGGGCTCGACCTGACGACGCCGGTGCGTTACACGCCGACTTTCGTCATCCTCGATGAAGGGCGGGAAATCGGGCGCATCACGGGCTATATTGGCGAATATGCCTTTTGGGGGCTATTGTCCGACATGGTTGCGAAATTTCCGGAACGGTTGCGGAATCCCGCCGCCGGCCGGATGGGGGCCTCCAAGGCCTCGCATGAGAAGTGAAATGATCGATGGCATTGCTGCGCGCTGAACTCGAAGACGAACTGCGGGACGGGGCCGAATTCTCTCCGGAGCTGGACCAGTTGATGCGCAAGGCGCGCAAGGCGAGCGATTTCCTCAAGGCGCTCAGCCACGAGAATCGTCTGCTGCTCCTTTGCCTGCTGGCGGAGAAGGAACGCTCGGTCAGCGAGCTTGAGAACATTCTCTCGCTTCGCCAGCCCACGGTTTCGCAGCAGTTGGCACGGCTGCGGCTCGACGGGCTCGTCGACACCCGGCGCGACGGCAAGACCATCTATTACAGCCTCGCCAATCCCGACGTTCGCCAAGTCATCTCGATCATCTACGGGATTTTCTGCGAACCGCCTCCCGTCAAGAACTGAGGCCTCATGCCGGCCTTCATGACCGGTCTCTTCGGATTGCTCGGCGGGATGCTGATTGGAGCATTGGTCCAGCGGTCCCGGCTCTGCACCTTCGGCGCCATCGAGGATGCGCTGGCCGGGCATGACTGGCGGCGCATGAAAGTGTTTGGCCTCGCGCTCGGGCTGGCGCTGCTGGTTACGCAAGGTCTTGTCCTCGGCGAGGTCCTCGACCCTGACCGCATTTCCTACCTACCGGCACGGCTGCCGATCGTCGGTCTCGTCGCCGGCGGGCTGATGTTCGGCGTCGGCATGGCGCTGGTGGGCACCTGCGGTTTCGGTTCGCTCGTCCGTCTCGGCTCGGGAGATCTGCGCTCGCTCGTCGTTGTTCTCGTCTTCGGCGTTTTCGCCTATGCCTCGCTGCGCGGCGTCCTTTCCGGCTTCCGGCTCGGCGTCGTCGAGCAGTTTTCGATCCCGATGCCCGGCCCCTCACGGTCCGACATCCCGACACAACTCGAACGGATCATCGGTCTCGATCCGCGTGCGGTCCTGGCGGGATTGGTTGCGGCATTGCTCATCACCCTCGCCTTGCGTGACGCGCGCCTGAAGCGCTCCCCGCGCCTGCTGGCTGCAGGCGTCGCGCTCGGCCTCGTCACCGGCTTTGCCTGGGCTGCGACCGGATGGCTCAGCGACCCGTTCGATCTCCATTCCCGCCCGCAGAGCCTGACGTTCGTCGCGCCTATCGCGCGCGCCTTGTTCGGCGTTCTGGCGGGGCAGGATTCCATCTACGATTTCGGCGTTGCCAGCGTCGTCGGGGTGGTGCTGGGATCATTTCTCGCCAGCTACCGCGCCCGCGAGTGCCGATGGGAAGCCTTCGACGACCAGCGCGAGATGCGCCGGCACATCACCGGTGGTGTCCTCATGGGAATCGGCGGCGTGCTCGCTGGCGGATGCACGATCGGGCAGGGGCTGGCAGCCGGCTCGGCTTTCGCGCTTTCGATGCCGATCGCACTCCTTTCGATGATGGCCGGTGCGCGGCTCGGCATCGCCATCCTCGTCGGCGAGATGCAGGATCTGTTCCCGCGCCTGCGGCGATGACCCGCACTGCCATGCTTATGTCGCATGTCGCGCCCAGGAAGGAAGCGGATTGACCTCGCATGAGCATTGGCGGATACGGAATCCGATCCGCCCTGGAGCTTGAATGAACGACAGTCTCGGCACTGGTACGCCACCGACCGCGCTCGACACGCAGACGCGCCTGCGACGGGCGCGTATTTTCAAGATCGGCGGCGCGATCGCCAGCCTCACGCTGTTCGTCGTCTCCCTTGTTGTGCTCTATTATGTGATGGGCAGGCTCGACGCGAACGAGGTCAAGGCGGCCTTCTCCCGCGCGAGCTGGAAACAGATTGGCCTCGCGCTGTTCTTCACCGCGCTCTCCTATCTGATGCTGACCGGGTATGACTGGGTCGCGCTGCCGGGCGTCACGGTGCAGAAGGTGCGTTACCGTGTGGCGGCGCTCGCTTCCTTCACGAGCTATGCCGTCAGTTTCACGCTGGGGTTCCCGCTGCTCACGGCGGCAACGGTGCGTTACTGGATCTACTCCAGCGTGGGACTCGGAGCGAAAGCCATCGCCAGCCTGACGCTGATCGCCGGCATTACCTTCTGGCTCGGGATGGGGGTGGTGCTCGGCGCGGTGATGATCGCCGCGCCCGGCGCCGCCGCGACCTTCACGCGGTTGCCGGTGGCGATGAACGTGCTAATTGGTGTCGCCGTTTGCGCGGCGGTGGGATTCTACCTTCTGGTCGTCAAGCGGGGCAACCGGAGGTTGGCGATTCAAGGGTGGCAACTGCGGCTGCCGAGCATCCGCGTCACGGTGCGGCAGATGGCCCTCGGCGCGGCTGACGTCTGCGCCGGCGCGGCCGTGCTGTTCGTGTTGCTGCCTGCGGAGGCGCAGGTTCCCTTCGCGACAATGCTCGCGGCTTACGTTTTCGCCTGCCTCCTCGGCATCGCCAGTCACGCGCCGGGCGGTATCGGCGTCTTCGAGGCAACGATGCTGCTCGCCCTGCCAGGCGTGCCGACCGAGGCCTTGTTGGGTGCGCTGCTGGTTTATCGCCTCTGCTATTATCTTGTCCCGTTCATCGTCGCGCTCATCCTGCTTGGAACGCGTGAAATCATGATCCGGGCCGGCATGCTGCGCCGCCAGCTCGCCGACGTCGGGGACGGACAGCAGCATGGTTGAGGCGCCACCTCCGCCACGCGCTTCCGAGGAGCGCCACAGAACCGCGGAGATGCTCGAACAGGCGCGACGGTCGGACGTGATGCGCAAACTCGCGCTCCTCGCAGCCGCGTCGCTCTTCCTGCTCGCCTTCAAGTCGGAACTGCCGTGGCTTGCTGCTTCGGTCACGATCGTTCTCTTGGGTCTCGTTTACTTCGGCTGGATGCCTTCGGAGGGCTGGCTCGCACGACGCGATCCGGCCCGGCGGCCGCGCGCACTCGTCGAGGAACGACTGAGCGCACTGCTCGACGCCATTGTTTCTCCTGCAATCCTGATCGACCATCGCGGCAATATCGTACGGACGAACCTCGTGGCCCGGGACAGTTTTGCCGGGTTGCGGAACGGACATCCGTTCTCCTTTGCCATCCGGGCACCGGCCATAGGAACGGCGCTGTCGGAATTGCTGGCTTCGGCGGAGGAGACGCGGGCTGAATTCGTCGAGCGGATCCCGGTCGAGCGTTCCTTTTCGGTGCTGATGCGCCGTCTCGCCGGGGCGAGGGCGGTCGACGGGGCGCCGTTCGCGCTGATTCTCTTCACCGAGACGACCGCCGCCCGCCGGATCGAAACGATGCGCGGCGATTTTGTCGCCAATGCAAGTCACGAGCTGCGGACGCCGCTGGCCTCGATCCTCGGCTTCATCGAAACGCTTCAGGGGCCCGCCCGCAACGACGAGGCGGCGCGGCGCAATTTTCTCACGATCATGGAGCGTCAGGCGCGGCGCATGTCGCGGTTGATCGACGACCTGCTCTCCCTCTCGCGGATCGAGATGAAGGCGCATATCCTGCCCTCCGACCGGATCGACCTTGCGCTGGTCCTGCGTTCCGTCTGCGATGCGATGGGCGGTCTCGCGCGTGACCGCAGCGTGACCATCGACGCGAGTTTTCCCGAGGGACAGGACTTCTCCACCATTGGCGATCGTGACGAACTGGTTCGCGTGTTCGAAAACCTCATCGAGAACGCGACCAAATATGGCCAGAGCGGCGGCAAGGTCGATCTCGCGCTTTCCCGGATGACGGACGGCGTGATCGGTCCGGCGATCGCCGTGACAGTGCGGGACTATGGGCCGGGGATCGCCGAGGAGCATCTGCCGCGCCTCACCGAGCGCTTCTACCGTGTCGATGCGGGCGAAAGCCGGATGCAGGGCGGAACCGGCCTCGGTCTCGCGATCGTCAAGCACATCGTCTCGCGCCATCGCGGCCGGCTGGTGCTCAGGAGCAAGCCGGGCGAGGGACTGGAAGCTGTTGTCATTCTTCCGGCGATCCAAACAAAAAACAAACTGAAAACAATAGCTTAGCCTGTCATCAATCTGTGATTTTGGCGCGATAGAAGGGCCCTGCATCACGGAAAAAGACGTGCTCCGCATCCGGTGTGAGCGGCCGTGGCTGTCCAACAGGAGGTATCCTCTCATGGGTTCCAAGATTCTTTCGGTTTCGGTTATGGCGCTCGGGCTCGCTGCCGGGCTGGGTGCTGCCGAGGCGCGCGATCAGATCCGCATCGTCGGTTCCTCGACGGTCTATCCGTTCACGACCGCCGTCGCCGAGGTGTTCGGCAAGGCCGGTATGGGTAAGACACCGGTGGTCGAATCCACGGGTACGGGCGGGGGCATGAAGCTGTTCTGCTCCGGCGTCGGCGAAGCTCATCCGGACATCACCAACGCTTCACGCGCGATGAAGAAGGGTGAGTTCGACGAGTGCCAGAAGAACGGCGTCAAGGATATCGTCGAGATCAAGGTCGGCATCGACGGCCTGACGATCGCGCAGTCGAAGGCGGCGGTGCCCATGAAGATCTCGATGGCGCAGGTGTTCCTTGCGCTTGCCGAGCAGGTGCCCGGCGCTGACGGCAAGCTTGTCGCGAACCCCTACAAGAAGTGGTCCGATATCGACAAGGCGCTTCCGGATGTGAAGATCGAGGTGCTTGGCCCGCCGCCGACCTCCGGCACGCG
>DAORNC010000129.1:0-1906 GCA_035440785.1 Rhabdaerophilum sp. | reverse complement strand
GAAGGCTTTCGAGAAGGCATGGAAGTCCATCCGCAAGGACGGGGCTTATGTTGAGGCCGGCGAGAACGACAACGTGATCGTGCAGAAGCTGGAAGCCAACAAGGACACCTTCGGTATCTTCGGGTATTCCTTTCTCGACGAGAACAACGCCAAGCTCCGCGGCGTGACGGTCGACGGCGTGGCGCCGACCTACGAGAATATCGCCGAGGGCAAGTACAAGGGCGCGCGCCCGCTCTTCATCTATGTGAAGAAGCAGCATGTCGGCGTCGTTCCGGGTATCGACAAGTTCGTGGCTGAATACGTGTCGTCCAAGGCAATGGCCGAGGACGGTTATCTCGCCCGCAAGGGTCTCGTGACCCTGCCGAAGGCCGAAGCGGACAAGATTGCCGCCAATGCGAAGGCGATGATGACCTTGACCGGTGCCGAACTGCACTGATTTCGGTGGAAAAGGAAATGCGGCGCGCGACGGGCGCCGCATTCGTTCTGTATGGACCGGCAAGGTTTTCCGGTCGGGGCGGGCATCGGGCTTGTCCGGACCTGACAAGCCCAGAGCCGTGGAGCGTTCCGCATGACGGGCTTGTATTTCCTGGCAGTCGCCTTTGTGGCCCTCGGCGGCTACTGGTTTTCTCGCGGCCGGGCGGTGCGCCTCGCCGCTACGCCCGGCGCGATGCTCCATTCCCTGCCTGTTTATCACGGTCTCCTCACCGCGAGCGCCGCACTGGTGGCGATGCTGGCCGTCTTCGTTGTCGGCAAGCCGGTTTTGACGAAAGTGTCGGTTGAGCGTGCGCTCGCCTTCCTGCCTGCCGCCGAGACGGTGGATGCCCTGCACCGCTCCAAGGCCCTGCGCGATATCGAGAATGTCATGGGCGGCCGGTTCTCCGGAGCGGTGAGTGAGCCCCTGCGCGAGGCCGCAGAAAAGATGGCGTCCGTCCTTGCCTGGGGTAACGGCTTCGTTCTGTTCCTCGGTGTCCTGGCCGGCCTTGCCGCTGCCTTCTATTTCTATCGCCGCGTCGGTTATGAGTTCCGGGCACGGAACCGCTTCGAGTGCGTCGTACGTGTCGTGCTGATCGCTTGCGCCTCCGTGGCGGTTCTGACGACAATCGGCATCGTGCTCTCAGTTGTATTCGAGACCTACCGATTCTTTTTCGATCCTACGCTAAAGGGCCGGCCGACGGTCACCGACTTCCTGTTCGGTACGGAATGGAACCCGCAGGCTGCACTGCGTGCCGATCAGGGGGAGATCCGCACCGCTTTTGGCTTCATTCCGTTGTTGACCGGTACGCTGCTCATCACCGCCATTGCCATTGCCGTCGCCGGGCCGCTCGGGCTCTTCTCGGCGATCTACCTCTCGGAATATGCCGGGCCGAAGGTGCGAGCGGTGGCAAAGCCGCTGCTCGAACTGCTCGCCGGTATCCCGACCGTCGTGCTGGGCTTCTTCGCAGCGCTCACGGTCGCGCCGATGGTGCGCAGGCTCGGGCAACAGCTTGGGCTTGACGTCGCCTCGGAATCCGCGCTCGCGGCCGGCCTCGTGATGGGCATGATGATCATCCCGTTCATCTCTTCCTTGTCGGACGATGTGATGAACGCGGTGCCGCAATCCCTGCGCGACGCCGCCTATGGCCTAGGCAGCACGCAGGCCGAGACCATCCGCCTCGTGGTGCTCCCCGCCGCGCTGCCCGGGATCGTCTCGGCGTTCATGCTGGCGATCTCGCGCGCGATCGGCGAAACGATGATCGTGGTTATGGCAGCGGGTCTGGCCGCCAATCTCACGGCCAATCCTTTCGATGCCGTGACGACGATCACCGTCCAGATCAAGACCATCCTCGTCGGCGATCAGGAATTCGACAGCGCCAAGACCCTCGCCGCCTTTGCGCTGGGCTTCGTCCTCTTCTTCGTCACCCTGATG
>DAORNC010000128.1:7482-7742 GCA_035440785.1 Rhabdaerophilum sp. | reverse complement strand
AATGGCGGCACTGCCGCCGAGCACGATCAGATCGGCCAGCGATATCTTCCTGGCCCCGGTGTTGAAGCCCTGCTGGATGCCTTCAAGCGTCCTGAGCACTTTTGCGAGCTGCGCCGGCTGGTTGACCTCCCAGTCTTTCTGCGGGCTGAGGCGGACACGGGCGCCATTCGCGCCGCCGCGCTTATCGGAACCGCGGAAGGTGGACCCGGAGGCCCAGGCGGTCGAGACCAGTTCGGCGATCGAGAGGCCAGAGGCAAGGA
>DAORNC010000128.1:4209-7361 GCA_035440785.1 Rhabdaerophilum sp. | reverse complement strand
CGGCCCCATGTCGCGATGCGTCAACTTGAACCAGGCGCGGGCGAAGGCATCCGCGAACTGATCCGGGTTTGCGTGAAAGCGACGCGATATCTTTTCATAGGCGGGGTCCATCCGCATCGCCATGTCAGCCGTGGACATGAAGATCGGAACCTTTTTCGAAGAGTCTGCGGCGTCGGGCGCCATGTCCTCGGGTCGCAGGTTCTTCGGCGTCCACACTAAGGCTCCGGCGGGGCTTTTGACCAGTTCCCATTCATATTTGAAGAGAACATCGAAATAGCCGTTATCCCAACGGGTCGGATTGGATGTCCAGGCACCCTCGAGCCCGCTCGTAATGGTGTCGGCTCCCTTACCGGTCTTGTAGGTGCTCAGCCAGCCGAAGCCCATCGCCTCCAGCGGAGCCGCCTCCGGTTCGGGACCAACGTGAGACGCGGGTCCGGCTCCGTGCATCTTTCCGAAGGTGTGACCACCCGCCGTGAGCGCGACGGTTTCCTCATCGTTCATCGCCATGCGAGCAAAGGTCTCGCGGATATCGCGCGCGGATGCCACCGGATCCGGATTGCCATCGGGGCCTTCAGGGTTGACATAGATGAGGCCCATCTGGACCGCGGCGAGCGGGTTCTCGAGTTCGCGATCGCCCGAATAGCGGCTCAGCGCATGGTCCGCCCGGGCGAGCCACTCGTCCTCGCGGCCCCAATAGATGTCCTCTTCAGGCTCCCAGACATCGGCGCGCCCGCCAGCGAAGCCGAAGGTCTTTCCACCCATCGATTCGATAGCGACATTGCCGGCGAGGATCATCAAATCAGCCCAAGAAATCCGGTTGCCGTATTTCTGCTTGATCGGCCAGAGCAAGCGACGCGCCTTGTCCAGGTTACCGTTGTCCGGCCAGGAATTGAGCGGCGCGAAACGCTGCGTTCCCGAACCCGCTCCCCCTCGTCCATCACCGGTCCGATACGTACCGGCGCTATGCCAGGCCATGCGGATGAACAGGCCGCCATAATGTCCGTAATCCGCCGGCCACCAATCCTGCGAATTCGTCATCAACGCCCGGAGATCGGCCTTTAGCCCCTCATAATCGAGCTTCCTGAATTCCTCGGCGTAGTCGAACCCCGCTCCCATCGGATCGGAGAGCGAGGAGTTCTGATGGAGAACCTTCAGGTTGATCTGGTTCGGCCACCAATCGCGGTTGGAGCGGCCGCCGGCGCCTGAGCCGGCATGCGCGACAGGGCATTGCCCGCCGCCCGTTTTTCCAGTGACTTCCGACATGCTGTCCTCCTTGAGGTTTCGAGAAATGCTGCGGCGGTGCGACCGACGCTGTAATCCAGACGATGGCTAGCAGAGACGAGCCATTGGAAAAAATTGAATTTTCCTATCGAGGTGATAATTTAGGCTAATGAAAACGCTGTCTTGATGGCGATATTTTTCACTTCATCAAAGGCTTCAACGCCTTGCAATGATCCATCTCCAATTTGATCAGCCCCGCGACGATGCTCACCATTACCCTCCGGCAACTGCAGTATTTTGACGCCCTCGCCCGCATCGGTCATTTTGGCAGGGCGGCGGAGGCTTGTTTCGTGTCACAGCCCGCGCTGACGGTGCAGATTCAAGAGTTGGAGAATCAGCTGGGTGCCCGGCTGGTAGAGCGCGGGCGACGCGGCGCCGTGTTGACCGAAACGGGACAGCGCGTCGCCGAACGGACGCGAAAACTGCTGCTTGAGGCGGAAGATCTCGTGCAATCCGCGCAGGCGAACACGGCGCCGCTAACGGGGCGGCTGAGGCTCGGCATCATCCCAACCGTCGCACCTTATCTGCTGCCGACATTACTGCCGTTTCTGCGACAGACCTACCCCGATCTTGAACTCCACGTGCGCGAGACGCAGACCGCGATCCTGCTTGATGAGGTCGAGAGCGCGCGGATCGACGTGATGCTCGCCGCGCTGCCGATCGCGCACCCGGATCTTGAAAGCCTCGCGCTGTTCGAGGATCGGTTCGTGCTGGCGGCACCGCGCCATCACGAGGCGGAGGGGCGGGTCGAGCTTTCGGAGGACTGGCTGCGGCGCGAGCCACTGCTGCTGCTCGAAGAGGGCCATTGCTTTCGCGATCAGGCGATCCGTTACTGCGCGCTGCGGCAAGTCGGCGGCTACAACACGCTCGGTGCCTCCAGCTTCGCGACGATCATGCGCATGGTCGCGAACGGGCTCGGCATGACACTGTTGCCGGAAATCGCCGTGATCGCCGAGGCGCGCAGCGAAGACATCCGCATCCTGCGCCTCGAAGAACCGGAACCGAGTCGGGTTCTCGGCCTGCTCTGGCGGCGTGAGAGCCCACGCAGGGCGGACATCCACGCGCTCGCCGAGGCGATCAGCATCGCCCAGCAGGCGCTGGCGGGATGGTCACGCGCGCCCTAGGCGTTCGGGCGGCCGAACACCGCCTCCATCTCGCGACGGACTTTCACCGCACTATCCTCGGGATCGTAATCCACATCGGCCCAGGTTAGGCGTTGTCCCTCGGCGATAGCGTTCTTCAGCCCGACCTGATGCGCGAGACCGAGCGGGAGGTAGCCCTTTTCCAGCGAGTCTTTCGCCGGCGTCTGCTTGCCCCAGACGCAGAAGCCGCCCTCGCCGTCGAGCATCTCGCCGGCTTTCAGCGCACGCTTGGCCGTTGCGATCACGTCCGAGTTGAAACAGATCGGCGCACCGGTGGGTTCCTTGCGTAAGGCCGCGCTCGCAACCGAAATCCCGAGTTCGAGGCCGATCATATGCGTCGGGCGGTAGAGAGCGGAGTATTTTCCGGTGGAATCCGGCAGGCAGTTGTATTCGCGGATGCATTGCTGCGAATAGGCGCTTTCGCTCTCGAAGACGACGTAGACGCCCATGACCAGGTTGTGCGGCACCTCGGTTCCGTCGCGGTAGACGGATGATGTCACTTCCGTCACGCCTTTGCCGAAAAGAACGCCGCCGTCGGCGCGCGGCTTGCAGATTTCGGCATGCTCGAAACGCGTCGCGGGTGGGAACGAGAGCCCCTCCGGTTGCGAATGGAGGCCAGTCGCATTGCAGACTGCCGTCATCTCGATCCCGGACTTCGTGCCATCGACGAAGGAATTGAACATCTTCGGGTTGATGGCGGCGCGGTTCTCGATCTTGAGATACTTGGCG
>DAORNC010000128.1:3329-4128 GCA_035440785.1 Rhabdaerophilum sp. | reverse complement strand
CCCGTTGGCCCGCACCCAATCGACCTGTTCGCAGATCATCGCCGGCTGATCGCCCCAGGCAAGCGAATAGACAACCCCTGCCTCTCGCGCTTGCCGGGCGAGCAGCGGACCGGCGACCGCATCGGCCTCGACATTGACCATCACGATGTGCTTGCCGTTGCGGATCGCATACTGGCAAAGATGAATCCCGGTCTTCGGATCGCCCGTCGCTTCGACGATGACCTCGATCGCCGGATGGCGGATCATCGCCTCGGCGTCCTCCGTCACCAGCGTCTTGCCGGTTTTCAGCGCGTCGTCATAGGTGGTGGCATCGTAGCGGTCAGCCGGCCAGCAGGCCATCGTTAGTTGCGCGCGGGCGCGGGCGATATTGAGATCAGCCACCGCGACGATATGAATGCCCGCCGTCAGCCGCGCTTGGCTCAGATACATCGTCCCGAACTTCCCTGCCCCGACGATACCGACCGTCACCGGCCGCCCGGCCGCCTCGCGTTCGAGAAGCATTCTGTGCAAATTCATCGTCTGACCTCTGGACCGTGCCCCGGATGCGGGATCTTCTCCAACCGCTTTTCAAAACCATCGTAGCCACGAACCAACGCGATTTGAAACGGATATCCGCTAGCGCCGATGAATGGTTGAAATGGCGGGCTGGGTGTGAGAAGCGATAAGTCCGATCGCTCCGCCAATTGCCTTTCTTCGCCAGACATTTGATCGTCCCATGATGCGCCTTCCCGCCCTGCTGCTTTGCCTCGTGCTCCCGCTCATCGCCGGCTTCTGGGCCTACATGGGCCGGCCGATTTCC
>DAORNC010000128.1:0-3316 GCA_035440785.1 Rhabdaerophilum sp. | reverse complement strand
TCGCGATCGGTGATCCTCCGATCCATTGCGTATCGTTCGCGCCGTTCCGCGACGGCCAGAGCCCCTTCGACATCACGACCCGCATTCCCTACGAGCAGGTCGAGGAAGACATGAAGGCGATCCGCAAGGTGACGGATTGCGTCCGCACCTATGCGACCGATTTCGGCGGGCAATATGTCCCTCCCATCGCGCGTCAGCTCGGCATGAAGATCTATCTCGGCATCTGGATTGGCGATGATGAGATGCGCAACCGGGTGCAGGTCGAAACGGCGATCGCCTTCGCCAATCGCTATCCGGAAACGATCCGCGCGGTGATCGTCGGCAATGAGGTGCTGCTGCGCCGCGACCAGTCGCCGGCAGTGCTCGCGGAATTCATCCGGGAAGTGAAATCCCGCGTGCCCGTGCCGGTGACCTATGCCGACGTCTGGGAGTTCTGGCTCAAGAACCGGGAACTCGCCGATCTCGTCGATTTCGTCACCATCCACACCTTGCCCTATTGGGAGGATATCCCGATCGCTGCGGACAAGGCGGCAGCGCATATCGACGAAACGGTCAAGAGTGTCCGCAAGAGCTTTCCGGACAAGGAAATCGTTATCGGCGAGGTCGGTTGGCCAACCGCCGGGCGGATGCGTGAAGGCGCGCTGCCCTCCCTGGCCAATCAGGCACGGCTCCTGAGCGACGTGACGCGTCTTGCGCGCGCGGGCGGCTACAAGTTCAACTGGATCGAGGTGATCGACCAGCCGTGGAAGCGGAAGTCCGAAGGCACGGTCTGCGGCTATTGGGGCCTGTTCGAAACCGGCAAGGAAACCCCGAAATACATGCCGGGGCAGCCGGTTTCCGATCACCCAAACTGGAAGGTTCAAGCCAGCGCGGGCGCAAGCTTCGCGGCATTTCTAATCGCCCTCGCGTTCATGGTGGCGATCCGCCGGAATACGGGCGGCCTGGCCCGCTGGCTGCCGGTGGCGGCGATCGCCCTCTCCGGCGGCGCGCTCTTCGGCCTGATGATCGAGAAGTTGATCCTCGAAAGCCTGACCGCGCTCGATTGGGCCTTCTCCTCGTTCCGCGCCGCCGTGATGATCGCCATCGCCATTGCCGGCGTCATCGCCATCATGGCGGACAGTCCCGCGCCGAGTCTCGCCCGGCTCGGCAGGCGTGAGGCAATGTCTTCACGCACTGAATCCGTTGCGCACGATATCCTGCTGGCCGCGTTCCTGTTCTTTGCGATCCAGGCCGCGCTCGCGATGGCCTTCGACCCGCGTTATCGCGATTTTCCCACCGCAACGCTGACGATCGGCGCCGTGCCGCTTCTCCTGATGGTATTCCGGCAGGGTGCTATCGATCTTCGGAAAGGTTCGCGCTGGCTCGCCACCGGCCTCGCCGGCACCGCGCTTTTCATCGCCTTGCGCGAAGGATACGAGAACTGGCAGGCGCTGTGGTTCGTCGCCACGCTCGTCGGCGGTGCGGCGCTGCTAGCGAGCCGGCAGCCGGATCACGAAGCCCAGCAGTAGTAGCGCCGCCGCGCCAGAGGCAAGATCGGCCTGGTAGAGCACCAGCCCCGCGGCCAGTGCGAGGCAGGCCGCGCCGGCAAGCCACGCGAAGGGGCGAACGATGGCTGCCAGCGTCAGCGCGAGTATCCCCCATCCCACCGCCGGATGCCGCAGGATCAACGACATCTTGCTGCGCAAGGTGCAGATCCAGTTCCTTGGATCGCCGTCGCAGAAGGTCCGCACACCATCGTTGTCGATATAAAGGTATCGCAGCGCCATCGACGCCGCGATTACGAGAACCGCTGCCGCGAAGAAGCGCGGCAGCATGTGGCGTTGGGTCAGGGCCAGCATCAGCCGCTCTTACGCACCGGCTCGGGCTCATTGGCGGAGCTGACGAGCGGCGCCGGACCGACCTGGATCGGCGCCGGCCAGACGCCGATGATGACCGGCAGATTCGGCGTCTCGACCGGCACGGCCTCGCCCGCGACAACCGGCTGGAGCGCCGTCTGCGGCAGGCGTTCCATCAGCGCGAGCACAACCGCGAACACGAACGGCAGGCTCTGCACCACCATGACGATCGCGAAGAGCGAAAGCTCGCGGATCTGGGTGTAGTTCGTCATATGGACGAGCAGCGCCGAACCGAGCAGGAGCGAACCGATCACCGCTTCCTCACGCGCCGGGAAGGCATCCGCCGCCGCCTTGCCGCCCTTGTCGGTGCGGTTGAAGACGAGGTGGCGCATCTTCAGCGATGAACCGACCGCCTTGGCAATGGTCCATTGCAGCGACATGTGGCCGATCAGCGCCAGCGCCATATCCTTCGGCTTCATGCCGACGCAGCGACGATAGAGCAGCGCGAAGTGCAGGAATGAGACGCCGAGCATGATGAGGATCGGAAGCGTCAGGATCTTGTCCGGAACCGCGATCGAGGCGAAGACCACCACCGGCGTCCAGACGATGTTGAGGAGCGCGATCAGCACGCCGACCGCCTCGTTGCCCATCCACGAGAGCCAGCCGGCTGCGAACACGCCGCGCTGCTGCGCCGTGAGTTCGTTATCGCGCGAGAACAGGGCGCGCCAGTGCTTGTGGACGATCTGCATTCCGCCCGAAGCCCAGCGATGGCGCTGCTTCTTGTAATCGCGGAACGAGTTCGGCAGCAGGCCGTGGCCATAGCGTCGGTTGGTGTAGTGCTGGCGCCAGCCCCGTTCGAGAATGGTCAGGCCGAGATCGGTATCCTCGCAGATCGTGTCGTCCGACCAGCCGCCCGCTTCCTCGATGGCCTTGCGGCGAACGAGGCACATCGTGCCGTGGGTGATGATCGCGTTGGCCTCGTTGCGTGAGACCATGCCGATGTCGAAGAAGCCGGCGTATTCATTGTTCATCGCGCGGTGCATGGCCGAGCGATCGGCGTCGCGATGGTCCTGCGGCTCCTGCACGAGACCCACGCCCGGATCCGAGAAGGCCGGAACGAGATCCTTGAGCCAATCGGGCTGGAGCACGTAATCTGCATCGATCACGCCGATGATTTCGGCATCCGGCGCGGTGTGATCGAGCGCGATGTTGAGCGCGCAAGCCTTGAAACCGGCAATCTTGCCCGCGTTGACGAACTTGAAACGGCCACCCAACTGGCGGCAATGCTCCTCGACCGGCATCCACATCGCCGGATCGGGCGTGTTGTTGACAAGCACGACGCATTCGAAATTCGGGTAATCGAGTGCAGCGACCGAGTTCAACGTCTCGATCAGCATCGGCGCCGGTTCGCGGCAAGCCGGGATATGGATCGAAACCTTCGGCGCGGCGCCGGTGCGGGCAAGCTTGCCCGGCGTCAGCAG
>DAORNC010000127.1:0-8048 GCA_035440785.1 Rhabdaerophilum sp. | reverse complement strand
CATGTTGAAGCTCTCGTAGACCTGGCCCTGGTTGGCCGCGCCGTCGCCGAAGTAGATCATGCTCACGGCGCCGTTCGAGCGATACTTGTCAGCGAAAGCGAGGCCCGTGCCGAGCGCGACCTGCGCGCCGACGATGCCGTGGCCGCCGAAGAACTGCTTCTCGCGGCTGAACATGTGCATCGAGCCGCCCTTGCCCTTGGAATAGCCGCCCTTGCGGCCGGTCAGTTCGGCCATGACGCCGTTCGCGTCCATGCCACAGGCAAGCATATGGCCGTGGTCGCGGTAGCCGGTGATGACCTGATCGCCGGGCTTCGAGGCCATCTGCATGCCAATGACGACCGCCTCCTGCCCGATGTAGAGATGGCAGAAGCCGCCAATCAGGCCCATGCCGTAAAGCTGGCCGGCTTTCTCCTCGAAACGGCGGATGAGCAGCATCTCGCGATAGGCGAGAAGGTCCTCTTCCTTCGTGAAGGGTTTCGGTCCGGCTTTGGGGCCGGCCTTGACCCCGTCGGCTTTCGTAGCGGCGGATTTGGATACCGCGCTCGGTTTGGCTGCTTTGGAAGCCATGAGATCCCCTCGTACTGGTCGTTTCAACCCGGTTGGTCGCGCCTTTGGGCGTCTTCGTTTTCCCTTGCGGGAACGTGCTTACCCTTAAGGCTTAGCGCTTTTTGCCATAAAGGCCAGACCGGAGAAACAGCCGCCGCGGCATTCATGTCCTGCAAAAAGCGCATAACGTCCCCGCGGAGGTTCGAATTTTTGCGCCGCACAAAGGAAATTCGGGTGTGCACCGATGAAGCCTTGCGGTTCTCGCATGGCTTGCCCGCGTCAGGGGAGCGGCGTGGATCAACGATTGAGCTGGATGACGAGATCGTTCTTGTGCGCGAGGTTGAGCATCAGGCGCTGGCGCTCGTCGAGTAGATCGCGGTCGACCTCGGCACCGGAGAGCTGGGTGACGCGCCGCTCCCAGGTGGCCCTCACCAACTTGGCTTCGGCGATCTTGTCGAGCGTCTCCTGTGTCTTGAGCTTGACTTCCTTCTTGGCCATCAGGCCGCGATCGCCGGTATAGGCGGAATGCGCGAAATAGACAGAAGCGCCCCAGGCGATCGTGTGGAACACGACGAGAAAGCTGATATGGCGGCGGCGCGTGTGGATGATCATTTGAGCATCATCGCAACGGCTGGTTAAGGAAGGGTTTGAAGCACCGGACAAGGCCATGCCGACACCCCTGCCGTCACTTATTATCAGATTCTGAGAAAAATTTGACAAATGCCGTGCTTATGCGATGCTGAACCCGCAATCGATGATCATGGCGGTCGTCGAACAGGGCAAGAGGTTGGAACACAGACAATGAAACTCGTTAGGGGTCATTTGCCGGACTTGGGGGCATCGAAGTCCGGCTCGGTTGACGAGGAGACGCTGGACAGCACGACTGGCCAGCCTATTTCCGATGAGATCGCCGCACAGGTGATCAGGGACGAACTCGCGCGTTCGCGGCGAATTCTTCAGCTCCCCAACCAGGACGACATGCTCGTCATGGCAAAAATCATGAAGATGACTGCAAGCGGGGTGCCTGTTTCGCGCGGCGCTGTCATCGAAGCGTTCGCCAGCGAGGGCGACAACGACAAGCTTCCCGAAAGCACGACCTTTCGAAGCATGTCCGATGTCGCTGGCATGGGCCTGATCGATGCCAGTATCGATGCAACGGCAAATCGCCTTTCGGGCCGTCCGGTCCAGAAGATCTCCCTCACGCCAATCGGGCGTGAAGTGTTGCGTAAGTATGCCGAGTTTCTGAACGCGCTGTCGCAAGCTGCGGCTTCGCGAGCCTCACCAAAATCTCTCAATTGAGGAGGAAAGTGATGACATCGAACAGGACGAACGAAGCTGAAAGCGTGATCGCCCGTATCGAGCTGGGGCGGGTGCAGAACGAACGGAACGAAAAAGCCCGTCAGGAGCTCTACGTCGGGAAAATGCTTGGCTACGAACCTGCGGATGAGCGCACGCTTTATGCGCCGGTCAAGCAGGAACCAGGCCCTGAGCAGGTGCTGCCGACGGTTCTGAGTGCTGTTCCGCCGGGAGATTCCGTGGTCGCGTTCGACGATCATCTCTCGTTCGCGGAAGATAGGGTCCTTGACGAAGCTCCCTTTATCGAGAGCTACAGGATGGACTGCATCGCCGCGTTCGGCGAATGTGACGGACACGAGGTGTTCGATGTAGGCTGTGAATCATATGAGCTGATGCTCGCCAACCCGCGCTATGGCGCGAACCTTCTGGAGCGGCAGGCGACGGCCCGCCGCATCATCCGACATCGGCTCGCCGCTCACATCGAAGCGACCCGGGCGGCTAAGGTGCGCGAAGCTGCCGAGAACGTCGGCCGCGCCACGAAGATCGGCGCTGGTGCAGTTGCGATCGCGACGGCGATTTGGGAATTTGTCCGGTCGCGCTAGCGACCGGATTTTTTTGGTCACCGCCGCGTCGCGAGCACAAGCCCGGCAACGATCAGCGCGATGCCGCCCCATTGGTAAGGACCCGGCCATTCGCCGAGCAACGGGATTGCGCTCAGCGCGCCGATAACCGGAATGAGGGGCGGATAGCGGCCGGATTCGGCGGCGCCGATCTCGCGGGCGGCCCAACCCCAAAGCCAGAGCCCGACGACGACGTTGAGGATGCCTTGGTTGACGCCGTGGAACAGCACGATCCAGAGCGGAATCGAGGGCAGGTTCGAGTGCTGTGTCAGAAGGTAGTACGGCAGGAACACCGCCAGTGAAAGCACGGACAGGATCGCGGTCGCGCGCAAGGGATCGACACGCCAGAGCTGGAGCATCAACGGGTAACCGCCCCAGATCAGCCCGACCCCCAAAAAGCACAGGTCTCCGAGGATGATGTTGCGCGCGCCGGAGGCCGATGCGGCGAACCCGATCAGCGAAAGACCCGTGAGCACGACGAGAATGCCGATGACGACATTGCGCGGCGGTTTCACCCCGAACAGGAACGCGCCGCCGAGCGCGCCGATGACCGTGACCGTGCCGGGGCCAATCGCAGCGCCGTGTGCGGCCGGCGACCAGGCAAGCCCCTGCATCATCAGCATCGTCATCGGCAGGCCAGACATCACGGTCAGCACGAGGCCCCTGCCCCATCCGACGCCGGCGCAGGTCGCCACCCCTGCCTTCAGGAACAGCGGAAGCAGCAGCAGGCCGGAAAACAGGAAGCGCAGCGCCGTCAGATCGTGCGGCGTCATGCCGTTGAGCAGCGCGTGGCGCGAGATTGCGAAATTGGCGCCGTAGATCAGCACGGCGCCGAGCATCGCGAGAATGGCGAGGCCCCGCCGCGGCGGCGGGGCTGCCGCGGCAGGTATGTCTGTCATCTTACGCGAGGGCCTTCAGCGCCGCGCGACCGGCGTAGATCGCCATGTCGCCAAGTTCGCCCTCAATCCTGAGGAGCTGGTTGTACTTTGCGGTCCGGTCCGAACGGGCGAGCGAGCCGGTCTTGATCTGGCCGCAGTTGGTCGCGACCGCGAGATCCGCGATGGTCGCATCCTCGGTCTCGCCCGAGCGGTGCGACATCACGGCGGTGTAGCCTGCGCGCTGGGCCATCGAGACGGCGGCCAGCGTTTCGGTGAGCGAGCCGATCTGGTTGACCTTGACGAGGATCGAGTTGCCGGTCGCGGTCCTGATGCCCTGCTCCAGCCGCTCGACGTTGGTGACGAAGAGATCGTCGCCGACGAGCTGGCATTTGGCACCGATGCGGTCGGTCAGGAGCTTCCAACCCTCCCAGTCGTCTTCGGCCATGCCGTCCTCGATCGAGACGATCGGGTAGTCGTTCACGAGTTTCTCGAGGTATTTCACCTGCGCCTTGATGTCGCGCTTCTTTTTCTCGCCGTGGTAGTCGTAGACGCCGCCCTTGAAGAATTCGGTCGAGGCACAGTCGAGCGCGATGGCGATATCGCCGTCGCGGCCCGGCTTGAACCCGGCCTTCTCGATCGAGGCCATTACGAAGTCGAGAGCAGCCTCGGCGCTCTTGAGGTTCGGCGCGAAGCCGCCCTCGTCACCCACGTTCGTGTTGTGGCCGGCATCCTTGAGCGCCTTCTTCAGCGTGTGGAACACCTCGGCGCCCATGCGCAGGCCCTCGGAGAACGAGGCCGCGCCGATCGGCATGATCATGAATTCCTGGAAGTCGATCGGGTTGTCGGCATGGGCGCCACCGTTGACGATATTCATCATCGGCACGGGAAGAACGCGGGCCGAGGTGCCGCCGACGTAGCGATAGAGCGGCAGGCCGCGCGATTCCGCGGCAGCCTTCGCGACTGCGAGGCTGACGCCGAGAATGGCATTCGCGCCGAGCTTCTTCTTATTGTTGGTGCCGTCGAGCTCGATCATCACCTGATCGACGCCGACCTGATCCTCGGCATCCATACCGGTGATGGCTTCCGAAATCTCGGTGACGACGTTTTCAACCGCCTTGGTGACGCCCTTGCCGAGGTAGCGCTTGCCGCCGTCGCGCAGTTCCACCGCCTCGTGCGCGCCGGTCGAGGCGCCGGAAGGCACCGCCGCGCGGCCGAAGGAGCCATCCTCCAGCACGACATCGACTTCGACCGTCGGATTGCCGCGGCTGTCGAGGATTTCGCGGGCGAGAACATCGACGATCAGGGTCATGGAAGGCTCCTCGTATTTGGAAACACCGAGAGATAGGGTATGTGCGTCGCTCATAGCGACATCGGCACCAACAGGAAAGCGCCCGCGGCGCAAAAATTGAACATGAGCAAGAACCCGATCGAAACCACCCAACTCGGCAAGGCAAGCACCCTGCCCGCTTCCCCCAGGGAAGCCACGCTCGATCGCGTGCCGAATCCGCATGCCGACACCGATTATGTCGCGCGCTTCACCTGTCCCGAATTCACTTCGATCTGCCCGGTGACCGGCCAGCCGGATTTCGGCATCCTTGTGATCGATTACGTGCCGGGCCACTGGCTGGTGGAATCGAAGTCGCTCAAGCTCTACCTCGGTGCGTTCCGCAATCATGGAGCGTTTCATGAGGATTGCACGGTGGCGATCGGCCGGAAGCTGGTTGAACTGCTGGAGCCGCGCTGGTTCCGCATCGGCGGCTACTGGTATCCACGCGGCGGCATCCCGATCGACGTGTTCTACCAGCACGGCGAATTGCCGAAGAACGTCTTCCTGCCCGATCAGGGCATTCCGCCCTATCGCGGTCGCTGAGGCTATTTGCAGCTGGGATAGGGCGCGGCCTCGCCCGGAACCCTGTCGCACAGACGGGCGGTCTTGAGTGCGTCAAGACGCGGGCGCCATTTGCCCTCGTCAAACACGGGCGCCCTATCCTGCGCGGGACTGCGCTCGGCCCATTGCACGGAATAGATGCCCTTCGGGCTCGCGAAGAAGCCGACGATGACGGCCTCGGATCGCGGGCTCTCATTCGGCAGGCTGACCTTGCCGCAGCCGATGAAGAACAGTGCAGGTTCGCTCGCTTTCGGCGCGCTTTCGCTGAGGGAGCGCGAAACAAAAGAGTCCGGACACGCCTTCCGATAGCCTTGTGTGAAATTCTGAAGATATTGTGCCGGTGTCGGCAGCGCATTCGCAGCACCGTTGATGCCAGTGACCGTGAGCATCTGGCTCCAGCTCATGATATGCTCGCCCTTCGGGATCATTTCGAAGATGAAGAACCGTCCCTCGTTGTCCTTCTGGAAAGCCGGATTGAACCCGGCCGGCACCGGAAAGCGGACGATATGGGCGTAGACGGGCATAGCTGCCGCGACGGTCTGCTGCGGGGCCTGAGCCGAGGCGGAGCCGGCAGTGAGGAGCGGGAGCGCGGCCAGCGCGATGAGGCTGCGAATGACGGCGGACTGCTTCATGATGCCCTCGGACGGTGGATGGCGGAAACAGGATCTAACGCCCGCCGGCAAGGTTCCATCAACGAAATTCGCAAGCCTTTCTGTGCGATTCAGCACTTGGGAAACTTCCCCCGGTATTCGATGGTCGTGGAAGGAGTTTCCTGATGACCGATGGCGCAATGCGAGGTGGCCCGAGCCGCCGGATGATGGCGGGCTCACTGCTGTTCGGGCTGCCGGTTCTCGCCGCTTTCGGTTATGCGGCGCAGACGGGGCGGATTGACCTTTTGACGCCGCTCCTGCCGGACAACGGCGATCAGCCCGGTATTCCGGGGGTCCTGCACGCGGGGCAGCCGGTCCTGGGGCTGTCGCGCGCGGCGTTTGCAGGCGGCGTCACGCTTCTCAACATCTGGGCCTCGTGGTGCCCGCAATGTCGCATCGAACACCCTGAATTGATGCGCCTCGCGCAACGGCCGGGCATTCGCCTTTTCGGCCTTGCCGCGGACGATACCGAGGCCAATGCCGGCAGCTATCTCCGCGAGCACGGCAACCCGTTCGCGCGGGTTTCGGTCGAGCGTGGACGCGTCTACCAGAAGGCGCTCAAGCACCGCGGCATCCCGCAGACCTACGTCTTCCGTGCCGACGGCGCGTTCGTCGATAAGGTGACGGGCGAACTCACGCCGCAGAACATCGCCGCGCGCCTCGAACCGGCGATGGCGAGGGCGGCGCTGCCGGCAGCGTGACGGTCAGGCGTTGCGCTTAGTATAGCTCAACCGCTTCGCCAGCCGCTCGATCATCGCGCCTTGCGCCTCCGTCGGCCCGCCATGCAGCGCGGCGACCTCCTCCATCATCGCGAAGAGATCGTCGCGCTCCTCCGTGTTGAGGCGGACATGGAACAGCGGCGAGAGATCGGCAACGACCGCCTCGCCATCCGGCGCACCCTTGGCTGCAAAGGCCGCGAGTGCGGTGTGATGCTCGGGCTTACCCGAAAGCGCGAGGCGGTCCATCGCGATCTTCGACAGAAGCAGGTTCTGCTCAGCGGTGATCTCCCCGCGAAGCATGGCGAGCTTGGTGAGCAGCACCATCGCGGCCTCGCGCGGGTCCTCGATCGAACGCAGCGGCGCGCGGCGGGCGCGGTCGCGGGCTTCGGCGATGGCCTTGGCATCCTTCTGTATCTTTGCCTCGTCCGCTCGCCGGTCGAGCCAATGGTTGATGACCTCCATGCCGTTGCCCCAGACCACCCACATGAACAGGCCCGACATCAGCGCGCCGAGAACCGCGAGCAGGACCGGCATTGTTCAGGCTCCCTTTGTGATCGAATCGTAGGCCATGAGGCGTTCGAGCAACGCTGGCATTTGATGCAGCGGTACCATGTTCGGCCCGTCGCAGGGTGCATCATCGGGGTCTTGATGCGTCTCGATGAAGAGGCCGGCGACACCCACCGCCACTGCCGCGCGGGCCAGAACAGCGACGAATTCGCGCTGGCCGCCGGAGGAGCCGCCCTGCCCGCCTGGCTGCTGGACCGAATGGGTCGCATCGAAGACCACCGGGCAGCGGCATTGTTCGGCCATCGTCGGCAGGCCGCGGAAATCGCTGACGAGCGTGTTGTAGCCGAAGGAGGTGCCGCGGTCGCAGGCCATCACCCGGTCGTTGCCGGCATCGCGCACCTTCTGGATGACATTGCGCATGTCCCAGGGCGCGAGGAACTGGCCCTTCTTGATGTTGATCGCGAGGCCCGTGCGGGCGGCAGCGACGAGCAGGTCGGTCTGCCGGCAGAGGAAGGCCGGAATCTGGAGCATGTCGACCGCTTTGGCGGCCTCGGCGCATTGCCAGCTCTCGTGGACGTCGGTGATGACCGGGACGCCGAATTCTGCCTTGAGATCGGCGAAGACCTCCAGCCCCTTCTCGATGCCGATGCCGCGCGCGGCACTCATCGAGGTGCGGTTTGCCTTATCGAAGGACGATTTGTAGACGAGGCCGATGCCGAGCCGTTCGCAGAGTTCCTTGAGCCGCCCGGCCATGTCGAAGGCATGGGCGCGGCTCTCCATCTGGCAGGGGCCGGCGATCAGCGCGAAGGGGCGCGCATTGCCGAAAACGACGTTCCCGACCCGAACCTCGGTGGTGCCCGGCATGTGGTGTCCTCCGCCCTATGGGTAAGGGCGGGGTTTTACACGATCAGTGGCCGCCCGCAATATTCGATCCGATGCGGCCG
>DAORNC010000126.1:3648-8165 GCA_035440785.1 Rhabdaerophilum sp. | reverse complement strand
TGAGCAGGAGGGTTTCAGCGCTTGGTGCAGTCCGTCGTCGGGCCTGGCAGGCAGACCGCGACCTTTGTGACGTTGTAGATCGGGATCACGCGGACCGGCGCACCACGCTGGGTTTTGCCTTCTTCCTTGGCCGGCATGGCCGAACGTTCGGTCAGCACCGGCTGATGAGCGGTGGGGGACGCGGCCTTCTGCGTCGCGGCCTGCGCACCGGCGATGCCGAGAGTGAAAGCGAGAGCGGTGGCGGAAATCTTGAAGAGGGCGGTGTTCATCGGTCGGCTCCTTCATTCGCATCACTGCGAGGTCAATCTGATGGAGCTGTTCTAGCGAGACGGATGGCAGGGCGCTGTGCCGCCGCGCACAATCGCGAAAGCGCGCGGATGACGTGACGCTCGCCATGATTTGAGTGGAAGCGCGCCCGAAGCCCGTGCCAGATTGCCTCCTCCGACGGTCTGTTCGCCGGAACGTGAAGGAGTTGCGGGCATGGAATCCTACAGGCTGGACGGGCGCATCGCGCGGCGGTTCCTCCGGTTCTCGGGCGGGTTCTGGCGAGGGGAAAGCGCACGATCCGCCTGGCTTCTTACGCTTGGCCTTGCGTTGTTCCTCGTGTTGTCCACCAGCGTCACGCTGGGCCTCAACCGCTGGCAGAAGTGGTTCTTCGATGCACTGGAGCGGAAAGACGTTGAAGCCGCAGGTTGGTCGGTGCTGGTTTTCGTCGCGATCATCGCGGCGATGGCGGCAATCGGCGTCGGCATCGTGCTGACGCGCGAATTCCTCCAGGTCCGCTGGCGTGCCTGGCTGGTGGAGCGCCTGGTCGTGCTCTGGACCGGCCGCAACCGCTTCTATCATCTCGGTGCGAACCATACCCAGCTCGACAATCCGGAATACCGCATCTCGGATGACACGCGCTGGGCAACCGAACCGATGGTGGATCTCGTGATCGGCCTGTTCTCGGCGGTTATCGGCGCGGCCGCCTTCGTGACGATCCTCTGGACAGTTGGCGGGAGCTACCGTGTTACGTTCGCAGGCACCCCTGTCGTCATTCCGGCCTACATGGTGCTGCTCGCGCTGGTTTACGGCGCCTTCGCCTCGGGCTTGATCCTCTGGATCGGCCGAATGCTCGTCAGTGCCGTCGCGCGCAAGAACGCAGCGGAAGGTGAATTCCGTTTCGCAATGATGCGCGTGCGTGAAAACGCGGAGAGCGTCGCGCTTGCCGGGGGGGCGGCGAGCGAGGAGCGGGCTCTGAAGTCGCTGTATGGCATCGTGGCGGAACGCTGGTTCGATATCGTTCGCCAGCATGGGCGCATCACCTGGGTCACGAATGCCTCGGGGCCAATGATCCCGATCGTGCCGCTGCTTTTCGCAGCACCAAAATATTTCGCCGGGGAGTTGACCCTTGGTGAGGTCGTGCAACTCGGCGGTGCCTTCGTGCAGGTCCAGCTCGCGATTTCCTGGATCGTCGATAACTATTCACGGCTCTCGGAATGGTTTGCTTCCGCTCGCCGCGTTCTCGACATCGTTGAGGCCTGTGACGGGCTCGATCTGTCGCTGGGAAATCCGGCAGGCGAAACCATCGCCGTCGAGCGCTCGGAAGGGCCGGATCTCCGGCTTGAGGGCCTTTTCGTCACCGGGGAAGACGGAAGGTCCATCGTTGCGGCCACCGGCGTGATTCTGCGTCCGGGCGAGCACGTGCACATCCACGGCGGTACCGGCGCGGGGAAAACGTCGTTGGTGCGGGTCCTTGCGGGCCTGCGCTCGGCGGGGCGCGGTCGCATCGTCGTTCCCGATCATGCCCGTTTGATGGTTCTGCCGCAGAAACCCTATCTGCCGACCGGGACGCTTCGGAACGCGCTCCTTTATCCCCTTGAGGCTCCTGACATGCCGGAGGGCCCGCTGGTCGAGGCTCTTTCGGAAGTCGGATTGGCTCATTTGGCGCCCCGGCTCGACAACGTCGAGCGCTGGGATCAGGTGCTGGGCGCCGGTGAGCGTCAGCGGCTCTGCCTCGGCCGGGTCTTCCTGCACCGTCCGGACATCATCGTGCTGGACGACGCACTCTCCGCGCTCTCCGAAGAGGCGCAGATCGAAATGGAGGCAAGGATCATGATACGGTTTCGCGAGGCGATCCTCATCAGTCTAAGCCAACGGGTCATGACGGCACGGGCCGGCATTGTCCGTTTCGAGATCGACCAACAGGGCGGAGCCTCAAGGCTGCGTCCGCTCGAGCAGGTTATGGCCTAGGCGGAAAAACGCTACGGCGGTGGTTCATATTGGGAGAATTGAATGAGCAAGCTCAATTTCTACGAGATCGGCTGGTATCTCGACGAGGCCCAGTGCCCTTGCGATATCCACCTCGCTAATTACATCGAGGCGGAAGGGATTCGCGACCGTGCGATTTTCCATTTTGGTACCGGCGAGCATCACATCGTCGGTATCCGCTGTCATGAGAGCAAAACCGGCAACCTGGTGCTGGGTATTACCGCCTCGCCGCGCGAGCACGATTTCTACGAAAAGCTGGTCATCGAACGACCGGAACTCGGCTGGAACTACAAGGTGCTCTTCGGTGACATCTACCAGCTTCGCGCCCCGCTCCTGCCGGAGTTCGACATCCTCTCGCTGTTCCACGTCGGCGAATTCCGCACCGAGAAGAACGACGCCTATGGCGCCCTGACGGACGAAGCGATGGTCCGGCTCCTGATCGGTCGGCTCAAGGGGCTGCGACAGGTGATTTTCTACTCCGGGTCGTATGCCTTCGACGTTGCCCAGCGCATCGCGGACAAGCTTGTCGCCGAGGGTGTGCTGGAGCCGGCGGGGCACTTCGAGAGTCTAAGGATTTTCCGTGCGCTGTGAGGTGCGAGGGCCAAAACCGCTAGTCCTCGGAACGGCCCGGCGTATCACGGTCGCGGTCGTATTGCTTGGCAAACGGAAACGGTGGGAGCCAGGCTTCGCGGCGGATGGTCCAGAGTTCGTAGGTCGGCGTCAGCTGGTTGGGCGCATCCAGCGATCCGAGATTGATTTCGATTTCATCTCCTGTTCGCGAGAACACGGAAGAACCGCAGCGCGGGCAGAAAAATCGCCCGACATAGCCGCGCGTCTCACCTTCGATCGTCACGGCGTCCTGCGGAAAGATCGCGGAGGCATGAAAAAGCGCGCCGTGATGTTTGCGGCAATCGAGGCAGTGGCAAAGGCCGACCCGGTAGGGACGGCCCGAGGCTACAAAACGAATCTTGCCGCAAAGGCAGCCACCTTCCAGCCGGCTCATGCCGTGCCTCCTTCCGGAACATGGGCGATCCGTCGCCGGATCACGGTCTCATATTCGCCCATTGTGGCGGAAAATCACCCTGATTGCTCTCGACCGCAACCGGAGCAGGGTCAGGTCACGATCGAGGCGGATCTGGCGGCGAACCGGCGTGCCGGGCAGCGCCGGTTGGAGATTGTCTTGCTCAGCCGAGCGCCTCGGCGAGCGAGGTCTCTGCATAGCCGAGATCCCGCGCGACCGGCGCGCAGGTGATCTTGCCGTTCCAGACGTTAAGGCCGTTGGCGAGGTGGCGGTTGTCGGCGAGCGCCTTCTTCCAGCCCTTGTCGGCAATGGCGAGTGCGTGCGGCAGGGTCACGTTGTTGAGCGCATAGGTTGAGGTGCGCGCGACCGCTCCCGGCATGTTCGCGACGCAGTAGTGCACGACACCATCGACCACGAAGGTCGGTTCGGCATGAGTCGTCGCGTGCGAGGTCTCGAAGCAACCGCCCTGATCGATCGCGACATCGACGAGCACCGACCCTTCGTGCATCGTCTTGAGCATTGCACGGCTCACCAGCTTCGGCGCCGCGGCACCCGGCACCAGCACCGCGCCGATCACGAGATCGGCCTCGGCAACATACTGTTCGATGGCCGAGCGCGTCGCATGGACCACTTTCGCGCGCGCCTCGAAATGCGTCGAGAGACGTTCAAGCACGACCGGGCTACGGTCGAGGATCGTGACGTCGGCATGAACACCGACCGCCATCTGCGCGGCATTGAAACCGACGACACCGCCGCCGATGATGGCGATCTTCGCCGGCGCGACGCCCGGTACACCGCCCAGCAGGACGCCGCGCCCCCCGTGGCTCTTCTCCAGCGCCGTCGCGCCGGCCTGAATCGCCATGCGGCCGGCAACCTGGCTCATGGGTTTGAGGAGGGGGAGGCCGCCCGCGTCATCCGTAACGGTCTCGTAGGCGATGCAGGTTGCGCCGGAGGCGACGAGGTCCTTCGTCTGTTCCGGATCGGGCGCGAGATGGAGATAGGTGTAGAGAATCTGGCCGGGGCGGAGCATCGCGCGCTCGCCCGCCTGCGGTTCCTTCACTTTCACGATCATGTCCGCGCGGGAGAAAATCTCGGATGGCGTGGCGACGATCTCGGCGCCGGCCGCGCGATAGGCTTCGTCGGCCGCACCGATTCCGGCGCCGGCCTTGGTCTCAACGAGCACCTTGTGCCCGTGATGCACCGCCTCGGCGACGCTTTCGGGCGTCAGTCCGACCCGGTATTC
>DAORNC010000126.1:2813-3501 GCA_035440785.1 Rhabdaerophilum sp. | reverse complement strand
GAAAATTGTTCGGAGAACATCCTCATAATTCGGATATCATTGATGGATAGCGTCGATTTGAAAATTCTCGGTCATCTACAGGTGGATGCCCGCATGTCGATGGCCGATCTCGGCGATGCGATCGGCCTCTCGGCCTCGGCCTGCCACCGGCGCGTGAAACTGCTGGAGGAGGCAGGCGCGATCCGGGGCTATGTCGCCGAACTCGGACATGAGGTGCTGGGGCTCAGGGTCGAGCTGTTTGTCCGGGTCGCGCTGTCCTCTCAGGCGGGCAGTGCACTCGAAGCGTTCGAGGAAGCCGTCCGCCGGGTGCCGGAGATTGTCGAATGCCACTTGCTCGCGGGGCATTCGGACTATCTGATGCGCATCGTGATCGGCGATATGGCGGAATACGAGGCCCTGCACCGCACCCGCCTGACCAAGCTGCCCGGCGTGGCGAAAATGGAAACCACTTTCAACCTTCGGACCGTAACACCTTACCGCGGCCTGCCACTCGGCAGGGTCAAGACCACCTGATCAGAGTTCGGGCTGGCGATGATCGATACGTCCGGCTGACGCTGGACCAGCCGATTTCCGGCCAGAGAAGGTGGTCGATCGGCAATCTCGGGAAAAGGGCAAGACGAATGTCCTGCCGAAAAATGGCGCGCCCGAAAGGATTCGAACCTCTGACCCCCAGATTCGTAGTCTGGTG
>DAORNC010000126.1:0-2737 GCA_035440785.1 Rhabdaerophilum sp. | reverse complement strand
TGATAGCGGGTTGGTCGGGAAAGGGCAAGCCTCATTCGGGACGAAATTTCCAAAAATGGGCAGAATCTTTTGGCGCGACCGCCCCGGCAACCGATGGTGCGAGGCTTCGTCGCGCTCAGACCTTCGGCAGCAGCAGCCGGAACGTCGTGCCGGCTCCCGCGCCGGGTTCGGGATCAATGAGGGTGATGGCCCCACCCATGCCGCGCATGAGTTCCTGCGCGATCGCCAGTCCCAACCCGGTGCCGCCGGCGTGGGCAGAACCCGAAAACGCCTTGAATAGCGACTGGCGGATCCGGGCCGGGATTCCAGGGCCGTTGTCGGTGATCTCGATGCGGATCGTCTTGCCGTCGTCGGCTGCCAGGATGTGGATTAGCCCCGGCCCGTTTTCTCCCCCTTTCTCCAGCGCCGCCCTCGCATTGCGCAGAAGATTGGTGATGACGCGCCCGAGGTGATCGGGATCTGCGTGGAAAACGAGGTCCGTCGGAATCTGGAGGACCAGGGCAGGATCGCTTTCCGGCGAGAGCATGAGCTGGTCGGCGATCTCGCCCAGGACGGTTTTGAGGTTCACGGGCACAAGGTCGGGCGCGCGTTCCTGCGCCTTTCCGTAGGCGAGGGTCGTCTGGCAGAAGGCGATTGCGCGGTCGAGCGTGCCGAGCAACTTGGGAACGAAGCGCTGGACGTTGGAATCCGGCAGGCTGCCGAGTCGGTCGGCCATCAACTGCGCGGCCGCGAGCATGTTCCGGAGATCGTGGTTGATCTTGGCGACCGCCAGGCCGAGATTCGCGAGGTGCTCGCGCTGGCGCAACTCGGTCTGCAGCGCGCTCTGCATGTCCGAAACGCTGCGTTCGAGCATGCCGAACTCGTCGTCGCGGGCGGAAGGACGGTGGATCGCGCGGGCGTTGGCGGGGTCGGCCCGGAACCGGCTGACCGCATTGGCGAGGCTTTTGACCGGCTTGACGATCAGGCCGTTGAGCGCTGCGAACACCAGCACGGCAGTAATGGCCGAGATCATCAGCGAGAGCAGCAGGATATTGCGCGAGAAGCGGATCATCGCCGCGCGCAAGCTCGCTTCGCCGATGACGATCTCGACGAAATCTCCACCCCGCGGTGGTGGGCCGACGACGCGAATGGTTCGGTTGCCGCCGAACAGCAGCGTATCGAAAGCACTGGCGATCTCCCGAAGCGGCTGGCGCGACCGCAGGTCGATCTCGAAATCGACCATCGGCGGCATGTCGGAAACGGCGAGGAGGCGTCGCATGTTGTCGATGCGCAGCGCGATCATTGTCGTCTCGATTCCAGCGAGAAGTTCATCGACAACGGCCTTGGGCAGTGTGTCCGGCGGCGTTTTTTCCAGGACGACCGCAGCGGCCTTGGCTTGGGAGATGCGCTCGCCGAGCCATGTGTTGCGGAAGTTGGCAACCGAGGGAACGTAGATCAGGATTTCAGCGATCAGCACGAAGATGATTGTCAGCAACAGCACCCGACCGGACAGGCCCGGTTTCCACCATGCCCGCGTCGTTGCGGGATCGGGAGGCGCGATATCCTCTCTCCGCCGTGTATCTCCGGCGGGCATCATCCCAGCACCCGCAGGAAACGCAGGAGGCGGCCCGTGCCGGGCGTAAGGAGTCGGTCGCGAAGTGCGAGGCGGGAGACCTCGCCGATCGCCGCCGCGTGCGAGGCAGAAGGGAGCGGTATTCCCGCGAGATCCTCAAGCCGGATCTCTCGCGCCATTGCTAGTTGGAAAACCGGGATCAGCTCCAGTGGGTGTTCTCCAACGATTGAGGCGCCGAGAATTATCCCTTTCCGGTTCGTGATGACCTTGATCGCGCCCTGATTTCCACCCCCGTCGAGCCGGACCCGGTGGAAACGATGGTGGCCGCGCGCCTCCGGTTTCAGGGTGTCCTCGCGAAGCCCGATTTCTGTGACTGCCGGCGACGACGGGCAAAATCGGACGGCAAGCATCGGATAGTTCGTCGAGCCGCGCCGGAAGAGGAGACTTGCCAGTGCCGTGCCGACTTGCGCCGATCGGTTGACGGCGTGGTCTGGGTCCCCGCTCGCCGCTCCGACTGCGAGCACACGCCGGTTCGTCGTTGTAAGAGCCTTGTCGAGGATCAGTCGTCCCTCGCGTCCGAGGATGCCGGCGTTCGTCGGCGCGATATCCTCGGGAAAGGATTCGGCGCGTCCTTCGACGAACAACCGGTCGAATTCGAACGAGGCAGCCCCGTCCGCCGTCACCAGCTTGTGCCGGCGGCGTGCCCCGCGCCCGGTCCCGCTTGCGGGGATGATGGCTCCGCCCTCGAGCAGCGGCGCATCAATCACCGCGATGCCGGTCCGCTCGAGGTGGATCCGGAGGAGGCGAACGCTGTCCGGGTCGAAATCCGGCAGGAGGCCCCCCTGCGTGAGAAGGGTAACTTCGGCACCTGCCTGCCGCGCCTTGCAAGCTGCTTCGAGTGCTCGTCGGCCCTGGCCAATGGCGAGAAAAGCACTACCGGTCGCGATGGCGGGCGTATCGAGATCGGCAAGGCCTGCGATCTGCGGCGGAACGGTGTGTGAAGGCGTCGCCAGAACGAAACGCCGGGGCCGGAGCGTGACCTCGCGGACCTGAAGGCGGCGCGGATCGAGAAAACGACAGGGGCCGGCGAACACCTCAACGCCGAGTGAACGCAGTCGCTGCAGCCCGGCCTCGCCATCCGCAGCCGGGTCTGTTCCGTCCGGCACGACAAGCGCGACCGGCACG
>DAORNC010000125.1:2530-8177 GCA_035440785.1 Rhabdaerophilum sp. | reverse complement strand
GGCGACATCCGCTTCTGTCGCCAGCGTCGAGGCCGGATTGGACGTAACCGCAACCAACCCCACGCGGTAGCGCCGCGAATAGGCGATGATATCGGAGAGTTCCGCCGTCTCGCCGGACCAGGACAGCGCGAGGATCACATCCTCGGAGCGGATCATGCCGAGATCGCCATGGCTCGCCTCGCCCGGATGGACGAAATGCGCCGGCGTGCCGGTGGAGGCGAAGGTCGCGGCAATCTTGCGGCCGATATGGCCGGACTTGCCCATGCCGGTCACGATTACGCGCCCGCTTGCGGCCTTGATCAACGAAACTGCCGCCGCGAACACTTCCCCAAGGCCGTTGCCGAGCGCATCGCGCAGCATCCCGAGCCCTGCCATTTCTGTCCCGATCGAGCGCCGCGCACTCTCGATTGCCGCTTCGTTATCCGGTTGCCCCATCCGTACTCTCCTCGACCGGCCCGATCATCCTTCCCGGCAGAAAATGCCGGGGAAGCAACCAAGCGTTAACCCTCGATCTTTACATATCGTCAACAGTTCGGGCCAAGCCGGCCCGGCTTCGTGACGGCGCCCTCGATCCAGCGCGCTGAAAGACCGGTCCTGCATTTGACGAGACGCCCTGATACTTGTTTCGGGAGTTTCTGGATAGCCCGTCTTGGCCCGGCGGCGCTGATCGGGATTGGTTTGTCCGCGATGATCGCTTCACGGAGCGAAGCGCAGATCCTCGGCCCCCAGACGCCCGGCACACCCGGCGCCATCGACGGTGAGCTTCGCACCGGCCGCCCCTCGACTTCGCCATCCGGTGCAGTCACCGCGCCAGCCCTGCGCGGAGCCGATACGGAAGAAGACTCCGTCAGGCCCGGCAGATTCGCGCTCAAGCGCAATCCGAACACTGCCGCCAGGCGGACCCTGACTTCCGGGCAGGGCCGCAACAGCGGCTTTGCGGGAGCATCCCCTTCCGGCACCGGCATCAATCAGCCGCGAAACGGATTGCGCCGCCCACAGGACATCACCGGCGCCCGCTTCGGCAATTCTGCGGACGCCGACGCCGTCGCCCCGCCCCTTGGTCGCCCCACGCGGCAGCACACCGTCGCACCGGGCCTCCCGCCACCATCCGAGCCACGCCGAGCCCCGCTACGCCGTGAGGACGATCCCTATGCCCCGCTCGGCATCCGTGCCGGGACGATGATCCTGCGACCCGCGATCGAGGTCGGCGGCGGTTACGACACCAACGCCGCCCGCTCCGGCACCACCCGCAAGAGTTCCGCCCTCCACCGCACCGAGGTCGAACTGAATGCAACCTCGGACTGGAGCCGCCACCAGCTCGAGGTCGGGTTGCGCGGTGCCTATACCGGTTATACAGCCCTCTCGAACGCTAATCGCCCTGAAGGTGACGCGCGAATCGCGCTGCGACTCGATGCCACGAAAGATCTCACGCTGGATTCCACCCTTACCGCGCGCATCGACACCGAAAACCCAAGCTCGGTGAACCTGCCTGGCGGCGTCTCGAAACGCGTGCCTTTCGTCACCACCGGTGCGGCACTCGGTGCGACGCAACGCTTTGGGCGCCTGAGCATCGCCTTGCGCGGCACGCTTGACCGCGTCGACTACGCGGATGCCGAGGCCGGCGGCGTCACGGTCAGCCAGCGCGCCCGCAACCTGACGACCTACGGCATGCGCCTGCGCACGGGTTACGAGATCACCCCCGGCATCTCGCCGTTCGCCGAAGCAAGCATCGACCGTCGCGCGCATGACCTTGCGGTCGACACGAATGGCTACCGCCGCGATTCGACCGGCGGCGGCCTACGCCTCGGCTCTACCTTCGAACTCGCGCGCAACCTCACGGGCGAGGCCTCCGCCGGCTACATCTTCCGGGCTTATGAGGACGCCCGCCTCGCCCATCTCAAATCGCCTGCGGTGGACGCCGCGCTGACCTGGTCGATCTCGCCGCTCACCACGCTGAACCTGCGGGCCCAGACCGAGATCGCCGAAACGACGATCGCCAACTCGGCCGGTGCCCGCGTCGTCCGGGGCACGGCGACGCTGACCCATGCCTTCCTGCGCAACTTCACGGCCACGGCGACGCTCGGCTTTTCCCGCGCCGACTACGACGGCGTGAACCGCCAGGAAAACACGCTGACTGCAGGCTCGCGCCTCGAATATAAGTTCAACCGGATGCTCGCCCTGCGCGGTTCCTACGCCTTCGAAAAGCTCAGCGTGAACAGCGCCGGTGAGAGTTACAACGCCCACACCTTCATGCTCGGCCTCAGGTACACGCCGTGACGATGCCGCGCGCTACAACCGGGGGATAACAATGCCCATCCTCGTAACCGGCGGTGCCGGCTATATCGGCTCCCACATGGTTCTTGCGCTGCGCGATCGCGGCGAGCAGGTGGTGGTCATCGACAATCTGGTGACGGGCGCACCCTGGGTGTTGCCGCCCGACGTCTTCCTGCGCGGCGGCGATGTCGGCGACCAGCGCTTCGTCGAGGGCGTGATCCGTGAATTCGGCATCACCGAAATCGCCCATTTCGCCGCCAAGATCGTCGTACCTGAATCCGTCTCCGATCCGTTGGGCTATTATCGCAACAACACGGTTCGCACCCGTAACCTGATCGAGAGCGCGGTGCGCTGCGGCGTCGAGCGCTTCATTTTCTCTTCGACGGCGGCGGTCTATGGCGATGTGAGCGGCGAACCGGTGAGCGAGGACGTCATGCTCAATCCGGTCTCGCCCTATGGCCGCTCGAAGCTGATGAGCGAATGGATGCTGGAGGACGCCGCCAGGGCCCATCCGATGAAATACGTCGCGCTGCGCTACTTCAACGTCGCCGGCGCAGACCCTGCCGGACGCTCCGGCCAGTCGTTCCCGAACGCGACCCATCTCATCAAGGTCGCGGTGCAGACGGCGCTCGGCCAGCGCTCGCACATGGATATCTACGGCACCGATTACCCCACGCGCGATGGTTCCTGCATCCGCGATTACATTCATGTCACCGATCTCGCCAACGCCCATGTGGACGCGCTGGCTCACCTGCGAGCGGGCGGAGACAACGGCGTATTCAACTGCGGTTACGGGCTCGGTTTCTCGGTTCTGGAGGTGGTCGATGTCGTCCGCAAGGTGACGGGCGTGAACTTCAAGGCCAACATCGGCCCGCGCCGCGCAGGCGATCCGGCGACGATCGTCGCGAAGTCGGACAAGATCCGGCAGGTGCTCGGCTGGAAGCCGGAGCATGACGATCTTAAGGAGATCGTCGGTGCGGCATTCACTTGGGAACGCAAGCTCAAGTCCCGTAATGCTTGACGACGACGCGACCTCGCCACACGATTCCATCCGGGGATTCGGGGCGAAACACGCACGAGGGTTCACCATGCGGTTTTCAACACTGATCCGGCTTGGCGTGTTGGCTTGCTTCGCGGCAGTTTCGCTCACATCGGTGCAGCCGACGCTGGCGACGACGGCCAAGAAGGAAAAACCGGCAAAAGCCCGGTCGGATGGCGGCTTCCAGCAGTTCCTCCAGCACCTCTGGATCGATGCGCAGGCGCGTGGCATCTCGCGCAAGACCTTCGACCTTGCTTTCGCGGGCGTGACGCCGAACCCGGCGATCATCAAGCTGACGGTCAAGCAGAGCGAATTCGTCAAGCCGATCTGGAGCTATCTCGACGGGGCGATCTCGCAGGCCCGCCTCCAGCGCGGCGCGGCGATGGCGGAGCGCTATGCCTCGCATCTCGCGGCGCTCGAACGCAAATACGGCGTCGATCGCCGCGCGATCCTCGGCGTCTGGGGTATGGAGACCAATTTCGGCTCCTATACCGGCGATATGGACGTCATCCGCTCGCTGGCAACCCTCGCCTTCAAGCGCTATCGCGGGGACTTCTTCCGCGACGAGTTGCTTGTCGCGCTCAAGATCATCGAGGACGGCGAGGCCGAACGCTCGACGCTGCGCGGCTCCTGGGCCGGCGCAATGGGTCAGACGCAATTCATGCCCTCGAGCTTCGCGAAATACGCCGTCGATGGCGATGGCGATGGCGTGCGCGACATCTGGGGCAATGTGCCGGATGCGCTCGCCTCGACCGCCAATTACCTCGCGAGCTTCGGCTGGCAGGCGGGCGTGCCGTGGGGCGTTGAGGTCACGCTGCCAGCCAATTTCGATCTTGCCAATGCGGGTGGCAGTCACGCCTTCTCGCGCTGGGCCTCGGCCGGCCTGACCCGCACGGACGGTGAGGCGATGCCGCGCAAGGGCGAAGCCTTTCTCTATCTCCCCGCCGGTATCCGTGGCCCGGCGCTGCTGGTGACGGAAAACTATCGCGTCATCAAGAAGTACAATTCCTCCGATGCCTACGCCCTCGCCGTCGCCCATCTCGGCGACCGCCTGCTCGGCAGCGACCCCTTGCGGAAGGCGTGGCCCCGTGCCGACAAGCGCCTCTCGATGGAGGAGGTGAAAGAGATCCAGCGCAAGCTCCAGGCTCAGGGGCTGCCGGTCGGCAAGATCGACGGGCGCATCGGCGAGATCAGCCGGGAATCGGTCAAGAAGGCACAGATTCGCCACGGTCTTCCGGCAGACGGATATCCGACGCTTGCGCTGCTGGAGCGCCTGCGCGAAAAACGCTGATGCGCGCGGGAGTCGCCCGTGCTTCACGCGGGAGAGCCGGCCTTGGGCCAGATCCGGAAACTCGCTATCGCCATATCCCTGCTGGGCGCTTTCGCGTGCCCGCAGGGCGTGCGCGGCGAAGGCGACGCCTCGGTCATGAGCTGGCGGGTCGGTGGCCCACCGGCAAGAACGACACCTGCGTCCCGCACGCCGCAAACCTATCGTGCGCGCCGTCGTTACGATGCGCCCCGCGGTAAATCGGATGATGCCTCGCTTGGCCTCCACCTGCCTGATTTCGTCATAGCCGCCCCTGCCCAGCCGGAATCCACAAAGTTGCGGATCGCCGTTATCGGAGATTCGCTCGCCGAAGCGCTCGGAATCGGGATGGAGGCCGACCCCGCGAGCCAGAACGATTTTTCGCTCGTGAAAAAGACCGTCAGCGCCTCGGGACTGGTCCGATCGGACTTTCACGATTGGGCCGCGCATGTCGCCATCATGGCGCGCGAGCAGGTCAACTTGGCCGCCTTCGTACTCATGCTCGGCCTCAACGATCGGCAGGTTCTCCGCTCCGGCACGGAAACGCTTGAGCCGCTCAGCGACGCCTGGAAGGAAGCCTATCGCAAGCGTATCGACGGTGTGATTGCCGCGAGCCAGACCGCGAAAGTTCCGCTGATCTGGGTCGGGCTGCCGGTCGTGCGCGCGCCGAAGCTTTCGGTGGATCTGGCAGCCATCAATACCCTCATTCGCGAGCGCGTCACCGCCGCCGGAGAAACCTTCGTGGAAACCTACGAGAATTTCGCCGACGAAAGCGGTTCCTTTTCGGCGACCGGCCCGGACATCATCGGTGACAACGTTCGCTTGCGCGGGCCGGACGGCATCCATTTCACGCCGGCCGGCCAGCGCAAGCTCGCCTTCTTTATCGATAAGCCGCTACGCAAGCGCGTCGGTGACCGCATATCCCGCCCGGAGGCCCCCGTTCTGGCCGCATTGCCGGCGGATCCGCGAGAAACGCCGCAGCGGGCACCGGCAGAGGTGACGATCCCCCTGCCCGGTCCGGCACCGAT
>DAORNC010000125.1:2165-2516 GCA_035440785.1 Rhabdaerophilum sp. | reverse complement strand
CAAGACCCGAAATCGGCGAGATCCGCCCGCTCGGGGAAACGAGCCCGGCGGCGACATTGCTGATCCGCTCGAACCAGCCGCCGCAGGATCCCGCGACCCGGAACCTTTTCGATCGTGGCCTTTCGCCGGATGCGCGCAGCGGGCGCGCCGACGATTTCCGCTGGAAGGAACGCTAGGTCCGGGACCTCAGGCGACGCCTCCTGAAACGAGATGGCAAGCTGCCATCCGCCCATCCGATGTTGTCGTCCGCGCCGGAACCTCGCGAGCACAGCGCGGACCGGCCATCGGGCATCGCGGATGGAAATGGCATCCCGTCGGCGGATGAAGCGGAGAGGGAATCTCGCCCTTCAC
>DAORNC010000125.1:0-2150 GCA_035440785.1 Rhabdaerophilum sp. | reverse complement strand
ACTGCGCTTGCGCGCATCGAGCCGCGGCACATTGTCGAGCAAAGCCTGGGTATAGGGGTGGCGAGGCGCGGCGAAGATCGCCTCGCTTGGCCCGCTCTCGATCACCCGCCCAAGGTACATCACGAAAATCCGGTCGGAGATATGCCGGACGACACCGAGATCGTGACTGATGAACACATAGGCGAGCCCGAGCTGTTCACGCAGGTCCATGAATAGGTTCAGCACCTGCGCCTGGATCGAGACATCGAGAGCCGCGACGCTTTCATCGCACACGAGGAGATCCGGCTTCACTGCGAGCCCCCGCGCGATGCCGATACGCGCCCGCTGTCCGCCCGAGAATTGGTGGGGAAACCGCCGTCGGTAATCTGGGTCGAGGCCAACCTGCCGGAACAGCCCGGCAACGTAATCCTCCTCGTCCTTTGCACCGACGAGGCCGTGCACCCGCGGCGCCTCGCCAACGATATCCCCGGCCCGGATCCGCGGATTGAGCGAGGACATCGGATCCTGGAAGATCATCTGCACGCCAAGTGTGAAAGCCTGCCGCGCTTCCCTTTCCATCGTGGCGATGTTCTCACCTCGCCAGAACACCTTCCCTTCGGTGGGATCGTGAATACCGGCGATCACCCGGCCGAGCGTCGATTTGCCGCAACCGGATTCACCTACGAGCGCCACCACCTCGCCGGGAGCCACCGAGAGATCGATGCTATCCACCGCATGAACCACGGTTTCCCGGTTATTCGCGCCGAGCCTGTTGGCGATCCGGCCCGCGAGATCGACCGATTTCACAAAGCGTTTGGAGACATGCTCCACGCGCAGCAATTCGCCTGACGCGCTCATCGGGCAACCTCTTCGGCAAGGATCGGGCGGTAGCAGCGATAGGCTCGACCGTCGGACGCAACTTCGATCGGCGGGGCAGCGGCCTCGCAAGGCGCGACGGCGCGCGAACACCGCGGCGCGAAAGCGCAGCCGGGCGGCAGTCGGCCGAGCGAAGGCGTGGAGCCGGGGATCTGCGCGAGACGCGCCCCATGCATCTTGGCGCCTGGCACCGAGCCGATCAGGCCGTGGGTGTAGGGGTGGATCGGCCGGTCAAGCACATCATCGACCTTGCCCTGCTCGGCGATGCGCCCGGCATACATCACGGCGACGCGGTCGGCGAGACCGGCAACGACCGCGAGATCATGCGTGATCCAGACGAGCGCCGTGCCGCTCTCCGAGCAAAGGCGCTGCATCTCCGCGAGAATCTGGCTCTGGATCGTCACATCGAGCGCGGTTGTCGGTTCATCCGCGATGATGAGCGAGGGTCGGTGAATCAACGCGATGGCGATGGCGACGCGCTGGCGCATCCCGCCCGAGAACTGGTGTGGATAGGCGGACAACCGCTCTTCCGGCGAAGGAATACCGACCATCGCCAGCACCTCGGCTGAACGCGCACGCGCCGCCTTGTCCGAAACCGCTTCGTGTGCCTGCACAGCCTCCATCATCTGCGTATCGATCCGCAAGACGGGGTTGAGCGTCATCATCGGGTCCTGGAAGACCATCGCCAGCGAGCGCCCGCGCACCTTGCGCATCGCGCGGTCATCGAGGCCGACAAGCTCCTCGCCGTTGAGCCGGATTGAACCGGAGACGATCCGCCCCGGCGGGTCGATCAGCCCCATGATCGAGAAGCCGGTGATCGACTTGCCAGAGCCGGATTCACCGACAAGGCCGAGCACTTCACCGGGCATCACATCGAAGGAAAGGCCGTCGACCGCCTTCACCACGCCGTCGCGGGTGAAGAAGTGCGTCGAGAGGTTCTCGACGGCGAGAACGGGGCAGGCTGAACCGGATGTCGCCATCTCACTTCTCCAGCCGCGGGTTGAGAACGTCGCGCAGCCGGTCACCGACGAGGTTGATCGCGACGATCGTGACGAGCAGCGCAAGACCGGGAAAGAACGAAATCCAGTATTTCCCCGAAAGCATGTACTGGAACCCGTTCGCGATCAGCACGCCAAGCGAGGGCTCCGTCTGCGGCAAGCCGACGCCCAGGAACGACAGCGTCGCTTCCAGCGAGATGGCATGCGCCGTCTGCACGGTTGCGATGACGATCACCGGTGCGAGGCAGTTCGGCAGGATGTGCCGGAACATCGTCCGCGCATGGGAAAGCCCGAGCG
>DAORNC010000124.1:7957-8205 GCA_035440785.1 Rhabdaerophilum sp. | reverse complement strand
GAACGGCATGGCGCGGCGAATGTAGTCATACACCGTCGAGACATTCGGCCAGTACGAGCCGATGGTCTTTTCCGGGTTCTCGTGCTTCAGGCTGCCATGACCACCGACGAGCACCGGCCAGCGGCCGACAGCCTCGCCGAACTCGCCATGACAGACCGCGCATTGGGCGAGATAAATCTCCTCCCCCTGCTTGACGCTGCCCTTGCCAACCGGCAGGCCCTGACCGTCGGGACGGATGTCGATATTCC
>DAORNC010000124.1:0-7824 GCA_035440785.1 Rhabdaerophilum sp. | reverse complement strand
CCACTTAAGAGATTTCGACATTTTCCGTCTCCCCGTTGGCGCGGACCAGCCAGGTCTGGATGCCGTTGTTGTGGTAGATCGAATTGAGTCCACGCACCTTGCGCAGCTCGTCCTTGGTGGGCTGAACGTAACCGGTCGAATCCATCGCCCGCGACTGGACCATCAGTTCCTGCCCGTTCCAGTCGAAATCGACATAGAACCGCGTCAGGCTCATCGGCAGCACCGGCCCGTCGATGCGCGCCGTCTGCCATGTCCTGCCGCCGTCAATCGTGACATCGACGCGTTTGATCGTGCCGCGACCCGACCAGGCGAGACCGGTCAGCACATTCGGCCCCTTGTGCTTGAGCGGGGCCTGCGGCGAGGGATTGGTGACGATGGACTTAGCATCCATGATCCAGGTGAAGCGGCGGGCGCGGCCGTCGGCAAGAAGGTCGGTATATTTCGACGTCTCCTCGCGGTGATGCCAAGGCTGATCGCCAACCTCGAGGCGACGCAGCCACTTGACCCACATGTTGCCTTCCCAGCCCGGAACGACAATGCGCAGCGGGTAGCCCTGCTCCTGCCGGAGCGCCTCTCCGTTCATCGCCCAGACGACCATGCAGTCCTTCATGGCCTTCTCGATCGGGATCGAGCGGGTCATGGCCGCGCTGTCGGCGCCCTCCGGCATCACCCATTTGCCGTTGGTCCTCACGCCGGCCTCGTCGAGCAAGGCCTTGAGCGGGATGCCGGTGTACATGACGTTATGGATCATGCCGTGGGTGAACTGGCAGCCGTTGAGCTGGGCACCCTTCCATTCCATGCCACCGTTGGCCGCGCATTCGAGGAAGTAAACCTTGTTCGTGCGGCCAGGAAAACGTTTGAGATCTTCCATCGTGAAAACGAGCGGCTTGTCCACGAGACCGTTGATCATCAGGCGATGCTTGGACGGGTCAATCTCCGGGGCGCCTCCGTGATGGCGTTCGAAGCAGACGCCGTTCGGCGTGATGATGCCGTCGAGCGCGTGGATCGGCGTGAAGTTGATTGAGCTTTCGCGGCTCGCGGTCAGCCATTCGACGTCGCGACGCACGACATGCGCCTCGAACTTCGACGGCTTGCCGTAGGGATGGGCGGCGACGCTATCCCCGAGATAGCGGTTCCAGTCCTGTACCTCGGTGATCAGTGGATCGGGCTTGCCTTGCGCGAAGGCCGCGCTTCCGGACGCCGCGATAGCGGCACCGGCGCCAGCCGCGCCAAGAAACCGACGGCGGCTCAGATCCGGCTGCGGGGCTTGCTGCGGATTCTGCCCGCCTTTCTTCTCATGACTTCTCAGGTTTTTTCCCTGATCCATGGCACCATGCTCCCTCTTCATTCGCTTGCGGCGGGGTGGGCTCAGGCGCCCAGCACCTTCACCGCATCGTTCTGTTCCAGTTTCACGTTCTTGACGCCGGCGACGTATTTCTCGACAACTTCCCAGATTGGCGGGCCCTGAACGTTCTCGCCGACACTGGCCCAGCCAGCGACGACGTATTTCCGGTCCGCATCGAGTGGCGCTTTGCGCTTGAGGTCGGTCAGGCCGGAAATGCGGCTGCCGATTTCCTTGGAAACATCGATCGTGTAGCCGACGCCACCAACGCGGACCATGTCGCCGCCACCCTGGAAATAGGGATCCGGGTGGAAGATGTTGTCGGCCACGTCCTCCAGCATGTCCTTGATCTGCTTGCCGGTCATCTCGGTGCGGTAGCAGTTCGGATAGGTCATGGCAGTCGCGTTCGCGAGCGCGTCGAAGGTGATCTTGTCACCTGGCAGGAGCGAGGCGCCCCAGCGGAAGCCCGGCGAGAGCGCGATTTCCGCGTCTCGCTCCTTCAGCATCGCCTGACAGATCAGATCGTCGAAGGAGCCGTTGAAGTTGCCGCGTCGATAAAGGAACGAATCCGTCTGGCCGATGACGCGGTCGAGATCCTTGGCGAAGGGGGCGCGGATTTTCTCGACCATCGCCTTCATAGCCGGATCGGGCGTGATGGCGTCCGAGAAGATCGGGATCAGCTTGTAGCGGAAGCCGGCGAGTTTCTTGTCCTTCACATCGAGATCGAGGCGCGAGACGAACTTGCCGTGGCTGCCCGAGGCGACGATGATCGTCTCGCCGACCTTGATGACACCCGGCATCGCGTCATGCGTATGCGCGGTCAGTGCGATGTCGATGCCCTTGACGCGGCTGACGAGCTTGCGATCGACGTCGTAGCCGTTGTGCGAGAGCAAGACGACGATATCCGCACCCTCGGCCCGGGCGTCCTCGACCTGCTTCTGGAGCTCCTCCTCGCGCAGGCCGAATTCCCACTTGGGCACCATCCAGCGTGGGTTGGAGATCGGCTGGCGCGGGAAGGCCTGACCGACGACCGCGATCTTCGTGCCGCCGCGCTCGAACACCTTGCGGCCCTCGAACACCGGTTCCTGCCATTCATTGTCGCGCACGTTCTGGCCGAGGAAGGCGATCGGCATCGCCTTCACCGCTTCCAGAACGCGCTCGGCGCCATAGGTGAATTCCCAGTGACCGACCATCGCATCGACCTTGAGCGCGCTCATGACATCGATCATGTCCTGGCCCTTGGTCTGGAGCGAGGTCCATGAACCCTGCCAAGTATCGCCGCCATCAAGCAGCAGCACCTTGTCCGCCCCGCGCTCGGCGCGGATCGCATTGACGACGCGCGCGATGCGATCCATGCCGCCCATGCGGCCGTAGTTCTTCGCGAGCGAAACGAAATCCTCGCTCGTCAGCGCATGGGCTTCGGCGCTGCCTGCGGCGATCTTGAAATGCGCGCGAAACTCCGCGTCTGTCAGGTGCGGCGGCTTGCCCTTGACCTCGCCGACGCCGAGATTGATCGAAGGCTCGCGGAAGTAGAGCGGCACCAGCTGGGCGTGAATGTCGGTCACATGCAGAAGCGTCACCGTGCCGAGCGGATCGAACTTCATCAGCTCCGCCTCGCTCAGCTTCTGCTGGGCGGCGAGCCGTCCGAGCGAACCCAGCCCGGAGGCGGTGACGATGGCGGAGGCGGCGGCACTCGCCTGAAGGAATTCGCGGCGTGAGATCATGACTTCCCGTTCACGCAAACCCTCGGTTTGCGCGCCATTGCTAAAACGCGGGCAAAAGAAAGCCGGCCTCGAAAGGCCGGTGTTATTGTCAGGCGACGGTCAGCTTGGCCTTGTGCTCGTAGGTCGAGCCATCATCGTCCTTCCAGGCGAAGGCAAACTCACCCGACTGCGAGGCCTTGAAGAAGAACGACTGATAGGGGTTCGCCGAGATCGCCGGGGCCCATTTGGCCTCGAAGAACGTCTTGCCGTTGAAGGAAGCAGTGAACGTGTTGATGATCTTGCGCGGGATGACCTTGCCATCCGAACCCTTGCGCTGGCCCGATTCCATTTCGTGGCTGATCAGCGTCTTGATCTCGATGATCTCGTCCTTCTTGGCATTGGCCGGAACGCGGACGCGGGGAGTAGGTTTCGTGCTCATGGAGATTTCCTCACCAGAATTGTTGTGCCGTTATCGGGAACTCAGCCGCCGCAGCCGCCGATGGTGACCTTCACCTGCGACTTGGCGGTGAAGAGCTTGCCGTCGGACATTTCGGCGATGCAGAGGATGTTCTGCGTGGTGGCGAGGCGCATGCGGGCGGAGGCCGAGGCCTTGCCCGATTCCGGGGTGAAGGTGTAGCTCACGACGCCCGGCGAGGGGTTGCCGTCCGCCCAGACATGGACGGATTTCACGAAGTCCTTGTCGGTCATCGGGCTCTCGACCTCGATGTTGATCGGCACGACCAGCCCGTTCTCGGCGATCTGCGGCACATCGAGCTTGACCTTGCCTTCCGCGCCCTTCTTGTCGCCGTAGAGCTTCTTGATCTCGGCCTCGACCGCAGCGGCGTCGGCGTGGGCAAGGCGCGGCGCGAGCGCCAACGCGACAGCGCCGATAGCGCCGGCTTTCAGAGTGTCGCGACGCGACCCGATCGTGCGAAGAGCCATCTCTTCCTCCTTGGCTTTGTTTCTTTTTGCGAGAGCATCTTGACGGCGCCCGCTTTCCTCCCGCAAGGTGAACATATCCATATATTGTTTTTTGTGAATGTAAAGTCTACTGATCGGTCGTTGCAGGGGGATAGGAAGCCTAGCAGGCCTTCCCGAACCGGTTCAAGCGTTGAAAACAAGGCGGAGGGGTGGTCGGCACCAATCCCAACCGCAGGGACGGAGGAAATGGAATGAGAAGGAAACTCGCGGTTTTCGCGGCGCTCGTGGCGTGCGCGGTCGGCTGGGGAGGGGCAGCCTCGGCCCAGCAGGCGGTCGATACCGAAAAGGAACTCGAGAAGTACCGCCAGATGATGAGCGACCCGATGTCGAACCCGGGTTTTCTCGCGGTTGATCGCGGTGAGCAGCTCTGGGCGCTCAAGCGTGGCACAAAGAACGTCAGCCTCGAGACCTGCGATCTCGGTATCGGGCCCGGCAAGCTCGACGGCGCCTTCGCCAAGCTGCCGCGCTATTTCGCGGATGCGGACAAGGTGATGGACCTCGAACAGCGCCTCGCATTCTGCATGGACAAGATCCAGGGTCTTGACCTCGCGGACATCAAGAAGCGCCGCTTCGGCAAGTCCGGCCAGACCTCGGACATGGAGGATCTTGTCGCCTTCATCGCCAACAAGTCGAGCGGGTTCAAGATCGAACCGCAGCTCAACCATGCCAAGGAGAAGGAGGCGGCCGCCGTCGGCGAAGCGCTGTTCTATCGGCGTGGCGACATCCTGGATTTCTCCTGCTCCACCTGCCATGGCGAGGAGGGTAAACGCATCCGCCTCCAGGGCCTGCCGGATCTCTCCAAGCCGGGCAAGGACGCGCAGGCGACGATGGGATCGTGGCCGACCTACCGTGTTTCACAAGGCCAGCTTCGCACCTTCCAGCACCGCCTGTGGGACTGCTATCGCCAGCAGCGGGCGCCGGAACCGGGCTATCTCTCCGATGGCCTGACCGCGATCACCGTGTTCCTGATGAAGCAGGCCGCCGGCGGCGAGCTTCAGGTTCCGTCGATCAAGCGCTGAAGGGAGGAATGACCATGAAGAAGATCGCTTTCACTCTCGGGCTTGTTCTGATCGCCTCCTCTCCTGCCTTCGCGCAGGACAAGGGCATCGATGCCGCGACGCTCGAGAAATACACCAAGGCCATGTGGCCCAAGACCCCCGAGGGTTGGGAAAGCCGCATCGCCTATGACGACACGATGAAAATCTGCTCCGAGACCCGCAATCAGCCCTCTGATGCCGATTTCGCCAAGATCAAGGCCCGCGAGGCCGCGACGGTCAAGTTTCCCGCCGACGGCAACGTGATGGGCGACTACAAGTCCGGTCTCAAGATCGCCAACAACGGTCGCGGTGGAACCTTTACCGACAAGCCGATGAGCAATGGCGCCAACTGCTACGCCTGCCATCAGCTCGACCTTCAGGAAGTCAGTTACGGCACGCTCGGCCCCTCGCTCCACCTCTACGGCAAGAACCGTGGGTTCAAGCCCGAGGAAGCCAAAGCGGCTTATGCCAAGATCTACAACTCGATGGGCACTGCGCCCTGCACCAACATGCCTCGTTTCGGCTATCACGGTTTTCTGACCGAGCAGCAGATGAAGGATCTGACGGCGATGCTGTTCGATCCGGCCTCTCCGGTGAACAAGTAGGCGGTAGCCTTTCGCACCGACACCGTGCAAAAAGGGCGGGGAGCTTTCTCTCCGCCCTTTCTTGTTGAGTGACTTCCCCGTGCTGACCATTGCCTCGACCCCGCCCTTCTCGCCGCATCTGGCCCGCCATGCGATCCTTTCGGAAGCGCACGCGCGACCGTTTTTCAGGCTTGAAGCACCGTCGCGGGTCTTGGCGCTCGCCTTCCTGCGTGGTGATCTCTCCGGCGAAAAACTTCGCGAGCGGCTCGACGCCTTCGCCCGCGCCCACGGTGCCGCACCGGCGCCGGCTGGCGCTCGCCATCACCGGATGATCCTGAAGGAAGGTCTGTTCCGTTGGGAGGAGCACACTGAATTCACGACCTATGTCTTCATGCTGCGCGGCGAGGCGGCAAGGTTCGATCTGAGCGCCGGCGAACTCCTCGGTTCGCTCTCGTTGCCCGAACAGCCCGGCCCGCATCTTGTTTCGGCGGATATCTCGATTCTCGGTCCCGAGCAGGCCGATGCCGCCCTGAGTCATGTCCGCTCCGGCGTCATCTCCATCTCTGATCTCGAAGGCGGGCGCGCGCAGGTCGCGTCGGATTTCGTGCCAGACGAATCGGGGTTTGTGCGTTTCGTGCTTATCAACCGGGATCTGCCGGATCGCCGGCTCGGCTCGCTCGGGCGCGACGTCATGGAAATCGAGGTTTATCGCAACCTCGCGCTGCTCGGTCTGCCGGAGGCGCAGCGGATCGGGCCGGTGATCCGCGAGATCGAGGTGGGTCTCGCCGGTTTGATGGGCGATCTCGTGCACCAGCAGAGCCTGCCGGAGGGCGACGCCCTGCTCGCACGCCTGACCAACATGACGGCGCGCGTCGAATCCGAGATCGCCCGCACTAAGTTCCGGTTCGGCGCGACGCGTGCTTACGGTGCCATTCTCAACGACCGTCTCACGGGGTTCGGGGCGCCGGCGACGCTCGACGCCCCGACGATTCTGGCCTTCCTGGCGCGCCGCAACGCGCCGGCCCTGCGCACCTGCGAGACGATGGAAGCGAACCTTGTCGATCTCGCCGCCCGCCTCACGCGGGCATCCGGCCTTTTGCGCACACGTATCGATGTCGAACTCGCCAAGCAGAACAACGCGCTGCTCTCGACGATGAGCGAGCGCACCCATCTCCAGCTCCGCCTCCAGCAGACGGTCGAGGGGCTTTCGATCGCGGCGATCAGCTACTACGTCGTGGGTCTCGTCGGCTACCTTCTCAAGGCGGCAAAGGAAGCGAAGTGGCTTCCGCTATCGATCGATCTCGCGATTGGCATTTCCGTGCCGCTCGTCGTGCTGGCGATGGCTTATGTCGTCCGCCGCATCCGATTGATGCACAGCGGTCACGGCTGATTTCAGGCGCCCTGTTTTTTCAGCCAATCCGTGAAGGGCATCTTCGCGTATCCTTCCTCTGCAACGAACCGGAACATTGCCAGGAACGGCTTCGGATCGAGCAGGCCGGGCATCCGCGCCACTTCGCGCTTGAGCGGATCGAGCGCGGCCATTCCCTCGGTCGATTTGGGGAAGAACTGCAGGCTCGGCGTCGTCCGGATGCTGTAATGCTGGCCAAAGGCCTTTTCGCCGAGTTTCTTGCCATCGAAATCCGTGACTTCCTTCGCCCCGATGATGTTGAGATGGACGATGTCGAAGTGCGCCTTGATGTAATCGACGATGTTGGCATCCTGGAAGTGGATCTCGTGCATCTTCTTGCAGGCCGGGCATCCCTTGAGGCCCCAGAGCACGGCGAAGCGCCTGCCCCTGGCGTTCGCTGCCGCAAGGTCCTCCGACAGATCGAGGAAGCTGTCGATAAACCAGTCCTGATGGTAAAGCCCGTCCTCGCCAAGAGTGCCGGCGGCGCGAGCAAAGGTCGGTGCGGTGGCGAGAGCAAAGCCGCCGACGAGGACAGATCTACGATCGGGAAGCCGTGACATGGTAACCTCCGCTTGCGGTCAGCCGATCTGACCAAGAACCGGGAACGTCGACAACAGCCAATTGGCGATCTGGGGCATCGAACCGGTAAGAAACAGGATGCCGGTCGCGACGAGCAGCGCGCCCATCAGCTTTTCGATGAGATCGAGATGCCGCTTGAGCCGTCCCATCAGTTTCATTCACTGCGAGGGGATGCCCTATGAAAATCGTC
>DAORNC010000123.1:0-8248 GCA_035440785.1 Rhabdaerophilum sp. | reverse complement strand
CGAGGCCCTTGGCGCGCGCCTCGCCGAGGAAATGCGTCAACGTCCAGGTTCCACCGGAATCGGGCAGGAGGCCGATCTTGGCGAAAGACTGGATAAACTTCGCGCCCCGCGCCGCCAGCACGATATCGCCGTGCAGCGCGAGATTTGCACCAGCGCCGGCCGCGACGCCATTGACCGCGACGACAACCGGCTTCGCCATGTTGCGCATCTTGCGGACGTGCGGGTTGTAGCGCTTCTCAAGACTTTCCCCGAGATCGTTGCGGGATGTCCCGCCTGGTGCGACAGCGCGGTCTGAAAGGTCCTGCCCGGCGCAGAAACCGCGCCCGGAGCCGGTAATTAACACCGCACGGCAATCCGGATTACTGCTCGCCTCGTCGAGCGCCTGACCAAAGGCCCCGTGCATCTCAAGATTGAAGCTGTTGAGCCTGTCCGGGCGGTTGAGCGTGATGATGGTCACGCCACCCTCGACCTCGACCCTGATCGTTTCGCTCATCGTCCCTCCCCACCTCGCCTTCTTGCAAGCGATTACCGATGACCGGGAGAGTTGCATTAGCTGACCGTTTGGTCAATTAATATCTCACGGTGAAGATCTCGACCGAAAAACCGGCGGAGGAAACGATGGAACGTCTCAGGAGCTTTGTCGAAGGGCGTTGGGTCGCCGGAACCGGTCAACCGGCGGAAATCGCCAGTGCCATCACGGGCGAGACGATCGCGCTCGCCAATTCCGATGGCATCGACATGGCGGCCGCGCTGGCCTACGCCCGGTCCAAAGGCGGGCCGGTGCTACGCAAGCTCACGTTTCATGAGCGTGCGGCCCTGCTGAAGCGCGTCGCCCAGCACCTGATGGAACACAAGGAAGTGCTCTACGCGCTTTCCTTCGATACCGGCGCAACCCGCAACGATGGCTGGATCGACATCGAAGGCGGTATCGGCACGGTCTTCGCCCTGTGCTCGAAGGCGCGCCGCGAATTACCGAACGAGACCTTCATCGTTGACGGTGACGTGGAGGCCCTGTCGAAAACCGGGAGCTTCCTCGGTCAGCACGCCTATATCAGCCGGCAGGGCGTTGCGGTGCACATCAACGCGTTCAACTTCCCCATCTGGGGGATGCTTGAGAAACTCGCCCCGGCGATCCTTGCGGGGATGCCGGTGATCGTGAAGCCGGCAACCACCGGCGCCTTCCTCGCCGAGAAGGCGGCGCGTCTGATCGTGGAAAGTGGTATCCTGCCGGACGGCGCGTTTCAGTTCATCGCCGGTTCGGTACAGAACCTGTTCGACCATCTCACCGGGCAGGACGTGGTCGGCTTCACAGGCTCGCTCGAAACTTCGACGCGGCTGCAAAGCCATCCCGTGATCCTGCGCAACGCGATCCCCTTCGTCGCCGAGCGCGATTCTCTCAACTGCTCGATCCTCGGCCCTGATGCGACGCCCGACACGCCGGAATTCGATATCTACATCCGCGAGGTCGTGCGCGAGATGACAGTGAAGGCGGGCCAGAAATGCACCGCCATCCGCCGCATTCTCGTGCCGCAGGCGGTCGCGGATGAAGTCCAGGCAGCATTGATCGCCCGTCTCGGCAAGATCACGGTGGGCGATCCGCGCCTCGAAACCACGCGCATGGGCCCTCTCGCCTCGCTCGCGCAACGCGAGGATGTCCGTGCCCGCATCGCCGAGCTGGCCAGCGAAAGCGAGATCGTCTTCGGCGATCCGTCAGCGGGCGGCCCGACAGGCGCCAACACGGGCGGCGCCTTCCTCGCGCCAGTGTTGTTGCGCGCCGACGCCCGCACGGCGGCAAAGGTTCATGCCTGCGAGGCTTTCGGCCCCGCGGCGACCATACTCCCCTATCGCTCGCTCGACGAGGCGATCAACCTCGCCAATTGCGGCGAAGGCAGTCTTGTCGGTTCGCTGGTGACGCACGATCAGGAGGTCGCCCGTGAGGTGATTTTCGGCGCCGGCGCCTTCCACGGCCGGATGCTGGTGCTGGATCGCGACTGCGCGAGGGAATCGACCGGGCACGGTTCGCCGATGCCGCATCTCGTGCATGGCGGCCCCGGTCGCGCGGGGGGCGGCGAGGAACTGGGCGGAATGCGCTCCGTGCGCCATCACCTGCGCCGAATCGCCCTGCAAGGTTCCCCCGCCTTCCTCACGCAGACACTCAAAAGCTGGACACGCGGCGCGCCCGAAATCACGCGTGAACAGCACCCGTTCCGTTATGCCTTCGGCGATCTTGCGATCGGGCAGAGCTTCCGCTCGAAGGAACGCGTCGTCACGCTGGAGGATATCGAGCACTTCGCGCGATTTACCGGCGATACCTTCTACGCCCACATGGACGCCGAGGCGGTGAAGGGACATCCGTTCTTCCCCGGACGGGTCGCGCACGGCTATCTGCTGCTCTCGTTCGCCGCCGGACTGTTCGTCGAACCAGCACGCGGGCCGGTGCTGGCGAACTACGGCCTCGACAGCCTCCGTTTCCTTAAGCCGGTCGAACCGGGCGAGGCCATCAAGGTGCGCCTGACAGTAAAATCGAAGATGCCGCGCAACGATCAATACGGTGAGGTGCGATGGGACGTGGAAATCACCAACGCGGCTGACGAGCCGGTCGCCACCTACCAGCTTCTGACGATGAACGCTCTCACAGCCTGACGGTGATCACCCTGCAACGCGCGAGTGGATTCTCTTGCCGAGAAGCCGCTTCGCTGCGCGCCAGACCGGTGCCACAACATAACTGACGACCGGGATCAGGACGCAACCGAGGATCAGCCCGAAAGCACCGGCGAGCGCGGCTGAAACGAGCCATTCAATGGCGTCTTCGGCGACAGGCGCCATATCGCCGGCCTGATCGGCCAATGCGTGAACGAAATGGGCGGGCCCACCGACTCCCGCGATCTCCATGCCGTGCAGGATGATCCCGCCGCCAACCCAGATCATCGCTGCCGTGCCGACAATGCCGAGCGCAGCGAGAAGGAACGGCATTCCCTTCACCATTGCCCGCCCGAGCGCACGGATCGCATCGCCAAGCCCGCCAGGCCTCTCGATTCGTGCCAGATAGACACCGGCATCGTCCGCCTTCACGATCAGCGCGACCGCGCCGTAGACCGCGACCGTGATCCCGATACCCACCAGCGCCAGCACGGCCGCCTGCATCATGAGGCTCTGTTCCGGCACTGCGCCAAGCGTGATCGCCATGATCTCGGCCGAGAGAATGAAGTCGGTCTTGATTGCGCTCGCGATCTTCTCTTCCTCGACGCTCGTTGCATCGAACGAGATGGTCTCGACACAGGCCTCGTGCTCGTGCGCACTCTCGGGCGCGATGGTTTCGTAGACCTTTTCCGCGCCCTCGTAGCAAAGAAATGCGCCACCCAGCATCAGAAGCGGATTGATTGTCCAGGGCGCGAAATAGCTCAGCAGCAGCGCCGCCGGCAGCAGGATGGCCAGCTTGTTGCGGAGCGAGCCAAGGGCGATCCGCCCGACGATCGGCACCTCGCGCTTCGCGGAAAAGCCGGTGACATAGCGCGGCGTCACCGCAGCATCGTCGATGACGACGCCGGCCGCCTTGGCGCCAGCCTTGGTCGCCTGCGCAGCAACATCGTCAAGAGAGGCCGCAGCAACCTTGGCCAGCGCGGCAACATCATCGAGAAGGGCAATCAGTCCAACGCTCATCGGGAAGACATAGCTGGAAATCGTGCTACGACAAACCGCGCGTTACGGCATGACGAGCACCAACAGGTCACGCCGGACGGCTTCGATGTGCTCGACCAGGAGCTTTGTCACATCCTCCGTCGCACCGCGTCGGCATAGCTGGACCAACGCGCCATGTTCCTTCATCGCGCGTTCAAGCCGCGCCGGATCTGACAATTGCAACCGCGTGTAGCGTTCGCTCGTCTGCAGCAGGCCAACGACGGTTGCGAGCGTGCGCGGCAACCCCGCCTTCGCGTAGAGCGCGAGATGGAATGCGGCGTTGAGCCGCCCCCATTCCTCGCCGTCGCCGGAAGCAAGTGCAGCCGCGAATTGTCCCGCCTGGGCCTCCAGCCGTTCGAAATCCTCCGTCGTGAGATGGGGCAACGAATGCCGCATCAGTCGGGGCTCCAGTAACGCACGAAGATCGAAGACATCGTCGATTTCCGCGCGGGAGAGGCCCGTCACCACCGCCCCCTTGTGCGGCACCATTACGACGAACCCTTCGGACTCGAGTTGGATCAGCGCCTCGCGCACAGGGATGCGGCTCACGCCAAAGGTCTCGGCAAGCCGGTCCTGCCGGAGTTGGTCGCCGGCCTTGTGTTCACCGCCGAGAATCGCCTTGCGGAGCGCATCGGCGATCGCGGCCGGAAGAGTCTTGTGGCGCAGGAGCGTGCTCATCGCGCCTTTCTCTCCCGGCGACCCGGCAAAAACAATCCCCAAAATCGCGTTGGATTTCCGGAGGCGGACAAAATCCGGCGGCATTGACGCCACGCGCGAGCGCAACCAACCGGCGGCTATTCGGCCGCCGGCATTTGCGCATGCGATATGGGGCGAGCCTTGAGCTTCAGCTCGGTCAGGTCCGCCCGCTCGCGCTCGGAATTGCGGTAGATCTGGGCCTTGCCGGCGAGATATTGCTTCGGCTGCGCGATATCCGCCTGATACCAGGCCGCAGCGCGCAGGGTAAACGCCGGATCAGCGAGATGCGGCCGCCCCAACGCGACGAGATCGGCGCGCCCAGCGGCAACGATGGTGTTCATTTGATCCGTGATGGCACCGACCGCCATAGTCGCGACCTTTGCTTCGTTCCGGATTCGATCCGAGAAAGGCGTTTGGAACATGCGTCCATAAACCGGCGCGGAATCGTTGACCGTCTGCCCCGTGGACACATCGATCAGGTCGCAGCCTTCCCGCGCGAAGGCCTCCGCGATGGCGACTGATTCCGCCCCCGTGATGCCCCCCGCCTTCCAGTCCGTCGCCGAGATACGGACCGACATCGGCTTCTCGGACGGCCAGACCGCGCGCAAGGCACGGAACACTTCGAGCGGATAGCGCAGCCGATTTTCGAGGCTGCCGCCATGTTCGTCCGTGCGGTGGTTGGTGAGGGGCGACAGGAAGCTCGCGAGCAGATAGCCGTGCGCCGAGTGGAGTTCGAGCATGTCGAACCCGGCCCGAAGACCGCGTTTCGCCGCCGCGACGAAATCCGACACCACGCGATCCATGTCGGCACGCGTCATCTCGCGCGGCACCTGGCTTTCCGGGTAGTAGGGCAAGGGCGAGGCGGAGATGATCGGCCACGCGCCTTGCGACAAGGGGCGATCCATCCCTTCCCACATCAGCTTGCTCGCGCCCTTTCTCCCGGCATGGCCGAGCTGGAGCGCGATCTTCGCCTTCGAATGCCGATGCGTGAACTCGACGATGCGTTTCCACGCCGCCTCCTGCGCGTCGGTGTAGAGCCCTGCGCAGCCCGGCGTTATGCGCGCGTCTTCCGAGACGCAGACCATCTCGGTGAAAAGAAGCCCGGCACCGCCGGTCGCGCGGGCACCGTAGTGCATCACGTGCCAATCGTTGATGAGGCCATTTTCAGCCGAATACTGGCACATCGGCGAGACGACGGCGCGATTCTCGATTTTCATCTCACGTAAGAAAAACGGCTGGAACATCGGCGGCACGGGCGTTCCGTCCGGGCGATACTTCGCTTCCGCTCCGATTTCATCCGCCACCAGCTCATCAACCGCCGCGACCAAGGCCGGCGCTCGAAGCGCGAGATTGTCGTAGGTGATTGCCTTCGAGCGCGTCATCAGCCCGAACACGAAGCGCAGCGCCGGGAAATTCCAGAACCGCTTCAGATCTTCGAACCACACGAGGCTGACTTCGGCGGCATGCTGGGTTTTCTCGACATCCTCACGGCGCGCGGATTCGTAGTGTTCGATCGCCGCCCGCACGTCAAGCCCCTTGGCGTGAAACGACCGGTGGAGCCCGATCGCATCCTCCATCGCCAGCTTGGTACCCGAACCAATCGAGAAATGCGCCGATGCCTTCGCATCGCCCATGATGACGATGTTGTCCTTTACCCAACGCTCGCAGCGGATCGCCGGGAAATTCCGCCAGTAGGATCGGTTGATGATGAGCGGATGGCCTTGCAACTCCTCGCGGAATACGTTTTCGAGGAACCGCGCCGAGGTCGTCTCGTCCATCTCGCCGAGCCCCGCGCGCCGGAACGTCTCGGGATCGGTCTCCATCACCCAGGTCGAGCGCCCCGCCTCATACTGGTAGCAATGAGCGATGAAGATGCCGTGCTCGGTCTCGCGGAAGAAGAACGTGAAGGCATCGAACGGTCGGGTCGAACCCATCCAGGCGAAGTGGTTTGGGCGCAGCTCGATCTTCGGTTTGAAATGGTCCTTGTAGGTCTCGCGGACACGGCTGTTGATGCCGTCCGACGCGATAACAAGATCATAGTCTGCCGAAAGCTGCCCGTAGTCCTCGATTTCCTTGTTGAACACCAGCTTCACGCCGAGCGCCTCGGCCCGCTTTTGCAGGAGGTCGAGCAAGGTGTGGCGCGAACAGCCACAGAAGCCGTTGCCGCCGATACGATGCGTCGTTCCCTTGAAGTGGATCTCGATATCGTCCCAGTAGGCGAAGCTGTCGGCAATGGCGCGATACGAGGGAAAGTCAGTTTCGCGGAACGTTTCCAGCGTCTGGTCCGAGAACACCACCCCGAAGCCGAAGGTATCGTCCGGCCGGTTCCGTTCGTAAACTGTGATCTCGATCGCTGGCCAATCCCGCTTCATCAGAAGCGAAAAATAGAGCCCGGCGGGCCCGCCTCCCACGACTGCGACACGCATCGGACACCTCTCGGATTTCGGCAACGAAATTCATTTTAAGCTTGAAATATTTCAGATGCAATAGGGCATGATACCGCCAGATATCAGCGGACGAATCTCTCGGAATATAATACATTATGTATATGATTATAATCGATTTAATTTCCAAAATTCACAACCAGCCGCATCACTGCCGCACGCTGCTGGACAATTCCTTTGAATATGAAATAATACGCTCGTTAAAGGAATTGGCATGGCGAACGGACAACTCTCAGGACGGCGTGCGCTCGTCACCGGCGGCAGTCGCGGTATCGGTCGCGCCATCGCGGCCCGGCTGACCGACGCCGGCGCGGAGGTCGCGATCATCGCGCGCGATCCGGCCGGTGTCGAGAAGGCATTGGCCGATGGTGTCGCGCGCTCGGGGTTCGCTGCGGATGTCTGCGACGAGACCGCTTTTCGCGCCGCCATCGCCCGACTTGCCGGCGATCGCCCGTTCGATATTGCGATCGCGAATGCAGGCGGCGCGGAAACCGCCCGATTCGAGCGAACCGACGCAGCCTTCTTCCATCGCATGTTCGATCTGAACCTGATCGCGACCGTGACCACCTTTCATGCCACTCTTCCCACAATGCGCACCGCCGGTTTTGGCCGATTGATCGCGGTGGCCTCAACGGCCGCGCATCGCGGTTATCGCAACACGAGCGCCTATGCCGCCGCGAAGCATGCGGTTCTCGGTCTCGTGCGCTCGCTGGCTTTGGAAGTCGCGGGCAGCGGTGTCACGGCAAATGCCGTTTCCCCCGGCTTCACCGATACCGACCTCATCGGCAGGGCCGCAACCGCGATGGCCGCGCGCGGCAACATCAGCGCCGAGGCCGCCAAAGCCGGTTTCGCGGTCGACAACCCCCGCGGGCGGCTGATCGAGCCACATGAGGTGGCGGAGGCGGTTCTTTATCTTTGCGGGGAAGGAGCCGGGGCGGTGAATGGCCAATCGCTTCTCATCAACGGCGGAGAATTCTGATGGCATCCCCGTTTTCCGCCGCGTCCGGCACCGATGTTCCTGCTCCCGCGCTGGATCGCGAGACCAAAGCCACCGAACGACCCGGCGACCATAAGGACGAATTGAGGCTCTGGCTCAGGATGCTCACCTGCTCGACGATGATCGAGCGTGAGATCCGCCGGGCGCTGCGCGAGGAATTCCGTACCACGCTGCCGCGCTTCGACCTGATGGCGCAGCTGGAGAAGTCCGCAACCGGAATGACGGTCGGCGAAGTCTCCCAGCGCCTGATGGTCTCCAACGGCAACGTGACCACTGTCGTTGCCGGATTGGTGGAAGATGGCCTTGTCGACAAACGCCCCGCCACGCATGACCGTCGCGTGCAGGTCATTTCCCTCACTGCGCTCGGACGTCGCCAGTTCAAGGCGATGGCGGAGCGGCACGAAGAGTGGATCGCCAACCTCTTCGCCGGGCT
>DAORNC010000122.1:6027-8300 GCA_035440785.1 Rhabdaerophilum sp. | reverse complement strand
CAGCGCCGACCCCGGCGCCCTCGCGCGGCACGGGAGGGAGCTGGCTCAGCGGCCTTCTCGAGCGTGCCTCCGGCGACGAAACGGCGCCGCCACCTGCCCGGAGCCGCCAGCCGGAGGCCGCTTCGGCCAACCGGATCGAATCGCTCGATTCCCTTTCGGTGGATATCGCCCGGATGATCGATCATGAGGCGGCGGTCGAACTCTGGGATCGCTACCGCAAGGGCGAACGCAACGTCTTCACTCGCCGGCTCTACACGCTACAGGGCCAGGAAGCCTATGACGATGTCCGCCGGCGCTACCAGCGCGATCCCGAGTTCCGCCGCACGGTCGATGCCTATATCGACCAGTTCGAGCGCCTGCTGGCCGAGGTTGCGGGCGACGACCGCGATTCCATGGTGGCCCGCACCTATCTGACCTCGGAAACCGGCAAGGTTTATACGATGCTGGCGCACGCGGCTGGCCGGTTCGACTGACCTGCCCCGAGCCTTCCTGAATGAACGCGAGACGGCCCCTCCAATGGGGCCGTCTTGTTTAGGGGAACGAATATGGAAAGCGTCAGATCCGCGCCGAGGTCCAGCGCACGATATTGCGCAGGAGCGCTTGCGCAGCGAGATCGAGCGTCGCCATGGCTCCGGCACCGGTCGTCGCGCCGCCGGAGGGCACCCGGCTTGTGAACACTTCACCCGCGAGGATGCGCCCGGTCCGGTCGTTGACGATCTTGACCGAGACCTCGACCACCGCCTCACCCGTCCGTTCGTCGATCCCGAACTGGCGTATCTCGGAATTGAGCTGTGCCGTCGGCACCAGCCGATCGCCGGGCCGACCGACGGCGCGAATACGGCGACCGTTCTCGAAAGTCTGGATCAGCCGCGTCTGGAGGAGCTTCGGCAGGCGATCGGCCCATTGCACGTCCGGCAGATATGCGATGCCGCCACCCGCCATGATGACGACCCGTTGGGAATCGAGCGCCTGAAGCGCCTGCGGTTCGGCGACAACCAGAAGCCCGCGCCCCTGCGCGCTGGCCACGCCCTCTCTCGGCGCCGTGAGATCGAAGGTCGCAGGCGCCGCGCCGGACGAACAGCCCGCGACCAGAAGGCCCGTGCCAAGCATGACAAGGCCGGCCACAGCCATGCGCAGCCTGTCCGTCCCGCCTTTACGTCCTCTACTCGCCACCACGCCGATCCGTCATTCGTTTGCGGCCACGGTTATCGCCGATATTCGGGAATATTGGAACGCCCGCCGAACAGCAATTGCTGGGGATTGCGCTCCAACGAACGAACCGCGCGCGAAAGATCACCCACCGCCTTGCGCGATTCCGCCGCCAACGCCTCGATGTCGCGAAGCCCCGGCCCGGTGAAACGGTTGATGCCGGCGGTGATCTCCACCGTGCGCTTATCGAGATTGGCGGCAAGAATGCGGATCGCCTTCGCGGCTTCGGTGATCTCCTTCATCATCCCCGTCGTCTGCCCGTCCTGCCCGCCGCCGAGGAAGTTTTCGGCGCCGGCCATCACATTGTCGAGCCGGTTCGCCGCCTGCCCCACCTTGTCGGCAATGCGGGCGATTTCCTTGATTGTGGAATCGACACTGTCGGCATTGCGCCCCAGCGCATCGGCAAATTTCTGCGCGCCTTCCAGCGTCGAGCCGAGTTTGGCCGAATCGATGGATTTCGCCACACGCGCCACTTCATCGAGCGCCGTGTCGAGCTTCGCAGCACTCGCGTTGAGGCTGCGAGCAAGCTCCGCCGAATCGGAGAGAAGCTTCGTCAAATTCTCCTTGCCGTCACCCAGCGCCTCGGTGAACTTCGTCACGTTTTCGACCGTCCTGGTGACGCTGGCGACATCCACCGCCTTCACGAGCGCCTCAGCCTGATCGACAAATTTCTCGATCCGGGTTGAAAGCGAGCCGACCTTCTGGCTCATCTCTCCGACATTCGAGAGAAACGAAGCAACGCCGGAGGAATTGTCACCGAGCGCCTTCGAGAACGCTTCGACGTTGCGGATGGTTGAGAGCATGGGCCCCTCGCTCTTCTCGAGCAGCGAATCCGCGCGCGTAAGGAAGCTATCGATCTTGCCAGAAAGCCGCTGCACGGTTTCGAGAATATCCTGATAATCCGATCGATCGGCAAAAAGGATCGGCATTTTGTCGGTGCCGGAAGGCTTGAGATCGTCGGAGTTGCCGGCACCGCCGCTCAATTGCACCGACGCGACGCCGGTCAATCCCTGCGATTCGAGGCGAGCCTTGGTATCGACCTTCATCGGCGTCGCGGAATCGAC
>DAORNC010000122.1:3775-6017 GCA_035440785.1 Rhabdaerophilum sp. | reverse complement strand
GGATCACAGCCACTACTTTCGAGGGGTCTGACGGCATGATCTCCATGTCCGTCACCTCACCGACGCGAAGGCCGTTGAACCGCACGACCGACCCCTTCGAAAGCCCTGAGACCGAGCCCGAAAATACGACGCGATACGCACGCCGGTCGCCCTGCTCTCCGGCGCGCTTGAACCAATAGACGAACGCGAACGCGCCGGCGATGACGGCCAGCGTGAAAAGTCCCACAAGGGCGTAATTCGCGCGGTTCTCCATGCGTGATTACCCGGTCTGTTTCGCGCCCGGCGGCGCATGAATATGGCTGGCACGCGCCCGCGCGCCGTTGAAATAAGCCTGAAGCCAAGGGTGCGGCTGGGCCTTCATTTCGTCAAGCGTCCCCTCGCGAAGCACCTTGCCATCGCCGAGTGCGGCGATCCGGTCACAAATCCCGGCGAGACTGTCGAGGTCGTGCGTTACCATGAAAACGGTGAGGCCCAAAGTTTTCTGGAGCGTGGCGATCAACTCGTCAAAATCGCCGGCACCGATGGGGTCGAGCCCAGAGGTCGGCTCATCCAGAAAGACGATTTCGGGATCAAGTGCCAGTGCGCGCGCCAGCGCAGCACGCTTGATCATGCCGCCGGAAAGCTCGGACGGGAACCGTTCGGCAGCCTCGGGTTTCAAGCCGACGAGCTTGAGCTTCACCATCGCCATCTCCTCAAGCAGGTCCTCGGAGAGCTTGAGGTGCTCACGCATCGGAAACTGGATGTTCTGCTTCACCGTCAACGACGAGAACAGCGCACCATGCTGGAACAGCACACCCCAGCGCCGCTCGATCAGTCGCCGGCGCTTCTCGCTGACGGTGCTCATATCGTGGCCGAACACCTTCACGGTCCCGCGCCGCTGTTTCACGAGCCCGATAATCGTCCGCAGGAGAACGGACTTGCCGGTGCCCGAGGCACCGACCACGCCGAGGATCTCCCCGCGCCGAACGTCGAGTTCCAACCCGTTCATGATGAGGCGCTCACCAAAGCCGACCGAGAGATCGCGCACCTCGATGATCGTCTGGCCGACCGGGATCGGGTTCTGGAACTCGCTGTCCTCGGAGAAGCTGGAAAAATCGCTCATCGCCGCCTCAGTAATCGATGGCCGCGAAGAACATCGCGAACAACCCGTCCACGACGATCACGATGAAGATAGCTTTCACCACCGAAGCCGTGGTGTGGCTGCCGAGTGACTCGGCGCTCCCGCGCACCGCAAACCCCTCTATGCAGGCGATGATGCCGATCACCAGCGCCATGAACGGTGCCTTGATCATCCCCACCATGAAGGTATTGAAGCCAATGGCGTTCTGGAGGCGACTGAAGAACACCTCGTAGCTCACCCCGCCGTAAAAGAAGGCGACAAGCGCTCCGCCGGCGATGCCAGCCATCGACGCGAGAAACGTCAGCAGCGGCAGCGCGATGATGAGAGCCAGAATGCGCGGCAGCACCAGTACTTCCAGCGGATCGAGCCCCATCGTCTCGAGCGCGTCGACCTCCTCCCGCATCTTCATCGAGCCAAGTTCAGCCGTAAACGAAGAGCCCAAACGGCCGGCGATCATGATCGCGGTAAGCAGGACCGCGAGTTCGCGCAGCACCAGAATGCCGAGCAGATCCGCAACGAAGTGCACCGTCCCGAAGGTGCGCAACTGGAAGATCGATTGCTGGGCGATGATCGCGCCGACGAGGAAAGAAATCAGCGCGATGATCGGCACGCCGCGCAGGCCCACCCGTTCAAGCTGCGTCACGACCGCCGGAAGCCTCAGCCGGGCCCGGCCGGTCAGCAGTTTGCCGAGCGCAACAACGGTCGCCCCGAAAAAAGCGACACCACTCGAAAGGTCCTTGCCAGCATCGACGACCGCCTCGCCGATATCGGCCAGCATGCCATAGGCCCCGGCATCCTGCCCCTTGCCGTCCTTCGATCGAGGAGGCAGCGCCACTTCCTCGACCAGCGCCTGCCGCTCCGGCGAGAGCCCCTGAAGAACGACAGCCCGCCCATCCGCTGAAAGCGCCGCCCTCACCTTCTGAAGAAGGTGACTGCCCAACGTATCAAGGAGAAGGATGCCGCTGCACTCGACGATGACCGGAATCCCAACCGGGTGCCCTGTCGTTTCCCTGGCAATAACCGCGAGCAGATGTTCGAGATCGGGGGCATGACCGGCGTTCCACGTGCCGGACAACTGGAGAACGCCCGCACGCCCGTTACCGGCCGCATCGGCGCCAACGC
>DAORNC010000122.1:413-3735 GCA_035440785.1 Rhabdaerophilum sp. | reverse complement strand
GACCGCCGCCTTCGTTCCGCCTCCGAACCTTTCAGCTAACATCCGGCGTCCCGCGCGGCAAGCGAAGCGGAGTGCCGGATAAGACCCTGTTAACCCATTTCCCTCATGCTCCCGCCTTGCCTTTGCGCCAAGGGAATTGTTTGCGGCCAACCCGGATTTCAGCATGTCCTCGATGATCGTCAAACCGCCGGATGACGAACGCGCCTACGAGCAGATCGAGGCGGCTGTAATGGAAACCAGCCGGGGACGCTGGTTTCTAGCCGAATATGCCCGTCGCCACCGCCACGCCGAAACCGAACTGGTTCTAGAAGCGATCGATCGCCTCCAACGCTCGCTCGGCGTCCGTCAGGGCCCCTCGCCCTCCGCTGACAGGCTTCAGAACCAGATTCTCGAAATGGCCCGTGCTTTGGCGCAGGCCGAACGCGACATCCGTGCCATCCAGCCGGACACCCCTTCGGCCTCGCATTACGGCTCGGCCTCGACCGAACTCTCCGCCGTGGTCGACACGACGGAACAGGCGACGCAGGCGATCCTCTCCGCCGCCGAGCGCGTGCAGGAATACGCCTGGACCATGCGCGAGGGCAACGAAAACGAGTGCGACCTGCTCGATCACTGCGCCACCGAGATCTACACTGCCTGTGGCTTTCAGGATCTCACCGCCCAGCGCATCCGCAAGGTCGTCGAGACGATGACCTTCATCGATCTCCAGATCAAAGGCATCCTCGAAGCCACGGGGCTTGCCGAGGATTTCCATGCCGACGAGCGCATGATCGGCGAACTTGAGGAACGTCCCAAGCCCGCCAACAGCGCGGCCGACATCTGGATGAGCGACGCATATCAGGCGGAAATCGACGACGCTTTCGATTTCTTCGTTCCGGCCGAGGAGATCCACGAACCGACAATGGTGGGCGCGGATCTGCTGCATCTCGACACGCCTGCCGAAGTCCTTCCCCCATCCACTGCGACAAAACCCGCCCCCTCGAAGAAATCCGTCCGCGCGGAATCCGCGCCCAAGGCCAGTGAAGCGGCCCTGCCCGCCGCAATCGCCGAGCCGGGGCCTTATGACGGGCTCTCGACGGAAGAAAAACTGCGCGCCTTCCGCTAGAAGCGCGGAATCTAGCGCATACAAAATACGGTTCGGCGACGATTTGCCGTTGCTCCGCTCGTCGAACGCCCTATTGTTGCGGCTCAACACAGTCCCTGACCGCAATGCCTGTTTCCGACAAATCTCCTCCGGCGGATGACAATCCGTCGTCGATGCCGCCTTCGCGTCCGCTTGTTGGCATCCTCTTCAAGCTGGCCTCGGCTTTCGCCTTCTCCTGCATGGGGGCCTCGGTGAAGATTGTCGGCACCCTGTTGCCCGCCGGCACCACCTTTCCGGTCGGACAGGTCGTGTTCTGCCGCTCTTTCTTCGCGCTTATCCCGGTCTTTGTCTGGATGGCGATGATCGGGAAACTGGCGACGGCTTTCTCCACCACCAACCGGATCGGGCACATCAAGCGCGGGCTCATCGGCTCGATGGGCATGTTCTTTGGCTTCGCCGGCCTGACGACCCTTCCGCTGCCGGACGCAACCGCGATCTCGTTCGCCGCGCCCCTCTTCAGCGTCGTTCTGGCCGCGCTGCTGCTGGGAGAAGTCGTCCGGCTCTATCGCTGGACGGCAGTTCTGATCGGGTTTTGCGGCGTCATCGTCATGCTCTGGCCGCATCTCTCCGCAGATGCGCTCTCGGCTTCGGGTTCGGAAGTGCAGGCGCGCGGCGCGGTTTTCGCGCTCGGCGGCGCCGTCTGCTCCGCCTTCGCGATGATCGAGGTCCGGCGCCTGACCTCCACCGAGACGACCGCCGCGATCGTGACGTATTTTTCCCTGATGACAACGACCTTCGGCATGCTCTCGGTGCTCGGCGGCGCGTTCGATCCGCGCTGGGCCTGGGTGACGCCGGATCTCAGACAGGCGTTCTTCCTTGTCCTCACCGGCATCATGGGCGGTTTCGGACAGATATTCCTGACAGAAAGCTACCGCCGCGCTCCGGCCTCCGTGGTGGCGCCGTTCGATTACACTGGCATGATCTTCGCGCTTGGCTGGGGCTATCTTCTGTTCGGTGATCTGCCGGATACGCTGGTAGTGATTGGTGCCGCGATCGTTTCGGCAGCGGGCATCTACGTGATCCTGCGGGAACGGCAACTGGGCATCGACCGCGCCAAGCAGGCAGCGGCCTCGGCCCAGCGGTCAATCTGACGGGGGGCTTGCAACCGGAGGCCGCTTGGCCTAGCTCTTGTCCATGAAGCTTGGGGTGCCCCGCCGGGGCTGAGAGGCGCGAGCCAACCCATCGTACCTGATCCGGGTCATTCCGGCGGAGGAAAGCTTGTGACGATACGATCCCAACCGGCGGCTGCCGCCACGACCTTCCGCCATGATCGCGCTTCGCTGGCCGAACGGTCGGCAATCACTTTGCAGACGATACGAGCGCGCAAGCCATTCGTGCTCGCCGTCACCAATGCCGTAGCCCAGAACTTCACGGCGAATGGCCTGCTGGCGATCGGCGCTGTCCCCTGCATGGCGCGCAACCCCGAGGAGATCGAGGCCTTCGTCGGGAGCGCCGATGCCGTTCTGCTCAACCTCGGCACGATGATCCCCGCCGAATTCGAACTGATGCGGTTGGTTGCTGCCGCCTGCACCCGCACCGGCAAGCCCTTCGTCCTCGACCCTGTTTTTGCCGAGCGATCGCCCAAGCGGCTTGCGCTTGCGCAGGAACTCCTGCACGCCCGGCCGACCATCGCCAAATTCAACGCCGGTGAAGCTGCGGCGATGAACCGGGATGTCAGGCCCGGAACCGCCGCGCTGGTAACCGGCGCCCGCGATCGGCTCGATCATGACGGGCGGCGCATCACTCTCGCCAACGGCCACCCGCTGTTGGGCGACATCACCGCGACCGGCTGCCTGCTCGGCGCGATCCTCGCCGCCTGCCTCGCGGTCGAGCATGACGCCTTTGTTGCGGGGGTTGCCGGGGTCAGCATTCTCAACATCGCCGCCGAAGTGGCCGCACCCCGCGCTCGTGGCCCTGGAAGCTTCGCCGTCGAATTGATCGACGCACTTGCAGCGCTCGACCGCCCGACCATCGAACATCATATGAAGCTTGAGGAGTAGGCGGCCAATGCCCCGCGTCGACATCCGCCTCTATGGCATTCTCGATCAGGACCGGCTTGCCGAGCTGGTGGCCACGGCCGTGCGGATGCTCGACAACGTCATCGAGATTTCCGGCTACCCGCTGCCGCAGCAGGCGCACGAGGCGCAGGCCAAGCGGCGGATCGGCCTTGGCATCACC
>DAORNC010000122.1:0-230 GCA_035440785.1 Rhabdaerophilum sp. | reverse complement strand
CCTGGCGCCCGATGTGCGCGAAGCGATCGGGCGCGACGGCATCCGCAACGCGCTCCTGACCTCGGTCGCGCCGACCGGGACGATCTCGCTGTTCGCCGATAACGTCTCGTCTGGTCTCGAACCGGTGTTCAGCTTCCGCTACGTCCGCCACGTCCTGCAGCCGGACGGCAGTCGCCGCGAGGAGGAGGTGACCGACTACGCCTACCGCCTGTTTCGCCGCCTGCACGGGG
>DAORNC010000121.1:4667-8382 GCA_035440785.1 Rhabdaerophilum sp. | reverse complement strand
CGTCCTCCGCCAGCACGCGCCGGTGCACCTCGGTCATTTCGTGGACGAGGCTGACGGGGGTCGCGACGGTCGCCAGATCACCCCGGCCGTCGAGATGGCGGAGAAAGGCGCGCAAATCCTGAAATGTCGGAACGTCCCGCAGCGACACGGTGCCTTCTCCCGCACGGTGACCGGGCCGTGCCTTGCGCCTGCCTGCGCCGCCTTTCCGCCGCGCGCCTTGAGATAGCGCAAGGAGGGACGGGCGCGGCGCGCCTATGAGCCATGCATGAACGATGCGGTGCCCATCCCTCGATTTCCCCCGCTCGCGGCCAATGTCCTCAGTGGGTTGCCCGCGCCGCTGCTTGACCGGGTGGTCGCGCGCTTCGTCGAGGGCACGGCGCGCCGTCATCCCTCGCTGTTCTCGCGGCTCGGGTCGCATGCCGCCGCCAGCTTCCTGATCGATCCTGTCGATCTCCCCTTCGCGCTGCTGTTGCGGCCAGACAGGGCCGGCAAGCGGATTAGGATCGTCAGGCGTGGCGAGACGCAGTGGCAAGCGCGCATCGCCGGGCCGCTCGCGGCGCTGATCGGTCTCGTCCATGGTGCCTATGACGGCGATGCGCTGTTCTTCTCGCGCCATCTGACCATCGAGGGCGATACCGAAGCGGTACTCGCGTTGCGCAACGCCATCGACAACGCCGAGATCGACCTTTCCGAGGAGGCGCTGGCCATGCTCGGCGTCCTCCGGCAGTTCACAGAGCGGCCGATCCGCCTGTTGCTGACTTTCGCCGAGAATGCCAGCGGCGTCTGCCTCGCGCGGGCCGGCGGCTGGAAGAGCCGCCAATGAGCAGGGAACGGCTGGAGCTCGTCTGCCCTGCGGGCACGCCCGCCTCGCTGCGCGGTGCGGTGGATGCGGGCGCGGACACGATCTATTGCGGGTTCAATGACGAGACCAACGCCCGCAATTTCCCCGGCCTCAATTTCTCGCGCGCCGAGATGGCCGAGGGCATCGCCTACGCCGGCGCGCGCGGCGCGAAGGTGCTCGTCGCGATCAATACCTTCCCCCGCGCCGGTGGCGAGGCGCTCTGGCATGGCGCGATCGCGGATGCCTTCGCGGCGGGCGCGCATGCCGTCATCCTTGCCGATCTCGGGCTTCTCGCTCACGCGGCGGCGGCGCACCCCGGCAAGCGGCTGCATCTTTCCGTGCAGGCGGCGGCGGCCAACGCCGATGCGATCAACTTCTACGCAGAAGCCTTCGGCGTGAAGCGCGTCGTGCTGCCGCGCATCCTGACGGTGCAGGAGATCGCCGCGATCAACCGCGAGGTCGATGTCGAGACCGAGGTCTTCATCTTCGGCGGGCTGTGCGTGATGGCGGAGGGGCGCTGCTCGCTCTCCTCCTACGCGACCGGCAAGTCCCCCAACATGAACGGCGTCTGTTCCCCGGCGAGCCATGTCGAGTATCGCGAGGAGGGCGGCGATCTCGTCTCGCGCCTCGGCGGCTTCACCATCCACCGCGTGCCGAAGGCGGTCGCGGCGCCCTATCCGACGCTGTGCAAGGGCTGCTTCACGGCGGGCGACTACAGTGGCCATGTGTTCGAGGACCCCGTGAGCCTTGATGCCGCCCTGCTGATCCCGCAACTGGCGAAAGCCGGCGTCCGCGCGCTCAAGATCGAGGGGCGACAGCGCAGCAAGGCCTATGTCGAGGCCGTCGTGCGCGCTTTCCGCCGCGCCACGGAGGCCGAGGCACTGGGCCTGCCGATCCCTGCCGGCGATCTCACCCGCCTGACCGAAGGCCAGCAGACCACCGCCGGCGCCTATCGCAAGACCTGGCGTTGAGAAGATTTTGCGCTGGGAAGATCCGGCGTTGAGGAGACCCGCATGGAACTGACGATCGGGCCGCTCCAGTTCAATTGGCCGGCGGATGCCTGGAGCGATTTCTACGCCCGCGTCGCGGACGAGGCGCCGGTGGATCGCGTGGTAATCGGCGAGCTTGTCTGCTCGAAGCGGCTGCCCTTCTACGTGGACCGGATCCCTGCCGCGATCGAGCGGCTGGAACGCGCGGGCAAGAAGGTCGTGCTGGCGTCTCTGGCGTTGGTCACCCTACCGCGCGAGCGCCGTGCCGCCGCCGGCTTTTTCGGCGATGACGGGCCGGAAATCGAGATCAACGACCTCACGCTGATGCGCTGGGCGGATGGATCGCAACCGTTCTCGATCGGTCCCCTCGTCAACGTCTACAACGAGGGCACGTTGCGATTTCTCGCGTGCAAGGGTGCGCGATCCGTCTGCCTGCCGCCGGAACTCCCGTTCGCGTCGGTGGCGGTGCTGGCCGAGGCCGCCCGCGCGGCATCTATCCGTTGCGAGGTCTGGGCCTTTGGGCGCGCGCCGCTGGCGATCTCCGGGCGCTGCTACCATGCGCGCGTGCATGGTCTGGCCAAGGATTCCTGCCAGTTCGTCTGTGATCGTGATCCGGATGGGCTCGTGGTGGAGACGCTCGACAAGCAGGCGTTTCTGACGGTTAACGGCGTCCAGACGCTCTCGTTCAACTGTGTCAACCTTGTGGGCGACGTGGATCAGCTCGCGGCGGCAGGGGTGAGCGCGCTCAGGCTATCCCCGCATGGTGACGATTTCGTCGGTGTGACCCGGATCTTCCGGGCGGTGATCGATGGCGCGGAGAGCGGGGAGGCCGCCGGCGCGGCGCTCGCCGCGTTGATCCCGCCGATGCCCTTCTCGCGCGGCTTCATGTTCGGCACGACTGGCGCCGAGTAGAAGTCGTCAGGGAACGGTTTCTTCCGGCGCTTTTGCGTCAGGCAAAACAGCGTGCAACGTGCGAAATTTGCGCATGTCCTCTGCCCCGGTCGCCGCCGCGACGGCGATGGTATCGAAAAGGAGCGCGAGTTCCTCGAACACCGAATCATCGCTCTCATCGGCACGGATTTCATCGAGTTCCCGCAGGAGGTCGAGCATGGCGGCAATCTGCTCGGCCTGCCACCGGGCGTCCTGGATAAGGACTCGCAGATTGCGCCGCCGCTCCAGAACCTCGAAGCGATGCAACGCCAAGTCCAGCTTGTCCCGGCACTCACAGTCGAGGTCGACCGTTCGAATGACAGCCCGGATTCTCTCCATCGGGACAGAGCCCGTGATTGTCTCTCCGGCCATGCGCACTCCCAATTGGCATCCGCTCAAGCGTCGGGCTTTGAAGCCAGCAAGGGATAGGGACTGATGCAGCATCTTTGGCAATGATCCGCCTCAACTGGCGCGATCAGGAATACCAGAGTCGCCTGCTTCTATTTGGCGTGCGAGAATGCAGCCCAAGATTGTCAGTTCACGCACGTCAAGAACCAAGAAGCAACCCTTCCGCTAACGGCCCCAAAGCTGTCATTGCGGAATCCCCTTCCCGCCCTTCATCGTCTTCAGCTTCGCGCTGATCAGCGCCATTAGGATAGGCCCGACGGAGAACTGGCCCTCGCGCTTCTTCTCGGTGAGCGCCCGGAGATAGCCGCCGGGGAAACGCACCTCGTCCCCCTTTTGCAGGATCGCAGCGACGACAATCGAGGCATCGGCCTGCCCCATGGTTTCGACCGCATCGCGCCAGGCATCCGGCGAAATGCCGAGCATGGCCCGCACCAGCTCCGCCGCCTTCAGGAACTCGGACCAGCTTGGCGGACGAGATGTGAGGGGATCACTCCCCTGCCCTTCCAGTCCGGGAATGTAATCGAGGATATCGGGGCAGGCCTCGATC
>DAORNC010000121.1:4385-4634 GCA_035440785.1 Rhabdaerophilum sp. | reverse complement strand
GAGGCTTGAGCGGGTTGCAGCCGCCTCCCCTTCCCTTGCCAGGTCGGCTTGAGCCAAACCATGGGTTTCAGGATCGGGCTGGTGTTCGTCGCTCCTGGCTTTCTCGAAAGCAGGTTCAGATTCTCGAAGGTCTGATTTTGAATTCTGTTTGTGGCGCTCGGAATGGGACTCATTGGCGCTTGAATTGGGAGAATCCGTGAACAGTTCCAGGTGCTTCAGGATCTCGGCGGAGAAGCCTTCCAAATCGCC
>DAORNC010000121.1:0-4205 GCA_035440785.1 Rhabdaerophilum sp. | reverse complement strand
CGCGAGCCTCAGCGCGCGACGCTCGGCCTGCACCTCGGCAGCCAGTGCCTCGAACTCCTCGGCCCGCGCGACGAGCGGCGTCAGCTCGAACCCGAAGGCGAGGCTCACCTCGCCATCCATGCCGCGCCGCGCGTAGCGTTTGCCGTTGGGGCTGTCGCGGCGGATGACGATACCCGCCTCAACGAGCGCTGCGAGATGCCGCCGCAGCGTCGCCGGCGCGATGCCGTGGGCGCGACTGCAAAGCTTCTCGTTCGAAGGGAAGACGATCAGCGGATAACCTGCCGTCAACGCCGTCTCCTGATGGAACGACAGAAGCGCATGAAGCACGGCAATCGCCCTGTCAGGCAGGCCGAGCTTGTCCTTGGCCTCCGTAATGGCCTGGAAGACCTTCCACTTGTGGACAGTCTTTTCTGGTTCAACCGCCCTCGCCTGCTGCTGCGTGGCGATCAGGCCAAGTGACAGCGTTCGCCGCCCGAAGGGCGTCGTCACCAATCCCTGTTGCGTCATGGTCCTTGCCTCAATCAGGCAAAAGAATTGCGCCCGCCGAAATGGCAGTTGTCCGCTCGGGACTCTTGACAGCGATTCGCGGAAGTGGGATTCTCAACTTGCTACAGATGAGGAAGGCTTCCGGTGGAAACGTCGGGGGCCTTTTTCTTTTGCAGGTTGCTCCTTGGATGCTTGGTTGGAATCAAGTCAACCGCCAGACCCGTCTCGCTCAAATTGAGCCAGAAGATCCGGAAGTCGGGTGGAAAGAAATTCGGCGAAGCCGGGTGCCTGGCGCTCGTTAAACCGCCAAACATGGCCTTGGGTTGAGAGGCTGGTGTAAATTACTACTTGCCCTGTGGGAGAACTGAGGACGGACAGTGGACGCTGGAATTTCTCGGATGAGGGTTCAAGCGCTTTCAACACAGCGGCAAAGCGCTGGTCGCTCTGGAAAAGGCGGAAAGAGTCAGAGCCGAGCAAGGTCTCAACCCTACGCATCGCTTTGGGCCTTGAGACTGCCTCGGCCAATGCGAGCCATCTAGCCCTTCCCGCTTTGGGCGCGGGGCCAATTGACTGGATCAGTGTCTCAGGGACGGCACGCACAACGGAAATAGCGCGAGACAAATCCGCCTTATCGATCGACAGGGCCGAACAAATAAGCGAGCGGTCATATTTCGCATCATCAAGCCGTTTGGCGAAGAGCGCCTTCTCAATGAAACTGAGATCACGGCGCTCGCCATTTTCCTTCCCCTGCGCAGTGACCAAGGCCTCGTCAGATAGTTCAGCAACAACAGCCCGGACACGAAATCCAAGTGTACGCGCAGCCTGAACACGCCTATGGCCATAGGCGGTCTGATAGCGCCCTGGCATCGTGGGACTTGGCCGAACCAGGATGGGGACCTGCTGACCAGATTGGCGAAGAGACTCGACCAGAGCGTCAAACGAAGGATCGTTTTCGATGGCAATGCGGTCGCGCACCGGTGCGGGATCGATCGTAGCAGGATCCAGTTCGACCACTGTTTGAGCACTTGCGATTTGGGCCTGAAGCTCCTCTGACGTCTTCTGGGCTGCCGTCCATTGTTGCAAGGAAGCGCCCATTGCCGCAACGGCGCCCGTGCGCACGGCTGAAGCAGAGGGGCGATCCGGATTGTTGGGAGCTCCCAACGACTCCGACGGCCGGTTGCCAAACAATGCATCAATTGTGGATTTGCGGCTCATGGCCCCACTCCTACGCCAGCGACCGAACGCGCTCTTCGCGACCCCAAGCCGTACGGATCAGGTTCTCGATCTCGAGATGCACAGATTCAAGTGCATCCGCCGCGCGGTCATAGGTGGAGCGGGTCAGGCTTTCGCGACCGATCTCATAAAGCGTTTGCTTAGTAAGCCCTGCGTCGGACATTGCTGTCGACTTGACCATGGGATTGGTCAGAACATGGTCGCCGAAGAGGTTACGCAAGAGCGCAACGACTTTTGTCTGCGGCGCATCCTGCGGCTCATACCGTGTCACGAGATAGCGCAGAAAATCATAATTCAGACGTGCTCCAGCCTCTCGCACGACCGACAGGAGGTCGCGGGTCATCAGGAGGAACTGGCTCATCGACGCCACATCAAGCATCTGAGGATGTACTGTAACAAGAACGCCGGTCGCCGCGCATATTCCGGCCAGCGTGAGATAACCAAGTTGCGGCGGACAATCGATAATGACGACATCAAACTGATCGGCCACAGGGTCAATCGCCTGCGCCACGCGAGCGAAGAAAACCTGTTCAGGCGAACGTAATCCAGCCGTGAGCGCTCGAGGCGTCTCGTGCTCGAACTCCATCAGCTCCAGATTACCGGGCACAAGTGAAAGCCCGTCAAAATAGGTCTTGCGGATGATTTCTGAGAGCGATCGACGCTTTTCGTCATAGCGGATCGCACCATAAAGGGTTTCATTGGCACCAACCTCAAACTCAGGCGCCAAACCGAACAGAGCGGTGAAAGACGCTTGCGGATCAAGATCAATGCCAAGCACCCGGTAGCCACGGAGCGCGAGATATTGAGCGAGATGCGCTGCGGTCGTCGTCTTACCCGAGCCGCCCTTGAAGTTCGTAACTGCAATCACCTGTAAGTGGTCTTCAGGCGCGCGATGCGGCAGGTACTCGAGAGCATCCTTTCGGCTTCTGGCCGAACGAGAGAGCAATTCGCGGAGCGCATTGATCTCTGAGAGTGCGTAGCGGCGCTGACCGTTAGCTGTGATCTCGGGCTGGGGGCCCTCACCTGCCAACGACAATTGGCGCAACCGCGAATCTGTTACACCGATGAGCCTCGCGGCCTCGCCTGACGAAAACTTTCGGAGGGTCTTCGATGCCGATGGCGGGAACAACGCCTCGCTAATTGTTCGCAGTTGATCGCTCAAAACGGCAGCGTGCAAGCCTATGGTGTCGTCAATAGACACCTCGGTTGCGTTTTTTTTGGCTGACGTCTTCTTCACGAGCGGCACCACAATTCACGGCATTCGATGGATTTCGGATAATTCGCCGTTAGAGTGCCATTTACACCGATTCTGGCAAGAAGTTTTTCGTTAACGAGGAGTAAACGCAAGCGCGCTGGCTGTTGGGAGCTCCCAACAAGACAGGGATGACCGCCCACCTTGCGGCGGGCGGTCCAATGCTCTCCCCTCAGTGGCGAGAGCGCTTCGCGGTGCTGCGAGGGCGGTTCCAGAGGAGATCGAAGCCACCGTCGCGGTTGACTACCAGATTGGCGAAGATCGGCTTCGGGAGGCTCGGGTCATCGATGCGGACCTGATGATATTCGCGGCCGCTCTCGCGGGCGGTCTTGGGCCAAGCGGCGCCGAGTTCGATATCGCCGGCGTAGAGGCGGAAGGAGGGTGCGCCCTTGCTCTCGCTTTCGACCGGCTCGAAGGTCGCCTGGGTGTCGAGGGTCAGGGTCTTGATTGCGCCCTGGAGGAAGCCGTCCTTGGCCAGAGAGAAGGTGCCGATCGTCGCCATTTTGAAATCTCCATCTGTCTTGAGCTTCAGGTTCGCATCCATCGCGGTCCTGATGGCGATCGAAAGACCGGTGGCGAAGCGACCGGCACCCGGCCGGGGTCCCCGTTGCGCGCCGCGCAATGGGGTGGGCAATCGGGCCGAAACGCAGTGGAGGACGGGACAGACGGGGAAATTTGTTTCGCGATGCAAAGGCGGGGCTGCCCCGCCGGCGGAAATTTCTTCGGATGGCCCGTTGCCAGGTCGAAGCGAGGATGCACAGCAGCCGGCCTCCGGTCAGATCCGCCCATCACGGACGAGAGGGACTGCGCCAGCATCTCGGGACAGGTGGTCAAACATTATGGCGCCTGAGGCACGCCTTCCCTGCCAAGGATTTGAACTCTCCAAGTGCATTCCCCCCTGCCCTCAGGCATCTGGGGTCGCTGTGGCGAAACGAAGAGGAAGCAGCGGCCCGACCAACCGGCTGTGTGTCACGGCAGTGAGAATGCAAGCCTGAGCCATGATCCAGCGAGATGTCGGCAGATCCAGCTTCGGGGACCAATTCACACCAGCCACCCCTGCCCTGCCGGACCCGATCAAGCGAGGCATTCGCAAAGAGCCTTCGCCCTGTCCCGGGCCAATTCGCATCGTCGGCAGAGCAGGACATTGACCAGTGAGAGCCTACCCGCCGATCCTGGTGCGCGGGCTCATTTCGTTGGAATTTGAAGCTTCAGCATCGAACGCATCAAATCTTCG
>DAORNC010000120.1:5214-8667 GCA_035440785.1 Rhabdaerophilum sp. | reverse complement strand
CGTGTCGGCCTTTTGTTTTTCTGGAATCTTCTTCAGGAGCTCAGCGCCGCGCGGCGTGGCGACTTGGGCGAGCACGGTGACGCCGCGGTGACGGAGCGTGTAGCCGCCCGGCGCGGTTTTGATCTTCACCGAGAATGGCTTGCCTTCGAACTTGCCGCTGATGATGCGCACGCCTGGGCGCGCGGCGGTGTCGAGCCGAAGGCAGGCCCTTCCGGCGGAGGCGAACTCGCCTTCGCAGTGGAGAACGATGCGTCCGTCACGGCGCGGCATGCCGATTGGGCGGCCCGCGGCCTCTCTATCCTCCAGGAACCGATCAGGATGGATTTCGGCTTCACGTTCACCGCCGCCGACCCTGATGGCCACCGGTTGCGAGTCTTCGCTCCGGGGATATAAGCGTTTCATCCGCCCTCAGAAAAAGAAAAGGCGCCTCGCGGCGCCTTTTTTGTTTTCCGGTCAAACCGCGTCAGTGCAGGATCTGGCTGAGGAACAGCTTGGTGCGCTCGTGCTGCGGATTCTTGAAAAACGTATCCGGCGTGTTCATCTCGACGATCTGGCCCTGATCCATGAAGATCACGCGGTCGGCGACCTGGCGGGCGAAGCCCATCTCGTGGGTCACGCAGAGCATGGTCATGCCCTCTTCGGCGAGGCTGACCATCGTGTCGAGCACTTCCTTGACCATTTCCGGATCGAGCGCCGAAGTCGGCTCATCGAAGAGCATGATTTTCGGGCTCATGCAGAGCGAGCGGGCGATCGCCACGCGCTGCTGCTGCCCACCAGAGAGCTGCCCGGGGTACTTACCCGCCTGCTCCGGAATCTTGACGCGCGTGAGATAGTGCATCGCGATCTCCTCGGCTTCCTTCTTCGGCATCTTCTTTACCCAGATCGGGGCAAGCGTACAGTTCTCGAGGATGGTGAGGTGCGGGAACAGGTTGAAGTGCTGGAACACCATGCCGACATCACGACGGATCTCATCGATCTTCTTGAGATCGTTGGTGAGTTCCACACCATCGACGATGATCTGCCCCTTCTGGTGTTCCTCCAGCCGGTTGATGCAGCGGATCATGGTCGATTTACCCGAGCCCGAAGGCCCGCAGACGACGATCTTCTCGCCGCGCGTGACCTTGAGGTTCACATCGCGCAGCACATGAAACTCGCCATACCACTTGTTGACGCCGATCATCTCGACCGCGGTCTCGTGCTTGAGCGGCGAGGGTTTCAGATTGAGTTGAGCCATGAGGTTACTCCCTTACCTCTTGTCGGCCACGGAGAGGCGCCGCTCAGTCGCGCGGGCGTAACTCGCCATGCCGTAGCAAAACAGGAAATAGATAATCGCCGCAAAAGCGTATCCGGTGGGCGAAACCGTTGGCGCGGCCCATTGCGGGTCGATACGGGCGGTTTCGATGGCCTTCAGGAAGTCGAAGATGCCGACGATGAGCAGCAATGATGTATCCTTGAACAGGCCGATGTAGGTGTTGACAATATTGGGGATCGTGACCTTGAGCGCCTGTGGCAGGATGATGAGACGCATCATCTGCCAATAGCCGAGCCCCATCGCCATCGCACCTTCGTATTGCCCCTTCGGCAGGGCCTGAAGGCCGGCGCGCACCACCTCCGCCATATAGGCCGAGGCGAAGAGGCCGATACCCACGAGTGCGCGCAGCAACTTGTCGAACTCCACACCATCCGGGAGGAAAAGCGGGAGCATGGTGTTGGCCATGAACAGCACGGTGATAAGCGGCACGCCGCGCACGAACTCGATGAACATCACCGAGAAGAACTTCACCACCGGCAGTTTCGACCGGCGCCCCAAGGCGAGCAGGATGCCGAGCGGAAGCGAAGCGACGATGCCGACGCCCGCAACCACCAGCGTCACCATCAGCCCGCCCCATTTGGCGGTGTCGACGTAGTTGAACCCGAGCGACGGCCAGATGCCCGCGATCGCCTTACCGCCGAGGGTCAGCAGCAGCAACGCCGCACCGCCCGCGACCACGGCAGGACCGGCTTCCATGTTCCTCGCACGCGCGACAAAGAAACCGCCGAGGAAAAACAGGAGGGAGAACAGGGCACCGAGCACCACGCTCCCGCCCCTCAGCATATCGTAAGGATAGGTAAGAAACGCGAGCGGGTTCTTTCCGCTCAACAGTGCATAGACGATCAACGGCAGGATGATCAGGAAATAGACCATGCCGATGTCGCGCCGCGGTGCCTTCAGCCACAGCATCCATGTGACGCCGATGGCGCCGAGCACGAAGAACAGGTCCACGCGCCAGCGTTCGCCGACCGGATAGAAGCCGTAGATGAAGAACCCGATACGGTCCTTTACGAAGGCCCAGCAAGCGCCGGGCAGCACGCCGTTCTTCGCGAGGCAGGCGTCCCGGTCGGCCCCGGCCCAGACCGCGTCCGTCAGCAGGAAGCGGATGAACCCGGGTATGATCCAGAGCGCGAGAAGGAACGCGACGACCGTGAGAACTGTGTTGCCGACGGACGAGAACAGATTCTGCCGCAGCCAGCCGACGACACCGACCATGCTTGCCGGCGGCGGCAGGGGTGGCATCGGTTCGTTCTGCACATAGGCATGGGCAAGGGCACCAGTGGGCGCGACCTGACCGGCAACGGCGCCGGGAGCGAGATTTTCTTCCATGTCCCCCTCCTCAGCGTTCGACGAGCGCTTTGCGCGCGTTGTACCAGTTCATGCCCAGCGAGGTGACGAGGCTGATCGTGAGATAGACCGCCATCGTGATGGCGATGACCTCGACGGCCTGACCGGTCTGGTTGAGCACGGTGCCGGCGAAAACCTGCACCAGATCCGGATAACCGATGGCCACGGCCAGCGACGAATTCTTGGTGAGGTTCAGGTACTGCGAGGTCAACGGCGGGATGATGACGCGCATCGCCTGCGGGATGACCACGAGGTTGAGCGTCGGTCCCGGCCGGAGACCGAGCGCATAGGAGGCTTCCGTCTGCCCCTTCGAAACGGCCTGGATGCCGGCGCGGACGGCTTCGGCGATGAAGGCCGCCGTGTAGATCACCAGGCCCAGCGTCAGCGCGACGAATTCCGGATAGATCTGCACGCCGCCGCGAATATTGAAGCGGCCGAGGTCGGGGAAATTGAACGTCAACGGCATGCCGAGCGCGAAGAACACGAGCAGCGGCAGCCCGACAATCAGCCCAAGGCCGACCCAGAGCACAGGCGACTGCTGGCCTGTCGTGGCCTGACGCTTCTTCGCCCAGCGGCCGAAGGCGAAATAGCCGACGAGACCAGCGGCGAGCACCCACATCACGATCGAGAACTTGTCACCGGGCACGGGCTCGGGGAAGAAGAGACCGCGCGTGTTCAGGAAGGCGCCACCTGGTAGGGCAACGGATTCCTTGACGTCCGGCAGCGCCTTGAGCACCGCGTTGTACCAGAACAGCAATTGCAGCAGCAGCGGGGTATTGCGGATGAGCTCGACG
>DAORNC010000120.1:0-5188 GCA_035440785.1 Rhabdaerophilum sp. | reverse complement strand
GACGAGAAAGTTCTTGGACAGACGCGCAACGCCGATGACGAAGCCGAGAAAGGTGGCGAAGAAGATGCCCACCACGGCAACCAGCAAGGTATTGAGCAGGCCGACCCAGAACGCACGGCCATAGGTGGACGTGGTTTCATAGGAAATCAGGCGCTGGCCGATATCGAAGCCCGCCGTGTTGTTCCAGAACCCGAAGCCCGAGGCGATCTTTTGCTTCTGGAGGTTGTCCACCGCGTTGGAGCCGGCCATATACACAAAATAGCCGACGAGCAAAAACAGAACGATCTGAAACAGATAGCCGCGCTTCTCCGGGTCGTTCCAGAAGGAGACCCGCGGTTTCTCCGCGCCCCCTGTGAACCGCGGATCGCGGGTGTCACTGCTACTCATTGAAGTCTCCCCACTTCAACAGGGGTCCCCCCCTGAATGGTCGCGCGGCCTGACTGGACCAAGCCGCCGGAAACTGCCGGCAACCTCGGCTCGTTCCCTTCTTCGGGGGACGAATCGAACCGTGTTGCGGGCGAATTCCAGATAGAAAAAGGGGGATGACGCCTGTCATCCCCCTTGCAAATGCGCGATCAGCGAACCGGCGGCGCGTACTGCAGGCCACCCTTCGACCACAGCGCGTTAACGCCGCGGGCGATCTTCAGGCGCGAGCCGTTGCCGACGTTGCGCTCGAAGCTCTCGCCGTAGTTGCCGACGTGCTTGATGATGCGATAGGCCCAATCGTTCGTCAGGCCGATGGCCTCGCCGAACTTGCCTTCGCCACCGAGCAGACGCTTGATTTCCGGGTTGGCAGACTTCAGCATCTCGTCGACGTTCTTCGAGGTCACGCCGAGCTCTTCGGCGTTGATCATCGCGTAGTGGGCCCACTTGATGATGTCACCCCACTGGTTGTCGCCGTGGCGCCAGGCCGGCCCGAGCGGCTCCTTCGAGATGATTTCCGGCAGAACGATGTGATCGTCCGGGTTCGTGAGCTTCAGGCGCTCGGCATAGAGGCCAGAAGCGTCCGTGGTAAACACGTCGCAACGGCCGGCGTCGTAGGCCTTGATGGTTTCGTCCGAGGTCGCGAAGATGACCGGCTCGTACTTGAGCTTGTTGGCGCGGAAATAGTCCGCGAGGTTCAGCTCGGTGGTCGTGCCCTGCTGCGAGCAGACCGAGGCGCCCGAAAGCTCCATCGCCGAGGCGATCTTCAGCTTCTTGCGGACCATGAAGCCCTGGCCGTCATAGTAGTTGACCGGGCCGAACTCGAGACCGAGCGACGTATCGCGCGACATGGTCCAGGTGGTGTTGCGCGAGAGAAGATCGACTTCACCCGACTGAAGGGCCGTGAAGCGGTCCTTCGAGGACAGCGGAACGAACTTCACCTTCTTCGGATCGTTGAAGATCGCCGCGGAAATCGCGCGGCACAGATCAACGTCGAGGCCCGACCAGTTGCCCTGCGCGTCCGGCTGACCGAAGCCCGCGAGGCCGGTGTTCGAGCCGCACTGCAATTCGCCACGGGCCTTGACCTGATTGAGGGTTTGCGCGGAAGCCGCACCGGCAGCCATCACAACTGCGGCGCCAACGGCCACCGACATCAGTACTTTTTTCATTAACTCGTCTCCCCGAGTGTTTCATTGTTCCCGCCGCCGGGCCCTCCCATAGCGAGACAGGCACGCTTTCGCGGCAGGAACCTTTATGACAGGCGATATCAGACGAAAGGTCAAGCCGTATTGCAATTTTTGCATGTTCGCCGTGGAAAATCTGCGTTTTCAGGGGCCCGGATACCCCCCAATGATCGCCAACAACCATAAATCCGGACAGAATGACTGCAAAACCGGCATGGATGCCTCAAAAGCGCGCACCGCAAGTCTCTTGCAGAAAATTACCCCTGTGATATCAATTCAATCAGAAACATTTACGTCTTTAAACATGAAATGAGGAAATTCATGTCGACCATGACGAGTGAAGAGAAAAATTTTCTTGATGAAGAAACCCGTCTCATCGTGTCCGGTCACAACACGGCGGAGATGATGGGTTTCGTGAACATCCCACCATTCCGGGGGTCGACCGTCGTCTATGCGAATGCTGCCGATTGTCTCGCGCATCGCAACCGCTACACCTACGGTCGTCGCGGCAACCCGACGATGGATGCGCTCAACGAGGTCTGGTCCGAACTCGAAGGCGCCGTCGGCTCGGTCGTCTGCCCATCGGGTGCTTCGGCCTGCACCACGGCCCTGCTTTCGTGCCTCAAGGCCGGCGACCATCTGCTGATGGTAGACTCGGTCTATCGTCCCACCCGCGCCTTCTGTGACAATATTCTTACGCGCTACGGGATCGAGACGACCTATTACGACCCGATGGTGGGGGCCGAAATCGAAGCGCTCGTCCGGCCGAACACGCGGGCGATCTTCATGGAAAGCCCCGGCTCGCAGACCTTCGAGGTGCAGGACGTGCCGGCGATCGTCGCGGTGGCGAAAAAGCACGGCATCCCGACCCTGATCGACAACACCTGGGCAACCGGCTTGCTGTTCCGACCGCTCGACCTTGGCGTCGACATCTCGATCAACGCCGCCACCAAGTATCCCTCCGGCCACTCGGACGTGCTGATCGGCATGATCGCCGCCAATGCGGCCCTGTTCCCGGCCGTTAAGGCGACGCACGGCGATCTCGGCCTCTACCTCGGGCCGGACGATATCTTTCTCGTGCTGCGCGGTCTCCGGACCATGCCGCTGCGCCTGCGCGAACAGGGCGCCAACGCTCTGAAGATCGCCAAGGCGCTGGAGGGCAATCCGCTGGTGCGGCGCGTGCTACACCCCGCCCTGCCCTCCTGCCCCGGCCACACGTTCTTCAAGCGTGATTTCAAGGGCGCTTCGGGTCTCTTCGCAATCGTTCTGGCTGCGGATACCGACAAAGAAGTCGAGACTTTTCTCGACAGCCTGAAGCTGTTCGGGATGGGCTATTCCTGGGGCGGCTACGAAAGCCTCGCCGTACCGTTCGACTGCACCGAATACCGCAGCGCGACCGAGTTTCGCCCGGGCGGGCGTGCCGTGCGCCTCAACATCGGCCTTGAATCGCCGAAGGATCTCCTCGCTGACCTTGAGGCCGGGTTGAAGGCGATGGAAAAGGCGCGCTGAGCCAAGACCCAATCAAAAAACAAAGGCGCGGATTTCCGCGCCTTCTTTTTATTCCTCGCCCTGGCTCAGCACCTTACCCCGCTCGCGTTTCTCCTTGGCGATCAGCGCTAGGTTACGGAAATAGATCAGGAACGAGAGCGCCTGCCCGAGAATGATGACGGGATCGCGCTTGTGGATGCCGTAGGCGAGCACGATCGCCGCGCCGCCGATCGAGAAGAACCAGAAGGCGAGCGGCACGACCGAACGCCCGGCCCGCTCGCTCGCGATCCATTGCACAATGAAGCGCGCGGCGAAGAAGAGCTGCCCGAACACGCCCATCGCCGCCCACCAGGTGAAGTTGGTGACGAAGACATCGTGCAGGAACGAGTTGAGGCCTTGCGATAGCTGGATCAGCATCAGACGATTTCCGTTACCTTGGTCGCGGGCTTCTTGCGTTTGATGAGCCACCAGACACCGGCGAGATCGAGAATGCCGACCTTGAGCCGTCCCCAGAAGCCATAATTCGAGACGCCCGAATGGCGCGGGCGGTCGATCACGTCGAGATGGGCGATCTCGTAGCCCTCGCGTTTGACGAGGGCGGGCATAAACCGGTGGATGGCGTCGAAATATGGCAATTCGAGGTAGACCGCGCGCGGAAAGGCCTTCAATCCGCAGCCGGTATCGCGCGTGCCGTCCTTCAGGATGCCGCCGCGGATGCGGTTCGCCATGCGCGATTGCCAGCGCTTGAAGGCGGTATCCTTCCGCCCGACCCGTTGGCCCTGAACGATGCCGACAGTTCCCTCGCCGCGCTTGAGGACCTCGACCATGGCCGGAACGAAGGCCGGGTTGTTCTGCCCGTCGCCATCAAGCGTCGCGATAAACGCGCCGCGTGCCGCACGCACGCCGGAGCGGATGGCGGCCGATTGCCCGCGGCTCTCCACATGGCGCAACTGGCGCAGCATGGGATAGCTCGCGCGCAGGTTGGCGAGGATCACCGGGGTTTCGTCGGTCGAGCCGTCATCGACGAAGATCATCTCGAACGCGGTGTCGCCACTTTCGAAAGCACCCGCGATCTCTGCGATGAGAGGGGCGACGTTGCCCTCCTCATTCTTCACCGGCACGACGACCGAAACGAGCGGCGCCACGATATCCTTGTTGTCGGTCTTCTCGCCCACGTCCGGCTCCCTTTCGCCTCTCAGCGCCGCACATAGACAGCGATGTCAAGGACGCGCAACCTGCGCTGCTTGTCCACCGCCGCGTTGATGTTGACGCCGCGCACGCGCGTCACCAGCGCTGGCGCGGCCTTGCCCTGCAAGGCGGCACGGAACGCCTCCTCATGCTGGCGCTCGACGAAGGCGATGCGACAGCCCACGCCCTCGGCCTCGATAAACGCAGCCGCCTCCTTTGCATCCGCGAGCCGGATCTTGGTATCGCTGAGGAAGACAAGGCTCGGTTCGCGGTATCCAACGGAGGCGAAGGCCGGGTTTGCGCAGCCGCTCGCCTTAGCGGCGGCGGCAAGGCGCGGCGAGAGGTTGAAGGCCTTCAGCATCGGCAGGCCGTAGAGATAGGCGCCGAAGGTGAGAGACAGCGCGGCGAACAACGCCAGCAGCAGCGCATGGACCGGGGTTCCCGACCGGAACAGCAGCCATGCCGCATACCCCCCGACGAGGGCAGCGATTAGCAGGAACGGCAGCGCGAGGAACGGCAGTCGCAGAAGCGGTGCGCCTTCCTCGACGATATAGAAAAGACCGGGCGCGCCGATCAGGAAAACGAGCGGCACCAGCACCATCAGAAACGCCGCCAGCGCCTGCGCCCAGCGCGCCTTCAGCAGTTCGCCGCGCTCGGCAGCCAACACGATCAGGATCGCAATCGCCGGATAGAGCGGAAGCACGTAATGCGGCAGTTTCGTCGGCACGGCTTCAAGGATCAGCCAGAACGGCACGATCCAGGCAAGCAGGAGCGCGACGCCGTCGTCACGGCGCTCCCGGAAGGCGAACGGCAAGGCGAGCAGCGCGAGCGGGGCGGCCGGCCAAAACGTCAGCCAGAAGATCCCGAAATAGCTTCCGGGCGGCGCACCATGTTTCTCCTGCGCG
>DAORNC010000119.1:0-8716 GCA_035440785.1 Rhabdaerophilum sp. | reverse complement strand
CCCATCTCGACGAAGGTCTCGTAGGTGCCCTGCACGATGCCCTGCGAGCCGATGTAGATCCACGACCCGGCCGTCATCTGGCCGTACATCATCAGGCCCTTGCGATCGAGTTCGTTGAAATGCTCCCAGGTCGCCCAATGCGGCACGAGGTTGGAGTTCGCGATCAGCACGCGCGGTGCATCCGCATGCGTGCGGAACACACCGACCGGCTTGCCGGACTGGACGAGCAATGTCTCGTCGGCTTCGAGTTTTTTCAACGCGGCGACAATGCGGTCGAAGCTTTGCCAGTCGCGCGCGGCACGGCCAATGCCGCCGTAGACGACGAGTTCGCCGGGCTTCTCGGCGACATCGGGGTCGAGATTGTTCATCAGCATCCGCAGGGGGGCTTCGGTCATCCAGCTCTTGGCGCTGATTTCCGAGCCGCGCGGGGCATGGATCACGCGGGCATTGTCGAGGCGATGGGAGCGGCTCTCGGACATGACGTTTCCTCAATTCTTCATGGCAAAGTCGAGACAGAATTCAATCACACCGCGCAGCGTCTCGCGGATCGGTGCAGCAAAGGCGGGATCATAGGGCGGTGGCCAGTCGGCCTCACTCACCGCGCCGGGGCGCTCGCGCATGTAGCCGCGGCAGGCGAGTTCCATCTGCACGGCATGAATGCCGGCACCGGGGTTGCCGTGATGGCGTGTTATGTAACCACCCTTGAAGCGCCCGTTGGTGACGCGCGAGAGGCCCGAGGCATCGCAAAGCCGCTCTATGCCGTCCGCAAGCGAAGACGCACAGGACGCACCGGAATTGGTACCAATATTGAACTGCGGCAGTTCACCCTCGAATAGGCGCGGGATGACGGAGCGGATCGAGTGGCAATCGTAGAGAACGATGGTCCTGTGGTGTGCCCTGAGGCGTGCAATCTCATCTGAAAGCGCGGTATGGTAGGGGTCGAAATAGATCGCGCGTCGGCGTGCGATCTCCGCAGCATCGGGCGCCGCGCCGGGGCGGTAGAGCGTCTCGCCGTCGAAGCTCGTTGTCGGACAGAGTTCGGTCGTCGCCTGGCCTGGGTAGAGCGAGACGCCTCCCGGATCCCGGTTCACGTCGATAATCGAGCGCGAGATCGCCGTATGAACGATGGTGGCGTCAAGATCGGCTGCGAAACCGTAGAGCTTGTCGATCCACCAGTCGGCGTCTTTCCGCGCGAGCCAGAGCGAGGGAAAGTCTTTCTCGTAGCGTGCAGGAAGGGTCGTGCCGGTGTGCGGCAGGCTGACGAGAAGCGGCGCCTTGCCACGGCGGATCGTCAACCAATCGGATGTTGAAAGGCTCATGTCTCTCACCCCACTTGCGGGAGCAAACCCGCCGGCATTGCTGCCAGCAGCGAGCGATTTTCCACGAGCGCGATGGCAGCCTCCATATCCGGATGGAAATGCCGATCGTCGTCGAGATGCGGGACGAGAGTGCGGATCGCGTTGCGCACCTTTTCCATCACCGGGCTCGAAGCCAGTGGCGCGTGGAAATCGCAACCCTGTGCGGCAGCCAGGATTTCGATACCGATCACCGCCCGCGCATTCGCCGCCATCCGTTGCAGCCGGCGTGCGCCGTGGGCCGCCATCGAGACATGGTCCTCCTGGTTGGCGGAAGTGGGGATCGAGTCGACGCTCGCAGGAAACGCCATCTGCTTGTTCTCTGAAACAAGCGCGGCGGCTGTGACCTGCGGGATCATGAAGCCGGAGTTGAGGCCGGGTTTTGGCGTGAGAAACGCCGGTAGGCCGGAAAGCGCGGGGTCGACCAGCATCGCGATGCGGCGCTCTGCAATCGAGCCGATCTCGCAAATCGCCATCGCGATCATGTCGGCGGCGAAAGCGACCGGCTCGGCGTGAAAATTGCCGCCGGACAGCGCGTCGCCAGTATCGGCGAAGATCAAAGGATTGTCGGAAACCCCGTTCGCCTCAATGGCAAGCGTCGTTGCGGCCTGGCGGAGAAGATCGAGCGCCGCGCCCATCACCTGCGGCTGACAGCGCAGACAATAGGGATCCTGTACTCGTTCGTCGTCAACACGGTGCGAAGCGCGGATCGCAGAACCGTCCATAAGCCGGCGAAGCGTTTCGGCAACCTCGATCTGACCGCGATGCCTGCGAACGGCATGAATACGTGGATCGAACGGCGTATCCGAGCCGCGCGCGGCATCGGTGGAGAGCGCGCCGGTAAGAAGCGCGTTCTGCAGGAGATCCTCCGCCGCGAACAGTCCAGCCAGTGCGAAGGCAGTCGAGAACTGCGTCCCGTTGAGCAGCGCCAGCCCTTCCTTGGGGCCGAGAACGAGTGGCACAAGGCCGGCTGCCGCGAGCATCTCTTTGGCCGGGCCTCGACCGTTCGGCCCTTCGATCTCGCCATATCCGATCATTGCGGCTGTCATATGCGCCAGCGGGGCGAGATCGCCCGATGCGCCGACCGAGCCCTGCGCCGGAACGATCGGGATCAGGTCCGCCGCCAGCATCCTTTCGAGATGCTGAAGCGTTTCAACCCGGACGCCGGAGGCCCCCTGCGCGAGGCTCGCGAGCTTCAGCGCCATCATCAGGCGTGCGACCGGACGCGGCATCGGTTCACCGGTTCCGGCGGCATGCGAGAGCACGATATTGCGTTGGAGCGTTTCGAGATCGGCATCACCGATCCGGACGCTCGCAAGCTTCCCGAAACCGGTGTTGATCCCGTAGACCGGCTCACCCTTGGCGAGAATTGCCCGCACAGCCGCAGCGGAGGCCTCGACCGCCGGCAGGCAGGTGGGGTCGAGCTGCACGGCGCTGCCGGCATGGATCGCCCGCCATGCTGTCAGCGATGTTTCGCCCGGCCGGAGCGTCACGTTCGTCATTGTCCTCTCCATACCCGGTTGTGCAGCGGGTTGAATCCGATGCGATAAACCAACTCCGCGAGGTTCTCGACGTCCCAGATCGCAAGATCACACGCCTTGCCGACCTCCAGCGTGCCGGTGCGCTCGCCGATGCCCAGCGCTTTCGCAGCGGAGCGTGTAACGGCGACAAGGCATTCCTCGACCGTCATGCGGAATAGCGTCGCCGCCATGTTCATCGTCAGCAGCAGTGAGGTCAGTGGGGAGGAGCCGGGGTTGCAGTCAGTCGCGATCGCCATCTCGGTTCCGGCTTTGCGGAAGGCTTCGACGGGCGGAAGCTGCTTCTCGCGCAGGAAATAGAAGGCACCTGGCAAGAGCACCGCGACCGTTCCGGCCTGGGCCATCGCGGCGGCACCTTCGGCGTCGGTGTATTCGAGATGATCGGCCGAAAGTGCCCCATATCGCGCGGCAAGCGCAGCGCCGTGAAGATTGGAAAGCTGGTCTGCGTGCAGCTTCACCGGAAGACCGAGCGCGCGGGCGGCATCGAAGATGCGCGCCATCTGATCCGGCGAGAAGGCGATCCCTTCGCAGAACCCATCCACTGCATCGGCGAGGCCGCGCCGAGCAATTTCCGGAAGAATCAGGCGGCAGATCTCGTCGATATACCGGTCCTTGTCGTCCCCGGCTTCTGGGGGAAGCGCGTGGGCGCCAAGGAAACTGGTGACGATCCCGATGCTGCGGTGCGAACCGAGTTGTCGCGCGGCCTCGAGCATCCGTGCTTCGGTTTCGAGATCGAGCCCATAGCCGGATTTGATCTCGACGGTGGTGACTCCCTCGGCGATAAGCGCGTCGAGACGCGGCAGGGCGCTGGTGACCAGCGCGTCAAGCGAGGCTGTACGTGTCGCCCGCACGGTCGAGACGATGCCGCCGCCAGCTCGGGCGATTTCCTCGTACGTTGCGCCGGCAAGGCGCATCTCGAATTCCCGCGCGCGGTTACCGCCGTGAACGAGATGGGTGTGACAATCGATCAGCCCCGGCGTGATCCAGCGGCCTTCGCAATCGGTCCGTTCCCCGATCTCGATGGAGGAAGAAAGCGAGGATTCTTCGCCGACGAAAGAGATCACTCCGTTAAGGCTCGCGATTGCGCCGTTCTCAATGACGCCGAGGCCGGGCCTGTCCTGCTGAATTGTCGCGATACGGGCATTGTGCCACAAACGATCGAAGCGCATGGCGGTTCCGCTTGAACGATTTAATTGTCTATACATAATATGAGGAGCGTGCTAGTGTCCAGTAGAATTTCCTGGCTGGATTTCGAGGGGCGATGACCCGTTTCTTCTTCCGATCTGCGATGCTGCCCGCGGGATGGGCGCAAAACGTAGCCGTTCGCGTGGCGGAGGGGGCGATCGCCACCGTAGAAGCCGATGCGAAGCCCGCTGCGGGCGATATCACCGGACTTCTCGCCTTGCCGGGGCTCGCGAGCCTTCACAGCCACACATTCCAGCGCGGCATGGCGGGGCTTGCCGAAGTGCGTGGGCCGGGCGAGGACAGTTTCTGGTCCTGGCGGCAGGTCATGTACCGCTTTCTTGGTCTGCTGGGGCCTGACGAAGTCGAGGCGATCGCAGCGCAGGCATTCATGGAGATGCTCGAAGGCGGCTTTACCGCCGTCGGCGAATTCCACTATCTCCACCATGCGCCGGATGGCACGCCCTATGACAATGTCGGCGAGCTCTCGACGCGGATCGCCGCCGCAGCAGGGGAAACCGGCATCGGATTGACCTTGCTGCCGGTGCTCTACCAACAGGGCGGGTTCGGCGGTGCGGCGCCGAACGAGGGGCAGAAGCGTTTCCTGAATTCGATTGATCGCTACGAGGCTCTGTTCGAAGCTGCGGCGAAGGCCGCGCAGCCCTTGCCGGATGCCAATATCGGTATCGCACCGCATTCGCTGCGTGCGGTAAGTCCGCAAGCATTGAGCGAAATTGTTACCTGCCATCCACGCGGGCCAGTGCATATCCACATCGCGGAGCAGGTTCGGGAAGTCGAGGATTGCATGGCCTGGAGCGGACGCCGGCCAGTTGAGTGGCTCGGCGATCACATCGCGTTGGGTCAGCGCTGGTGCCTTGTCCACGCGACGCATATGACGCCGCATGAAGGGCGCATGGTTGCGCGCTCCGGCGCCGTTGCGGGATTGTGTCCGCTGACCGAGGCCAACCTCGGGGATGGAATTTTCGACGCGCCCACCATGCGGGAAAATGGCGGAGCCTTTGGCATCGGCACGGATTCCAACATCCAGATTACTGCAGCCGGCGAGCTACGGCAGCTCGAATATTCGCAGCGCCTGGCCCTGCGCGCGCGCAACGTGTTCCCGCGTGGGGCAGGCGCTTCCACCGGAGAGGCGCTCTATCGCGGTGCTCTGGCGGGTGGCGCGCAAGCGCTCGACCGGAAGATCGGCGGTATAGAGCCGGGCCAGCGAGCCGATTTCGTCGTGCTGGGCCGCGATGTCTCCGAAGCACCCGTCGACGACCCGGCGTCGATGCTTGACTACTATGTTTTCGTGGCGGATGCGCGGCTCGTCGCCGATGTCTATGTCGGGGGAGTCTTGCGCGTTCGCCAAGGGCATCATATTGCGCGGGAAGCCATCGCCGCGCGCTATCGTCGCGTGTTGCAACGGCTGCGGGAAAACTGACAGCCCGCATGGGAGGAGGAAGCGTGCGCGATCGACAAGCCGAACTGCCGCGCTATCTCGAAATCCAGCGCGACCTGCAGCAGAAGATCGCCTCGGGCGATTGGGCGCCGGGGTCGCGCGTGCCTTCGGAACACGAACTTCAGGCGCAGTATTCCTGTTCGCGGATGACCGTAAACAAGGCGCTCTCGGCGCTGGCGCGGGCCGGTTTGGTGGTGCGCAAACGGCGATCCGGATCGTTCGTCGCCAGTCCTCGTTCCGAGCAGACGATCCTGAATATCCACGACATCCAGGCCGAGATCGCCGCTTCGGGGAAGACCTATCGCTTCGAGATCCTGTTGCGGACAAAACGGGCCATGAGCGAGGAGGATGCCGGTCGGCTCGCGGTCAGGAAGTCGGGCCATGTGATGGCGATGGTTGTCCGGCACTTTGCCGGCGACGTTCCCTTCGTCGTGGAGGAGCGGCTGCTCAATCTCAATGTCGTGCCGGCTGCGGAGAGTGAACCTTTCGTGGATTCTCCGCCGGGAACCTGGCTTCTGAACGTGGTGCCTTGGACCAATGCCGAGCACAGTATCTATGCCGACATCGCCACAAGCCACATGGCGAGCCTGCTCGACATTCAGAAGAAGGCGGCCTGTCTCATTATCGAGCGCCGGACATGGCAGGGGGCCAACACCATCACCTGGGTGCGGCTCAGCTATCCGGGCGAACGGCATCGGCTGGCGAGCCATTTCTGGCCAGGCGGCGCGCCGGCAATTTAAAGTCAGTGCGCCGCCGCCAGCACGGCTTCTGCACGGATTTCCTCAGTCAGCCGCGCCTTGAGATCGGAGAACTCCGGTGAGGTTTTCAAAGTGTAGTGGCGCGGGTATGGCAGGCTGATCGGCAGGTCCGCCTTGATGCGGCCCGGCCGCGCGCTCATCACGAGGCAGCGCGAGGCGATGAAGATCGCCTCCTCAATGTCATGGGTGACGAACAGAACTGTCTTGCGCTCGCGCTCCCAGATACCGAGCAGCAGTTCCTGCATCAGCGCGCGTGTCTGGTTGTCGAGCGCGCCGAATGGCTCGTCGAGCAGCAGGATCGCCGGGTCGTTGGCGAGTGCGCGAGCAATCGCGGTTCGCTGCTGCATGCCTCCCGAAAGCTGCTTCGGCCAGTGGTTTTCGAAACCGCGGAGGCCGACCTTGTCGATGTAGGCGGCAACAGTTTCCTTGGATTCAGCCTCGCTCACGCCCTTCTCACGCAGGCCGAAAGCAATGTTCTGGGAAATGGTGAGCCACGGAAACAACGTGTAGCTCTGGAAGACCATCCCGCGATCCGGCCCCGGTGCGGTGATGCGGCGGCCATCGAGCGTGATTGTACCGGTGGTCGGCCGGTCGAGCCCGGCAACCATGCGTAGCAGCGTCGATTTGCCGCAGCCGGACGGGCCAAGGATGGTCACGAAATCATTGTCGCCGATGGAAAGGTTCGTCGGCTGAAGAGCCGTGACCGCCTGCCCGCCGTGCACCGCGGGGAAGATGCGGCTGAGGTTCTCGATCACCAGCTTGCTCATGCAAGCCTCCACGGAAAAAGGCGGCGATTGATGAGTTTGAACAAGAAATCCGAAACAAGCCCGATCACGCCGATGACGATGATGCCAAAGATGATCTGCCCCGTCGCCATCAGGGCCTGACTGTCGATGATCATATGGCCGATGCCGGCGGAAGAGCCGATGAGTTCGGCAACGATCACATAGGTCCAGGCCCAGCCCAGCACGAGGCGGAGAATTTCCGCGATTTCCGGCGCGTTCATCGGGATCAGAACCCGGCGCACGACGCCGCCATCGCCTGCGCCGAGCGTGTAGGCCGCTTCGACGAGATCGCGCCGCGTATTGCCGACGACGACGGCCACCATCAGGATGATCTGGAACACCGAGCCAATGAAGATCACGAGCAGCTTCTGCGTTTCGCCTAAACCCGCCCAGAGGATCAGCAGCGGCACGAAGGCAGAGGCTGGCAGATAGCGCGCGAAGGAAACGAAAGGCTCGAAGAAGGCTTCGACCGGCTTGTAGGCGCCCATCAGGATACCGAGCGGCACCGCGACGATAGCGGCGATGACGAACCCGCCCACCACACGCCAGATGGTGATGAGGATCTCGTAGCCGAAGCCGAATTGCGTCAATAGGCGCCAGCCGTCCCGCACCATGCTGACAGGATCGGCGAGGAAGATCTTCGGCACGAAGCCGCCGAGCGTGGCGGCTCCCCACCCCGCGAAGAACAGGACGAAGAAGCCGATACCCAGCCCGACGCGAGCGGGGTTGGAGATAGGTTCGAGCGGTCGCATCGGGCTTGCCCTGTCAAAGGGGCGCGGCGGTCGCCGCGCCCTTCAGGCCGGAGGAGGAATTACTGGACAAAACGGGTGTTGGCGAGCTTGGACATATCCGGTTTCGCCTGGATGATCCCGAGTTCGAGTAGCAGGTCGGCAGCCTCTTCGGAGAACTTGCCGTGTTCGCCAGCAAAGAAGGTCTTGTTGGCGGCCTTGTCCTGCCAGCGCAGGAACTTTGAGGAATTTGCGAACTGCTCGCCGGTCTGCTTCACATCCGCGCCCATGATCTCGTTGGCCTTGGCCGGATCTTTCTTGATCATCTCGATCGCCTCGAAATAGGAGTCGGCCAGCGCCTTGGCGGCCTTCTCGTTCTTGCCGAGGAAATCCGGCGTGCAGCCGAAGGTGTCCATGATCATCGGGTAGTCGAGCGTCGTCGCGATGATCTTGCCCGAATCCGGCGCGTTCCGAACTGCGGAGAGATAGGGCTCATAGGTCATGGCAGCGTCGTTCTGGCCAGCGATGAAGGCCTGCGCGGCCGGGCCAGGCTCCATGTTGACGACCTTCACGTCCTTTACGGTCAGGCCGTTCTTCTTGAGGAACCAGGCCAGCGTAAAATAGGGCGCGGTGCCCGGCGCGGAGGCCGCCACTGTCTTGCCCTTGAGGTCGGCGATCTTGGTGACATCCTTGCGCACGGCCATGCCGTCGGCGCCGTAGCTCTTGTCCAGTTGGAAGATCTGCTGCGTCGGCACGCCGTTGGCGTTCCAGACGATCCAGGTCTCGACCGTCGTCGCCGCACACTGGATATCGCCAGACAGGATCGCCAGATGACGCGAGGCTTGCGGAATCTTCCTGATCGTCACGTCGAGGCCGTTCTTCTTGAAGATGCCGGCTTCCTTGGCGAGCGT
>DAORNC010000118.1:7271-8725 GCA_035440785.1 Rhabdaerophilum sp. | reverse complement strand
TAATACTGCCCGTCGATCTTCGCGCGTTGGTAGCCGCGTTTGAGAAAATCGGCGAGCTCCTTCTTGTATTCGCCCTTACGGCCCCGGATCACCGGCGCGAGCAGGTAGGCGCGGGTCTTTTCCGGAAGCTCAAGCACACGATCGACCATCTGGGAGACGGTCTGGCTCTCGATGGGAAGGCCGGTCGCGGGCGAATAGGGAATGCCGACACGCGCCCAGAGCAGGCGCATGTAATCGTAGATTTCCGTCACGGTGCCGACGGTCGAGCGCGGATTGCGCGAGGTTGTCTTCTGTTCGATTGAAATCGCGGGGGAGAGCCCATCGATCTGGTCCACGTCCGGCTTCTGCATCATCTCCAGAAACTGGCGGGCATAGGCCGACAGACTCTCGACATAGCGCCGCTGCCCCTCGGCATAGAGCGTGTCGAAGGCGAGCGACGACTTGCCGGAGCCCGAAAGCCCGGTGAACACCACAAGCTTGTCGCGCGGGATGACGAGGTCGACATTCTTGAGGTTGTGCTCGCGCGCGCCACGGATGCTCAGCACCCGCTGGCCGGGGAACCGCAGCGCGGCCTCGTCGAAAAGTCCCTCAATGCGGGCAGCGTCGTCTTTCGGGGCGCCGCCTTTCGTGCGGGCCGTCTTGGCATTGGGCATGGTCGTCCGGTCGGAAATGGCGGGTTCCGGTTCAATCTAGGGGCCAGCCATGCTTCCTTCAATCGCCTGCCAGGACGTAGTGGCGGAATCGTGTCGGCACCCTTCGAAAAAACCTTGCACGAAACCCCACACCGGGTCTAGAACAAAAAAAGAACAACGGTTCTTGTCCTGACGGAAACTGTCAGGGCCAGAACAATGTCACGATGCGCCGATCGGTGCCCAGAAGCAGGCTGGCTTCTGGTGCATGCGGATGATAGGCCCTTTGCCGTCCTGCCGGCGGCATATGTGGAACTTGTCGTCCGGCGAGGGCCGCGCCTCGTGATATTCGACCAACGTGCCGTCGCCGAGCGTATAGCCTGCCGGGGTGATGCGCACGTCGCTCACCGGCATCGGAAAGCAATCGCGGTCGGAGCAGCATTCGTAAGGATACCAGCTGTGGGCGAGGGCGACGCCCGGCAGCAGAGCAAGCAGGGACAGGGAGCGCTTCATCGTTCTCTCCTCGGTGTCGAAAGCACAGAATGGCCGGAAAAGGCCAAGAAGACTCTGTCGGCGCAAAGCAGGGCTTCACGTCGGCTGACGGTATCGAAGGCATTCGGATGAGCCGCGCCGCAGGTCCGACCGCTTCTTGGGCGGGAGTGGCGCGAGTAGATCAGGTTAGGCGCGATTTGGTTAATTTTTGGTGGCGTCAATACCGCACAGTGGTCGAAACCTTCCGAACTCCCTTGTGGACAAGGATGGGCGACCTAGTGCCTTCCCGGCTTCGGGCTCTATGGTGCGCGGAACAATTCTGGAGCGAAAACG
>DAORNC010000118.1:6853-7232 GCA_035440785.1 Rhabdaerophilum sp. | reverse complement strand
CATTCTGGTCGGCAATCTCGGACGGGACCCCGAAACGCGGCGTCTCGCCAACGGCGATCCTGTGGTGAATCTTCGCATCGCCACCAGCGAGACCTGGCGCGACAAGCAGTCCGGCGAGCGTCGCGAGAAAACCGAATGGCACTCGGTCGTGATCTTCAACGAAAACCTCGCCAAGGTCGCGGAGCAGTATCTGCGCAAGGGCTCGAAAGTCTATGTCGAGGGACAGCTCCAGACTCGCGAGTGGCAGGACAAGGATGGCCAGAAACGCTACTCGACCGAAATCGTACTCCAGCGCTTCCGGGGCGAACTCACGATCCTCGACAGCCGCGATAGTGGTGGCGGGCGCGAGATCGAGGAGGGTGGCGGCAGCTTCGGCGGG
>DAORNC010000118.1:1805-6693 GCA_035440785.1 Rhabdaerophilum sp. | reverse complement strand
CGCAGTAGTGTCTGAGCTCAGGTGCCTGAACCGGCGCGTGGGTTGGCGACTGCGCCCCTCTTCTCCAGCGTGTATTCGAGCATCGAGCCGTCATAGAGCTTGGCGTTCTTCTGGCCGAGAATCTCGCTCATCACGAACCAATCGGTCGCGCCCCAGTGCCCGGTGTTGCAGTAGGCGATGGTGGCAGCAGCCTGCGCGGTCTGCGCGTAGATCTTCTCCAGTTCGGCGCGCGGCTTCAGCTTGTTCGAGGCATCGAGGGCACGCGAATGCGGAATATTCACCGAACCAGGAATATGGCCAAACGAAGCGACAGCCTTGTGCTTTTCGAGGCCGGTGAAGAAGCTCTCCGGTCGGGAATCGACCAGAACCGCGCCGGACTTCTCGGCCGCCATCACGTCCTCAAGAGAAGCGCGCAGGGCCGGCACCGGGTTGGCCTCGTAGATTGAGGCGACCGGATTGGCCGCGCCGGACTCGACCTTGCGGGCCTTGTCGACGGTCCAGCCGCGATAGCCGCCGTCGAGCACGGCGATCGAGGCATGCCCCATCGCCTTGAAGCTCCAATAAACACGGGCCGCCGCACCGAAACTCGTGGCGTCGTTGCCGTCATGGACGATCACGACATCGCTCTCCGGCGAAACACCAATATCGCCCGCGAGCACCTCGAATTGCGCCGGCTCCGGCAGATAGACCGAAGTCTTCTCGCGCGGGAGACGCCAGCTCGCGAAGGCGTAATCGGCATGGACCGCACCGGGGACATGGCCGGCAGCGAACAGAGCCTTGCCCTGTTCCCGGGTGTCGCCAGAACGGATATCGACCACCACGAGCTGCTTGTCGCCGAGCCGGGAGGCAAGTGTCTCGGCCGAAATCACGCCACGCAGCTTGTCACCCGCGAGGACGCCGAAGGTTCCTATGGCCATGATGCCGCTCACGGCGAGGGCGCGGAGGGCAGGGCGGAGGAAAAGACCAGTCATGTCAGCCTCTTGTCGAGCGGCGGCGAACGATGGAGAACGCCGGGAAACGTGAGGTTGATATAGAAAAAATTTCTTATCCAGACAATGAGCGGTGGTTGAATAGAAAAAATTTTCCGATTATCGTTCATCAACCCACGAGCAATTTTCGAAACCGGGATCAGGCAACAAAATGGATTCCTTCGACCGTGCCATCCTCGTCCTCATCCAGGAGGACTCCTCGCTTCCCCTGAACGAGATCGCCTCCCGCGTCGGCCTCTCGCCGACCCCGTGCTGGAACCGGATTCGCAAGATGGAGGAGGCCGGCATCATCTCGCGGAGGGTGGCGATCCTCGATGCTCCGAAACTCGGCCTCGGCGTGACGATCTATGTCTCGATCGAAACCTCGGACCATTCGGAGGGTTGGCTGGCGCGCTTTGCCGAGGCGGTGCGCGCGATGCCGGAGGTGGTGGATGTCTACCGTATGTCCGGTGATGTCGATTACATGATGCGGGTCGTCGTTCCCGGCATCGACGCTTACGACGATTTCTACCGTCGGCTCATCAAGGCGGTGCCGCTCAAGAACGTCACCTCGCGCTTTGCGATGGAGAAGATCAAGGCGACGACCTCGCTGCCGCTCGACCAGTCGCCTGTATTCAAACAGCGCAAGAAAGCCGCGAAATAGGCGAACAGGGGTCGTGCGGTGAAACACGCCGAAAGACGCTGCAACGCGTTAGCCCGGTGCATCTCTTCGCCGCCCCCGAGACCGGAGCTCCCCCATGTCCCGCACCGCCGCATTGTCGATTGCCGTCACGCTCGCCGGCTGCGCCGTCGCGCTGGCCGCGCCACTCGAAAAGCAACTTCCACATGGCCGGGCGGCCTGCTGGGAGCGCACCTACGACGCCGCGCATCTCGCGGCTCATCCCGGTCAGATGGTCACCGGCATCAAGTTGGCAAAGGTCGCTGAAAGCACCGATTTCCCCCAGACGGCCGTTACGCTCTACATCAACCTGCGCAAACGCACCGCCGAGAGCGACGGTGGTTACGATTACTCGAACACGGCTTTCTGCAAGGCCGCAGGCGTGGGGCTGGCCTGCGAGAACGAATACGGCCTCGGAAGGTTCCGCATCGAGCCCGCTCCGAACGGCGGAGTCATCATCCGCAACCCCGGTATCTGGGCCAACCCCAACCCATATGACGCCGAGGAAAAGGCCGATGGTGCTGTGTCGATTCCAGCCAGGCCCGACGACGGAAGCTGGCTGCTCGACCGGAAAATCACGGCAAACTGCCCCTACTGATCACAAGATCGCCTTCACCCCGTCGATCACGAACTGTACGGCCAGCGCGGCGAGGATCACGCCGAGAAGGCGCGTCAGCACGAGATTGCCGGTGACGCCGAGCAGCTTCGAAAGCCGGTCGGCGATCAGGAACACCGCGAGACATGCCACCGCAACAATCGCGATCACGACAACGAGCGCGCCGAGTTTCATGCCGTTACCGCCCGCGTTGCCGGCCAGCAGCATCGTCGCCGTAATCGTGCCCGGCCCGGCCATCAACGGAATGGCGAGCGGGAAGGCGGCAACGTTATGGATGTGGTCCTGATCGATCGCCGTGCGCGCCACCGAGGATTTCCGCTGCGTGCGGATCTCGAAGATCATCTCGAACGCGATCCAGAAAAGCAGCAGCCCGCCCGCGATGCGAAAGGCGGGAAAGCCGATGCCGAGAGCGCCGAGCACGGGCTGCCCGAAGAACGCGAAGCCGAGCATGATTCCCCCGGCGATGATCGTCGCCCGTATCGCGACGGCTCGCCGCTCCGTGCCGGTCATGCCCAGCGTCAGGCTCAGGAAGATGGGCGCGAGGCCAGGCGGATCGACCGTGACCATCAGGGTGGTCAGCGCCGAAAGGAAATAATCGAGGACGATTTGCGGGATCATGGTAGTTCCAGCCTGCCACGCTTTTCTCGGCATGGCGATTCGCTCCGGACCTTTTCCTGTCGAGAAATCGGTTGCTTGTTGATGACGCTCGCCCCGCTGCTCGCCGCGCCGCCAGCCATTCAGATCCATGCGATTGCCGCGCTGCTGGTCGCCTTGCTGTGGCCATTCCAATTCTGGTGGATAAGAAAAGGCAGCGGCGTGCATCGCGCGACGGGTTATGTCTGGCTCACGGCAATGGTGATCGTCGTATTCTCGTCGTTCCTGATTCCGAGTACCTTGCCGGTGCGGATCGGTCCGTTCGGGCCGATTCACCTGCTTTCCGCACTGGCGCTCTATTCGGTGGTACGCGCCGTCCAGTATGCCCGCGCCCACAGCCGCGAGGGGCACCGGAGAACGCTTGTCGGGCTGTCGATCGGCTTCTGGCTGGCGGGTCTGTTCACGCTCGATCCCGGCCGGATCATGGGCCGGATGCTATTCGGTCCCTGAGGCCGACTTATCCCCACCCGGCATTCGCTTCGCGCCGCGGAATCGCCTAGAAGAGGCGCCAGTCTCGCGCGCATCCGCACGCGGGGTTTTCCGCTGCATGGCATACCCAGGGTTTATCCTTGTCCGACAACCAGAACGACGAAAAATCCGGCCCGGCCTCGGGTGACGGTTCCGAAATCCGCCCGATCTCGCTCACCGAGGAGATGAAGCGCTCCTACCTCGATTATGCGATGAGCGTGATCGTGAGCCGCGCGCTCCCCGACGTGCGCGACGGGCTGAAGCCAGTTCACCGCCGTATCCTGTTCTCGATGCACGAGAACAGCTACACGCCGGACAAGCCCTACCGGAAATCCGCCCGCGTCGTCGGCGACGTGATCGGTAAATACCATCCGCACGGCGACCAATCGATCTACGACGCCATGGTCCGCATGGCGCAGGACTTCTCGATGAGCCTGATGCTCATCGACGGGCAGGGCAACTTCGGTTCTGTCGACGGTGATCCGCCCGCAGCGATGCGCTACACCGAGGCGCGCCTGTCCAAGGAGGCGATGCATCTCCTCGCCAACCTCGATGAGGACACGGTCGATTTCCAGCCGAACTACGACGGCTCGGAACACGAACCCACGGTCATGCCGGCGCGGTTCCCGAACCTCCTTGTCAACGGCGCGGGCGGTATCGCCGTCGGCATGGCGACAAATATCCCGCCGCATAATCTCGGCGAGATCATCGACGCCGCGCTTGCGGTGATGAACAACCCGGAGATCGACGTTTCCGAACTCAACGAGATCGTGCCCGGCCCGGATTTTCCCACCGGCGGGTTGATCCTCGGTCGCGGCGGCATCCGCGCCGCCTATACCACCGGCCGCGGCTCGGTCATCATGCGCGCCCGCGCGACGATCGAGGAGATCCGCAAGGATCGCGAGGCGATCATCGTCACCGAAATCCCGTATCAGGTGAACAAGGCAACGCTGATCGAGCGCATCGCCGAACTCGTGCGTGAGAAGCGCGTCGAGGGCATCTCGGACCTGCGCGACGAGTCTGATCGGCAGGGCATGCGCATCGTCATTGAGCTCAAGCGTGATGCAGTGGGCGACGTGGTGCTCAACCAGCTCTACCGCCACACAGCGCTTCAATCGTCGTTCGGCGTCAACATGGTGGCGCTCAACGGCGGCCGCCCGGAGCTGATGACGCTGAAGGACATGCTCACTGCCTTCATCGCCTTCCGCGAGGAAGTCATCAGCCGACGCACCAAATTCCGCCTCGGCAAGGCGCGAGATCGGGCCCATGTCCTCGTCGGCCTCGCGATCGCGGTCGCGAACATCGACGAGGTGATCGCCACGATTCGCTCCTCGCCCGATGCGCCAACCGCACGCGAGCGCCTGATGATGCGCGACTGGCCGGCGAGTGATGTCGCGCCGCTGATCGCGTTGATCGACGACCCCCGACACCGCATGGGCGAGGACGGCACCTACCGCCTCTCCGAGCGGCAGGCCAACGCGATCCTCGAACTGCGCCTCAACC
>DAORNC010000118.1:0-1760 GCA_035440785.1 Rhabdaerophilum sp. | reverse complement strand
TGAGAAGATCGCCGAGGAAATCCGTGATTTCCTTGATATTCTAGGTTCTCGCGCCCGCATCTTCGGCATCATCGGCGAGGAGCTCACCGCCATCAAGGCGGCGCACGCCGGCCCGCGCCGCACCGAGATCGTCGAGGCGGACGGCGACTTCGAGGACGAGGACCTTATCGCCCGCGAGGATATGGTCGTCACCTTCAGCCACGGCGGTTACGTCAAGCGCGTGCCGCTCTCGACCTACCGGGCACAGAAGCGCGGCGGCAAGGGCCGCTCCGGCATGGCGACGCGCGGCGAGGATTTCGTCTCGCGCCTGTTTGTCGCCTCGACACACACACCGATCCTGTTCTTCTCCTCGGCCGGCCAGGTCTACAAGGAGAAGGTCTGGCGCCTGCCCATCGCGCCGCCGAACGGGCGCGGCAAGGCACTCGTCAACATGCTGCCGCTCGAAAAGGACGAGCGGATCACCACCATCATGCCGCTGCCCGAGGACGAAACGACCTGGGATGCGCTAGACGTGATGTTTGCGACCGAGAGCGGCAACGTGCGTCGCAACAAGCTCTCGGATTTCGTGCAGGTGAACCGCAACGGCAAGATCGCGATGAAGCTCGACGAGGGCGACCATATCGTTGATGTCGCGACCTGTTCCTCGACCGACAACATCCTGCTGACGACCGCGCTCGGCCAGTGCATCCGCTTCGAGGTCGAGGACGTGCGCGTCTTCAAGGGCCGCGATTCAACAGGCGTGCGCGGCATCAACCTCGCGAAGGACGATCGCGTCATCGGCATGTCGATCCTCCAGCACGTCGAGGCGAGCGCCGACGAGCGCGCCGCTTATATCAAGATGCGCCGTGCTATGGCCGGCGAGGGCGAGGAGGGCACCGAGCCGGAAGAAGCCGCGACCGAAACCGCGATTTCGCAGGAGCGCTATATCGAGATGGGGGCCGCGGAACAGTTCGTTCTCACCATTTCCGAGAACGGCTACGGCAAGCGCACGAGTTCCTATGAATACCGGATCACCGGGCGCGGCGGCAAAGGAATCGTCGCGATGGCGGTGAACAGCCGCAACGGCCATCTCATCGCCTCCTTCCCGGTTGAGGAGAGCGACCAGATCATGCTGGTAACCGATGGCGGGCAGTTGATCCGCTGCCCGGTCAACGGCATCGGCGTCAAGGGCCGCTCGACGCAAGGCGTCATCGTGTTCGATACCGCAGCGGACGAAAAGGTTGTCTCCGTCGAGCGTGTTTCCGAGCCTGAGGGCGAGGAAGAAGAGGGGGACGGTAACGAGGCGGCAAGCGCCGAATAGCCCTTGCCGTCGGCCGAAAACGGCATAAATTACGTGACTATCCGAGGGGCGCCCGGTGATGGGCTGAGATTGGGGAATAGGCCCCAAGCACCCTTTGAACCTGATCCGGGTCATGCCGGCGAAGGGACGGGTTTCGCGGGCTTCATCCCCGCCCTTCCTTTGATGGCATGGCTCTCTTCCGAAGCGTGCTTGCACGCGAAGGCAAGCGCGACCGCGCGCCCGAGCTTACGCGAGGGGCCGAGCGGCGAAGCCGCACAAAGGAAAAATGGCCATGAACAAGCCGATTGCCCCCAAGAACCTCCAGCCCGCGCCGGAAACGGTCACGACCGGACCGATCATCGGCTCTCGCAAGGTCTACGCGAGCCCGAAATCGCATCCGGGCATGAAGGTGCCGTTCCGCGAGGTGACGCTGACCGATCCGCTGGAGCCGCCGGTCCGCATCTATGACCCCTCGGGGCCC
>DAORNC010000117.1:7401-8738 GCA_035440785.1 Rhabdaerophilum sp. | reverse complement strand
CGCCCGCGCATGAAGGCAAGCGGGGCCACCTCGATCACTCCGGTCTGGAGCGCGCGCTCGACAATGCGACCTTCCATGAAATCGTAGAGCGCGTCGTAGATCGGGCGGAGATAGGGATCGACCTTCTCGCGCATGTCGCCGGGGAGGAAGCCGATCTTCTCGCCGGCCTCGACCGCGGGCCGCGAGAGAATCAGGCGCTCGACATGCCCGGCTTCGAGAAGCTGCACCGCATGGCCGACCGCGAGCCAGGTCTTGCCGGTGCCGGCCGGCCCCTCGGAAAAGACGAGTTCATGCCGCGCGAGAACGCGCAGGTAGCTGTCCTGCGCGGCGTTGCGGGCCTTGACGATGCCCTTCTTGCGCGTCGTCACGTGCCCGAACCCGGCGTAGTTCTCGCGTCCCGGCGCCCGGACAGGTTCGGGTTCCGGCTCGGATTTTTCGGGGAAGAGACCGCGCTGGAGCGCCGTTTCCTCGATCGCGCCATCGACATCGCCGGGGCCAACGGCCTTGCCGCGCTTCACCGTCGCGTAGAGGCTTTCGAGTACGCGGCGGGCGTGATCCACCGCCTCGCGCGCACCGCGCAACACAATGTTGTTGCCGTTGACATGGGCGACAACATTCAGCCGTCGCTCCAGATGCGCGATGTTCTGGTCGTAATTGCCGACAACGAGGCTCGCCGCCCGGTTGTCATCCAGCATCAGGGCTTCCTCGACCCCGTCGAGCGAGGCCTGAACGGAAGCGGCGAGGCGCGAAGGCTCGCTGAGGCGCAAGGTCAAGCGGCTTTCCCTCCGGCGGCGGAAGACTGGCCCTCCACCAATTTTCCGCGAAGCGAATTCGATGCCAGTTCAGTGATATCAACATCGACGATGCGACCGATAAAGTCGGAAATGCGGTTCTCCGCCGGAAATTCGACATTGACGGCCTGAAGGTAGGGCGACTTGCCGGAAACCTGCCCCGGAAAACGGCCTGCCTTCTCGAAAAGCACCGGCATCCGCCGCCCCAGACAGCCAGCATTGAAAGCGCTTTGCTGGTCGGCAATGAGCTCCTGAAGCGCGGCAAGCCTTTCGGCCTTCACTGATTCGGGGACGGAATCTTCCCCCTCGGCGGATTTGGTGCCGGGGCGGGGGCTGTATTTGAACGAATAGGCGGCCGCGAAATCGACGCGGCGCACGAGGTCCATCGTGTCCTCGAAGTCGGCGTCCGTCTCGCCGGGAAAACCGGTGATGAAATCGGACGAGAGCGCGATGTCGGGCCGGGCGGCGCGGAGGTCGTCGACGATGCGGAAATAGAAATCCCGGTCGTGCCTGCGGTTCATCGCTTTCAGCACGCGGTTCGAGCCA
>DAORNC010000117.1:4914-7364 GCA_035440785.1 Rhabdaerophilum sp. | reverse complement strand
GATTGTCGCGATGCGCCGTGACCAGCGCGGCGTTCATGTCGCGCGGATGGCTGGTCGCATACCGGAGGCGCGCGAGGCCATCGATACCGGAAAGTCGGTCGAACAACCGGGCGAGATCGGCCGTGCCGCCCACGCCGTCATCGCCGTGATAGGCGTTGACGTTCTGGCCGAGCAGCATGATGTCGCGCACGCCGGCCTCGACCATCGCCCGCGCTTCTTCGAGGATCGCCGCAACCGGGCGCGAGGTCTCGGCACCGCGCGTGAACGGGACGACGCAGAACGAACAGAATTTGTCGCAGCCCTCCTGCACTGTGAGAAAGGCGGACGGCCCCCGTGCCATCAGCCGTTTCGCTTCAGGCTTCGGCAGCGCCGTAAACTTATCTTCTTCCGGAAACTCGGTGTCGATCGCGCCCCGGCGGTCGCGTGCCTCGGCACGGGCGATCAACCCCGGCAGGCGATGATAGCTCTGCGGGCCGACGACGATATCGACATTCGGCTGGCGCTTCATGATCTCGCCGCCTTCGGCCTGCGCGACGCAACCGGCGACCGCGATCAGCGTCTTGCGGCCCTCCGCAGCGCGCTGCTCCTTGGTCACGCGGAGCCTTCCGAGTTCGGAATAGACCTTCTCGGCCGCCTTCTCGCGGATATGGCAGGTGTTGAGGATGACGAGATCGGCGTTCTCTGCCGCCTCGGTCATGACATAGCCTTCGCCGGCCAGAAGATCGGCCATGCGCTCGGCGTCATGCACATTCATCTGGCAACCGTAGGACTTGATATGCGCTCGGCGCGGCGCATCGGGGCTGCCTGAGGAAACTTCGATCGTGGGCTTGGTCATCGCCCGTTCTTTAACTGCCGCAAGCTGTTTCGCAAAGGGGCGAAGGCGGCTTTGTTCGCGCTTCATGCGGTAGAGGGCTCACGCCCGGTCAAGGCGTGCGCGTGGCTTCGACGGATTTCTGCCTCCATCTCCCTGGCGAGGATCTTCCGGTCGCTGCCCGGCGCGACATCGCGCGCACCGAGGAAGGTCACCCGGCAATCGACGCTCGGAAGCGTGAGAAAATCGCCGAGATGGGGCAGGAGTTCCATGTCGCCGTGCCAGGCGATCAACGGATGATCGACGCGCCCCGTCGGCAACCCGGCAATGCGCGGGTAGGCGATGTTGAGCGGCTGGACGATCGACCGTCCCGCCTCGCCGCCATCGGCAACCGCCTGCGCCGCGCCGATCAGCGCCGAGCGGAACGGGAGGATGCGCGATCCATCGCTGGTCGTCCCTTCCGCGAAAAGCACAAGTGCGTCGCCATCCGCGAGGCGCGCGGCGATGGAGCGGTTCACTTCGCCGGTCTTTCCCCGCTTCTGACGCTCGACGAAAATCGAGCGCTGGAGACGGGCGAGCGTACCGAACAACGGCCAGGCGCCGACCTCGCTCTTAGCGATGAAGGAAACCGGGGCGAGCGACGAAATCACCACGATATCCAGCCAGGAAAGATGGTTGGACGCGATAAGGATCGGCTTTCTGGGATCGAGCGCGCCGATCTTCTCGACCCGCACGCCCAGAACAATCAGCAGGTAGCGGTGGAACAGCACCGGCATCCAGCGCGCGAGCCCCGGCGCGACTCGCAGGGCCACCCATTGCGCCGGCAAGCCAAGCGCGAAGGCCGGCAGCATGGCTGCCACCCGAACGCCGATCTTCAGATACCGGAACGGACCCTGTTCAATCATGGAAGAAGGGTGAGCCTCGCCATCCACCAGCCTCGACCTGTACCTTCGCAGTTTCGCTTGCGTGGACTCCGGTTCTTCACGCGAACCAGGCCCTGCTTCGCCCGAGTGCCTTACTCTCGCTTTGTGACGGTTCGGCGACGGCCGCGCTCCTTCATCGGGACGCAGAACAACTGCAGCCGGTGCCCGGTGATGCGATAACCAAGGCTTTCCGCGATCTTCGCCTGCAATTCCTCGATTTCCGGCGAGCGGAATTCGATGACATTACCTGTTGTCATGTCGATGAGATGATCGTGATGCTCGTGATCGGCGTTTTCGTAGCGGGCGCGCCCGTCGATGAAGAGATGACGTTCGAGGATGCCCGCCTCCACCAGAAGCCGCACCGTGCGATAGACGGTCGAGAGCGCGATGCGCGGCTCGATCTCGGAGACGCGGCGGTGCAGCTCCTCGACATCCGGATGGTCGGCGGCCCGATCGAGTACCTCGGCGATCACGCGACGCGGCCCGGTCATACGCAGGCCCTGCGCGCGACACCGCTCGGCGACGCTGCCGAGATCGCGATCCGGGTCGTTCTCCCCGCTCATGTTTCCTCGCCCTGTTTGCCCTGCGGCATATCAAGGCTTGGCGCGCTTGGAAAGCCGCCCTTCGTTCAGCGGAAGCGGGGCGTAGGGTCGAGATGGGCGAGATCCCGCCGCATCGTGATAGCATCGTGCCGACGCGCGCCGGTGTCCTGTTTG
>DAORNC010000117.1:1089-4904 GCA_035440785.1 Rhabdaerophilum sp. | reverse complement strand
CCTTTCCCTCCGGGATAATACCCCTGGCGGCGGCCGATCTCGACAAAGCCGAGCTTGCGATAGAGCGCAAGCGCGGGCGCGTTCGCGTCCGCGACCTCCAGAAAATGACTCGTCGCGCCCGCCTGCCGCACCCGTTGCGCGTGGCGCTCGAGCAGCGTTTCCGAGAAGCCGCGCCCGCGCACCTCGCGGTCGAGCGCGATGGTCAGGAGTTCTGCCTCATCAAGCACGACACGGCTGATGGCAAAACCGGTCACGATCTCGCCAACAGGGGCGCGCGAGATCATGACGTCGGCGACATGCCCCTCGATTAACATGCGCTCGATCTCGCTCCGATCCCAGCCGATGGCAAAACTCTCGGCATGGATCGCGGCGATGCGCGAGGAATCAAGAGTCGAGGCAGGGCGGAAGGTAGTGTGCATCTGTCCAAACCAGAACCAGGGCCAGAGCCAGAACACGGCCAGCCTCAGGCTCGCTGCAACCGGGCGCGGTCACCCATCGTCACGTTGACCTCGCGCAGATACATCGGCCGGGCCGGTGACGTCGCGGGGTTGGCGGCCGAAGCAAGCCGCGCCACCCAGGCGACCGGCGGTGCGGGGAGCGCCGAGACGGAGCCGGCACCAAAACGGAAATCCACTTGCCCGTCGCGACGGGCGGCAGCAAGCCTATCAGCCGCGTTGCCGACGAAGCTGATCGCCCCGTCGCCCGTCTTCCGCGCCGCTTCCTCGATCCGATAGAGGCCGGGTCCCGCAATCGTGCGCCCGTCGACGCTCATCGCTTGGAAAAACGCCATGCCATTGCGTGCGTCGATCGCGGCCGCAACGGGGCGGCGCTCGCCCCCGAACAGGACCGGCGCGGCATAGGCCGCCAGCGTCGAGACGCCGACAGCCGGCCTGTCATGCACCAGCGCGAAACCGCGCGCCGCGGCGATACCGATGCGCAAACCGGTAAAACTGCCCGGCCCTATCGTGACGCCGAAGCGATCGACGGCGGAGAATTCGATGCCGGCCGCCGCCAGAACACGCTCGACCATCGGCATCAATGCCTCGGAATGGCCGCGCTCCATCACGACGCTCTCCTCGGCGAGGATGCTGTTCGTCTCCGTGTCGAGCAAGGCGACCGACGTGGCGCCAAGCGCGGTATCGAGGGCAAGGACGCGCAAGGGGGCCTCCGGGTCGGTCGTTTCAGGCCGCCTCGACGGACTGGACATCCGGCAGGAAATGGCGAAGCAGATTCTGGATGCCGTGCTTGAGCGTCGCGGTCGAACTCGGACAGCCCGAGCAGGAACCCTTCATGGTGAGATAGACGACGCCATCGCGGAACCCGCGGAAGGTGATATCCCCGCCATCCCCCGCCACCGCCGGGCGGACGCGGGTTTCGAGCAGTTCCTTGATGGTGGCGACGGTATCCGCATCTTCCGGCGCGAAGAACTCATCGCCGGTCTCTTCGGCGGCGGCGCCCTCGGCCAAGATCGGCGCGCCGGAGAGGTAATGCTCCATGATCGCTCCGAGAATCGCGGGTTTGAGGTGCTGCCACTCGCCGTCCGACTTGGTCACCGAGACGAAGTCTCCACCGAAGAAAACGCCGACAACGCCCGGAATGCCGAAAAGCGCCTGCGCAAGCGGCGAGGCCGCGGCTTCGTCCGTCGAGCGGAATTCGCGCGTCGCCGCGCCGAGAACATCGCGCCCCGGCAGGAATTTCAGCGTCGCGGGATTGGGGGTGACTTCGGTCTGGATGAACATGGCTGCCTCGTTGGCGGGAAGGGTCCGGGTTCAAGCTCCGGCCGGCCGCCCCGCCTTACATAGTCCCGCTTCGCGCTGGCGAAAAGACCCGTCAGGCCAACGCCTCGAAATCGGCTTCGGCCAATCCCCCGGGCACAATCGTCACCGGAACGGGGAAGCTGGCCGCCACCTTGCCGGCGATGTGCGAAACGAGCGGGCCGGGGCCCTCCTTGCCGGTCCCCGCCGCAAGGACCAGCACAGCGATGTCCTCGTCTTCCTGAATCAAGGCCATCACCTGGTCCGCCGGCGCACCGGTGCGAATGACGCGCTCGGGTTCGAATCCGGCTTCCCGGCGAACGATCTCAGCGGACTTGTCGAGCCGTTCGCCGGCTTCCGCTTCGGCTTCGGCCTGCATGAGATCGCCAATGCCGAGCCAGGGCTGGCCATCATCCGGCACGATCACCGAGAGCATGACGATACTCGCTCCCGACCGTCGTGAGCGCCGTGCAGCGAACAGGACCGCGCGGTGACATTCGGGGGTCTCGTCGATCACGACGAGAATCTTGGGTCGATGACCCGGTTCATAGGCGCGCCGCCGGAAGGCCATGCAGAAACCTCGCTGCCTCTCCACTGAGCCGGCATGCTGCCAAACCACCGCCGTCGTGGCAAGGGCAAGGAATTACCCCTGGATGAACCCGTAGATCTCGCGCACGTCGCGCATCACCGGCCCGGCGATGGCGCGGGCACGCTCGGCGCCGTCGGCCAGAACCGCATCGATCATCGCCGGATCCGCCGTCAGCCGTCGCATCTCGGCACCGACCGGCGCGAGTTTCGTCACAGCAAGCTCGACCAGCGCGTTCTTGAAGGTCGAGAACTGGCCGCCGCCGAACTGCGTCAGGATAGCGGCCGGCGCCTCGCCCGAGAGAGCGGCGAAGATCGTGACGAGGTTCTCCGCTTCCGGCCGGCCTTTCAGGCCCGCCTCCTCGGACGGGAGCGGCTCGGGGTCGGTCTTGGCCTTGCGGACCTTCTGGGCGATCGCATCGGCATCGTCCGTGAGGTTGAGCCGCGAATAGTCCGACGGATCGGACTTCGACATTTTCTTCGAGCCGTCGCGCAGGGACATGACGCGAGGCGCCGGACCGGCGATCAGCGGCTCGGCCAGCGGGAAATATTCGCCCGATGCAAGACCAAGTGCACGAATCCTGTCAGCGAAATCGAAGTTGAACTTCTGGGCGATGTCGCGCGTCAGTTCGAGGTGCTGCTTCTGGTCGTCGCCGACCGGCACATGCGTCGCGCGGTAAACGAGGATGTCCGCGGCCATCAGCATCGGGTAGGCGAAGAGGCCGACGGAGGCATTCTCGCGGTCCTTGCCGGCCTTCTCCTTGAACTGCGTCATGCGGTTGGCCCATCCCATCCGCGCGATGCAGTTGAAGATCCAGGCCAACTCGGCGTGCTCGACGACCTGGCTCTGGTTGAAGACGATGTGCTTCTTCGTGTCGATCCCGGCGGCGATATATGCGGCTGTTACCTCGCGGGTCGCGCGGCGGAGGCCCTCCGGGCCACCCCAGACCTCGACGCCTTGCGTGATCGCGTGAAGATCGACCACACAATAGATGCAGTCATGCGCGTGCTGCAATTCGGCAAAGCGCTTGATGGCGCCGAGGTAATTGCCGAGATGCAGGTTGCCTGTCGGCTGCACGCCGGAAAAGACACGCGGCTTGAAGGGTGAAAGGGAGACGGGGTTCGGGGTCACGGGTTTCATCCGGTTCGGTTTTCATCGCGCGCTCTAGCAATCGCGCCCCGCGACCGCAAGGCAGATGCTCAATTCACCGTGCCCCGCGTGCTCTTTCTCAAGGCCGCGACGGTGAAAACGCCGAGCAGGCGCGCAACAAGGAGATAAACGAGGAGACCTGACAAGCAGATTGCCAGCAGCGCTGCGCCCTTTATCGCGAAGGGTCGGCTGACCTGCATGAAGCCCTTCATCTCGACTGCGAGCCAGCCGACGAGAAGGCCCATCACAGCGGCGGCGAAACCGGCGCCGGCCGCGCGCCAGATCGCGCTCGGCAGGAGATTGAGGCGATCCTTCCAGATCGCCAT
>DAORNC010000117.1:0-1067 GCA_035440785.1 Rhabdaerophilum sp. | reverse complement strand
CCAGGCGCCGACGGCGACGCCGATGGCCGGCGCGAGCCATTTGCCACCTTGATGGAAGAAAAGACCGGTCGCGATGTTCGCTGCGATCGCGATGCCGACGGCGACCAACGGCGGGCGCATTTCCTCGCGGGCGAGAAACCCCGGCAGGATCACCTTGATGAGCACGAAGGCCGGCAACGCGAAAGCGAGCACCTTCAGCATCGCCGCTGTCGCGCGGACATCGACGAAGCCGAAGGCGCCGCGCTGAAATAACACCAGCGTGATCGGCTTCGCCAGCACGATCAGCGCGACAGTCGCCGGCAGGATCAGCAACGAGGAAAACACGAAGGATTCGCTCTGCGCCTCGGCCATCATCACCCGATCATCCTGATTGAGCGCCTTCGCGACGCGCGGCAGCAACACCACGCCCACAGCCGCCGCGACGAAACCGAGCGGAAGCTGGAACAGCCGGTCCGCGTAATAGAGCCATGAGATTGCGCGCGGCTCCAGTGAAGCCAACTGGCTGGCAATGATCATATGCACATGGCCCGAACCGGCGATCATCATGCCCGGTAGCGCGACGAGCAGCAGCGTTTTCGCGCCGGGGTCGATGCGGCCGGCAATGGCATCGAGCGGGCGTGGCACCACATCGAAACCGGCGCGGCCGGCCGCGCGCCAAAGAAGCGCGAGCTGCACGATACCGGCAACGAGCACGGTCGTCACCAGCGCGAGCCCTGCTTCGCGCCGCTCGACCGGCAACAGAAGCAACGCGAGCAGCACGCCGATCAGCAGGAGGTTGAGAACCAGCGGCACCAACGCCGCCACGGCATAGCGCTCGGTCGTGTTAAGCAGGGCCGACATCAATGCCGCAAGCAGCACACATCCGACGAAGGGAAAGGCGATCCGCGCGAACAGCACCGCATCATCGAACTTGGCAGTGCTCGCCTTGAAGCCGATCGCCACCGCCGACATGATCTGCGGCATCGCGAATTCGGCAACCGCGATCATCACGACCACCGCCACCAGCATCAAAGAGAGCACATCGTCGGAAAAGCCGCGCGCCGCCTGCTTGCCACCCTCCTGCTCCA
>DAORNC010000116.1:1876-8764 GCA_035440785.1 Rhabdaerophilum sp. | reverse complement strand
AGGCGGTGCACGAGCCGATGGCGAATACCCAGCGCGCGCGCCGGGCGAGACGCTGCAGCCGTTCCGCGATCTCGAAGGCGTCGACGATGCGCAATTTCTCGGCAACCTCGACCGGGCAAAGCGCAAGTTCGACCTGATGGCCGAGCTTGGTGCACCCATGCTGCTCGTCTGTGCCAACGCGACCCCCGGCGCCATCGACGATGCCGTCCGCTCCGCGGCCCAGATGCACCGGACGGCGGAACTCGCCCAGCAACGCGGCATCAGGATCGCGTTCGAGGCGCTGGCATGGTCAACCCATATCAACACCTTCGAGCATGCCTTCGAGATCGTCCGGCAAGCCGATCATCCACACCTCGGTCTGGCGCTCGACAGTTTCCACACGCTGGCGCTGCCGAGCGACTGGTCTTCGCTCGCTGCTCTGCCCGGCGAGCGGATCTTCTTCATGCAGATCGCCGATGCCCCCAGGCTCGACATGGCGAGCCTCATGCTCTCCCGTCACCATCGTTGCCTGCCGGGACAAGGCGAAATGGATGTCGCTGGTTTTGTCGAAGCCGCGCTACGGGCAGGCTACACCGGTACGATCAGCCTAGAGATCTTCAATGATGGCTTCCGCTCCGCCCCGCCGCGGCAGACCGCGCGCGACGGTATGCGTTCGTTGCTTTATGTCGAGGAGCAGGTTCGCCGGCGACAGGAACAGACCGCACCCCCCCATCCGCAGCGCCGGGTGAGCCTGTTCGACCCGCCCGCGCCGGCCGAACCGCAAGGCATAGCCTTCATCGAATTCGCGGTGGACGAGGCAAGCCATCGCAGCCTCGCGCGATATCTCAGGAGCCTCGGTTTCCAACGGCTCGGCAAGCATCGCTCAAAGGATGTCGAGCTTTACGGTCAGGGCGACATCCGCATCGTGCTCAATGCCGAACGGGATTCGCTGGCGCATTCCTTCTTTCTGCTGCACGGCCCGTCGGTCTGCGCCCTCGCCTTCGAGGTGGATGACCCGGCACGCGCGCTCGGCCGCGCTGAAGCCTACGGTTGCCAGCGGCTCGAAGGCCGTCTCGGCCCGAACGAGGTGCCGATCCCCGGAACCCGCGCGGTCGACGGCACGCTGATCTACTTCAACGAGCGCAGCGCGAATGGCCAACTGACCTTCGAGGCCGATTTCTTGATGGAGAAAACCGCGAAAAAGCCCTCTGCCCCGCTTGCATGCCGGGTGGACCATGTCGCCCAGGCTCTGCCGGAAGAGAGCCTGGATGCCTCCGTGCTGTTCTACCGCTCGGTGATGGACCTGACACCCGAGGCGACGATGGTGCTCGCCGACCCGTACGGCGTGGTGCGCAGCCGCGCGATCTCCAGTGCCAATCGTAAGGTAAGGTTCCCGCTCAACATCGCGCGGGGGCGCAATACCGGGACCGCCCGTTCAATCGGAACCTATTCAGGCGCCGGCGTCCATCATATCGCGTTGGAAACCAGAGATATTTTCGCAACGGCGCGCGCGTTGAAAGCGGTCGGCGCCCCGGTGCTGGCAATTCCGCAGAACTACTACGACGACCTCGGCGCGCGCTACGCGCTCGATCCCGCGCGGCTCGCCGAACTCGCCGGCCTCAACCTGCTCTACGAACGCGCTGGAGACGGGGAATTCCTGCATCTTTACACGCGGCCGTTCGAAGAGCGCTTCTTCTTCGAATTCGTGCAGCGTATCAACGGATACGACCATTACGGCGCCTCGAACGCCGGAATGCGTATGGCCGCGCTCGCCCAGTCGCGACGCGGAGGCGAATACGGCCTGTGATCGACAGACCGTCCCAACAAGCCCAAAGGGCAAAGGAGGAAACATGAGCCTGACCAAACGTTCCCTGATTCTCGCGGGTGCCGCGCTGGCAGCCTCCCTGGGCGCGGCCCACGCACAGGACGCCGTGAAGGTCGTCGGCGTCGTCGAACTTTCGGGAGCGGGCGCAACTGCTGGCACCAATTACAAGAACGGCGCCCAACTCGCCGTGGACGAGATCAACGCCGCCGGCGGCATCCTCGGCAAGAAGATCGACTTCGTGATCTACGATACTCAGACGAACCCCGGCAACACACGCGCTGCTGTGCAGCGCGGCGTCGACGAAGGCGCCTTCGCGATCTTCGGCCCGGTATTTTCCGGCCCGATCGGCGCTTCGATGCAGATCGCCCAGAAGGCCGGCGTGCCGCAGATCGTCGGCGGCGAGGCGGCGGGTCTCACCAAGCAGGGCGTGACGACCCTTTTCCGCACCTCGCTCAACCAGGCGGACGCGATGCCCAAGCTTGCGAACTACTTCAAGGACACAGTCAAGGCGACTTCCGTCGCCGTTGTTTGGGTCAACAACGATTTCGGCAAGGGTGGGCGCGACGCCATCATTCCCGAGCTCCAGAAGCGCGGCATCAAGATCGCCGCCGATATCGCTACCGAGAGCGCGCAGGCCGATTTTGCCGCCGACGCGATCAAGGTGAAGAACGCCAATGCCGACGCCGTGTTCGTCTACCTCAACGAGGAAGAGAGCGCCCGCTTCCTGCGCGCGATCAAGCAGCAGGGTTACGACAAGCCAATCGTGGGCGAGACGACACTGCTCGGCGCAAAGGTGATCGAACTTGCCGGGGTGGCGGCCGAGGGCGCGAAGGGCCACGTCGGGCTTTCGGTCGACGCTCCGGTCGCGGGCTTCGCCGATTTCGGCAAGAAATTCCAGGCAAAGTTCAACTATAAGTCCGACCACAACGGCATCAAGGGTTATTCGGGCATGTACATGCTCAAGGCCGTGGTGGAGCGTGTCGGCAAGTTCGACCGCGAGGCCTTCCTGAAGGCCGCGCATGGTGCTGTCGTCAAGGTCAAGGATGTCCCCGGAATCCTGATCGACTCCAAGTGGGACGCGAACGGCGACGTGGACCGCGAGAGTTTCCTGGCGGAAGTAAAGGGCGGCAAGCAGGTCATCACCGGCACCCTGCCTCCGGTCAACAAGTTCTGATCGACCCACACATCCGGCCGGGCACTTTCGACTGCCCGGCCGGTTCTTCCGGCTGCATCCCTCCGATGCGGAATGGATAGTCTTACCCGTGCGCCGGCCTTTCCTGCCGCCGCCCGCGCGAACATTGGCTGAGGGGAAGCCCGATGGACCAGTTCCTGCAACTCGTGCTCGCCGGCCTTGCGACCGGGTCGATCTACGCGCTGGCGGCAATCGGCTTCACGCTCGTCTGGCAGACGTCGCAGACGATCAACTTCGCGCAGGGCGAGGTTGTGATGCTACCGGCTATCCTGGTTCTGGCAGCGGTGAAATTCCTGCACCTGCCCCTACCGGCGGCAGTTCTGCTCGCGGCGGGCGCCTTCCTTCTGCTTTTCGGGTTCGGTTTCAAGAAATTCCTCGTCGACCCGATGCTCCGGCACGGCGTGCTGCCGCTCGCCATCGCGACGATGGCGCTTTCGATCCTGATGAAGGAAGGCGCGAAGGATGGCTTCTCCGCCGAGGCCCAGCAGTTTCCCTCGCTGGTGCCGGATGGGGCGGTCAGCCTCTTCGGCGCGACGCTTTCGTTGCGCGATATCGCGATCTTCGTCGTTGCGATCGTCGCCATCATTCTGCTGCAACTGTTCGTGACCCGCACCCAAACGGGTCGAATGATGCAGGCGACAGCGCAAAACCCCGGTGTCGCGACGATCCTCGGCATTCCCACCGAGCGGATGATCCTCCTGACCTTTGTCATCAACGCGGGGTTGGCAGTGCTCGCCTCTTTCCTGATCTCGCCGATCTATCTCGCCAAATTCTCGAACGGCGAAGTTATTGGCACCGCTGCCTTCATCGCGGCCATCGTCGGTGGCTTCAACCAGGTGCGCGGGGCGCTCGCTGGTGGGTTCATCGTCGGGCTGGTGGACAACCTCGCCGCCGCTTACGTCTCGAGCGCCTATCGCGCGGCGGTGCCGCTCGCCCTGCTCGTGCTCGTCATCCTGTTCAAACCCGAAGGCCTCCTCGGCCGCAAGGAGGAGCGCACGATATGAAGCCCGCCCTCCTCTCACGCCTCGACCTCAATCTGGCCGTGCTGATCCTCGGCGCCGCGATCCTCTGGTTCGTGCCGGCCGGCATGAAAAGCTATGGCCTCTACGTCATCTCCTACTGGCTGGTGATGTCGATTGCCGCGATGGGCCTCAACCTCACGCTTGGCTATGCCGGTCTCAAGAGCCTCGCGCAGGCGGCGTTCCTCGGCATCGGCGCCTATGCGACGGCACTGATGACCGCCAAGGGCGGCGCTCTCGGCCCGGTCTGGTCATGGCCCCTCGCCTTCATGGTCTCGGGCGCGCTGACCTTCGCCGCCGGTGTGGTGCTGGGCTTTCCGGCGCTGCGGGTGAAGTTTCACTACCTCGCCTTCGTGACGCTCGCCTTCGCGACGGTGATGTTCCTGATCTTCCGCAACGAGCAGTGGCTGACCGGTGGCGTCTACGGCTTTCCGAATATTCCACGCCCGACGCTGTTCGGCACGAAGCTCAACAACGACCTGGCCTTCTTCCGCTTTCTGCTGATCGTGACCCTGTTTCTGAGCCTCGCGATGTGGTGGCTTCTGCGCTCGCCTTGGGGCCGCGCGTTTACGGCGCTGCGCGAAAACCCGCTGCGCGCCGCGAGCCTCGGTGTGAACCTGCGGGCCTATACCCTCCTCGCCTTCGCGATCGGCGCCGGTTATGGCGGGATGGCCGGAGCGCTCTACGCGCCGATGGTCGAGTTCATCGACCCCGCGCCCTTTGCGATCTCGGCTTCCTTCGTGCTGCTGCTGACCGTGGTTGTCGGCGGACAAGGCTATTTCCTCGGGCCGTTCCTCGGTGCCGCCTTCTCCTACGTGCTGCCGGAAGTGCTGCGGGTGACGGGCGGCTACTACCTTCTCGTCTATGCGGCGCTGGTGCTGGCGCTGCTGCTGGTCTCGCCACAGGGGATTTTCGGCCTCGTCGAGCAATGGCGCGAGCGCCGTCGCATCAAGGCCGCGCAGGCGGTGCGGGATGCCTCCAAAGTCATGCTGGAGGGCGGACGATGACGGCCCCCGCCAAATCGCAGAGTGGCACGGCGATGCTACGGGTGGAGAACCTCAGCAAGCATTTCGGCGGTATCCGCGCGGTCGACGGTGTGACGTTCGAGGTCAACGAGGGCGAGATCCTCGGTATCATCGGCCCGAACGGCTGTGGCAAATCGACCCTGTTCAACTGTATCCTTGGCCAGCTGCAGCCGACAGACGGTCGCGTGACGCTCGACGGAGAGGACATCACCGGCCTTTTTCCGGCCGACCTCAACCGGCGTGGCGTCTCCCGCACGTTCCAGCTCCTTCAGGTGTTTCCCAACCTCACGGTTCGCGAGAACCTGATCCTCGCGGGGCAGGAACATGTCGGCTCGATGATGGGGCGCCTTTTCGGCCCGCGAGACGCCGGGCTCGGTGCCGCAGCCGGGAAGATGATCGGTTTCTTCAACCTCGGCCACCTTGCCGATTCGAAGGCCGGCGGCCTCTCCTACGGCCAGCAGAAGCTGCTCGATGCGGCGATGGCGTTCATGGCCCGGCCGCGCCTGGTGCTGCTCGACGAACCGGCGGGCGGCGTGAACCTGACCATGCTCGCCTCATTGAAGGAACGGCTGCGGGCCATCAACCGCGAGGAAGGCGCGACCTTCGTCGTCATCGAGCACAACATGGATTTCGTGATGAGCCTCTGTGATCGGGTGGTGGTGATGGCGGAAGGCAAGGTGCTCGCCACCGGCACCCCGGATGAGATCCGCGCCGATCCTGCCGTCGTCGAAGCCTATCTCGGGCACTGAGGTTCGCCATGCACACCATCGAAAATCCTGTGCTCGAGGTCGAAGATCTGGTCTCCGGCTATGGCAAGATGACGATCCTGAACGGCACGAGCTTCTCCGCTCCGCGCGGTTCGATCACCACCATCATCGGTCCGAACGGCGCCGGGAAGTCCACCGTCTTCAAGACGATCTTCGGCGTGCTCCCTGCCCGCCGGGGCCAGGTGCGGCTCGATGGGAAGGTCGTGACCAACTTCACCCCGCGCCAGATGCTCGAAGCCGGCGCAATCTATGTGCCACAGGGGCGCAACATTTTTCCCGAACTGACGGTGCGCCACAACATCGAGCTGGGAGCGGTGGCGGCCGGTACGGCGATCACGGACATGCCGGCCCGGATCGAAGCGGCGCTCGACCGCTTCCCAGTGCTCAGACGTAAGGCCGGACAACAGGCTTCCACCCTCTCCGGAGGGGAACAGAAACAGCTCGAAATCGTTCGCGGCCTGCTGCTCGATCCGAAGCTGATTCTGATAGACGAACCCTCCATCGGTCTGTCGCCGAAAATGGTGGCCGAGACCTTCGCGATTCTCACCGAACTGAGGGACAGGGGCGTCTCGATCCTGATGATCGAGCAGAACGCGCGTTCGGCGTTGGCGATGTCCGATTACGGCCTCGTGCTCGAGCTCGGCCAGACCCGAATGTTCGACCGTGCCCAGGTGATTCTCGACGATCCACGCGTCGGCATGCTGTTTCTCGGGGGTGGAATGGCCGGGACGACGCCCTGAAAAGCAAAGAAAAAAGGCTTTTCCACACAATCGCTTCCACACGGAATTTTGTTCGCTCTCGACATGCTCCATCGCTGGACCTTGGATCAAAGAACCGGCATCCTTTAGCGGAACGTGATACTGGCGGCACTGGGCTGGGGAATGCAGGGACAGGTGCACCGGACGACGCAAGGCCGGGTGGCGATCCTTGAGATCGACAGCGCCCCAGTCAATGCCATGTCCCAGTCCGCCCGGCGCGCGCTCTGGGACGAGATTACCCGTGCCGATTCCGAACCGGAAATCGGCGCTATCGTCATCGCCGCGCGCGGACCGGATTTCGTTACCGGCGCCGACCTCACCGA
>DAORNC010000116.1:0-1843 GCA_035440785.1 Rhabdaerophilum sp. | reverse complement strand
CCAGATGTGGTCGACCGCATCGAGGCCTCGTCGAAGCCGGTTGTCGTCGCCTGGCACGGTCGTGCGCTCGGCAGCGGCTGCGAGATCGGTCTTGCCGCCCATCGGCGCGTGATGGCGCGCGAGGCGCGCGTCGGCTTGCCGGAAGTCCGGCTCGGGCTCGTGCCAGGTGCCGGCGGCACGCAGAGGTTGCCACGCCTTGTGGGTCTCCCCGCCGCGCTCGACATGATCGCCACCGGCCGGTTGCTCGATGCCGTCGAGGCCTTCGCGATCGGTCTTTGCGACGAGGTGACCGATGGCGATGTCCGCACCGCCGCAATCGACATGGCGCAGGGCTTGATCGGCAAGATGCAGCCGCGCCTGTCGCTGCGCGCACCCTCTCCGCCCGAACCCGGCGCCTGGGAGGCGATGGTCCGCCGCGTCAGGCAAGAGGCCCGCGCTCGGCTGGCTCCGTTGCGGGCCATCGATCTCGTGAGCCAGACGCTGAGCACCGGCTTCAGCCAGGGCGCATCGCAGGAGCGCCACGCCTTTCTCGATCTCGCCGCCTCGGACCAGTCGCGGGCATTGCGCCATCTCTTCCTCGCGGAGCGACGCATCCGCCACATCGAGGGGATGGAAGGGGTTGCGCCGCAACCGGTCGCGAACATCGGCATCCTCGGCTCGGGGCAGGTCGCCGCCGGCATCGCAGCTCTTTGCATCGAGCAGGGGGTTCCTGTCAGTGTGGCGGCGAGTTCGGCGGCCGGGGTTCAGCAGGCACGCGAGAAGGTGGCCGCGCTTGTCGCCCGCGCCATTCGTGCCGGCCGCATCCCGGCGGACAAGCAACAGGAAATCGCGCGCCGCATCGGCTTCACCAGCGACTGGGCGATGCTGGCGCGATGCGATCTCGTGATCGACGCTTCGGCCGATGAAGGCCCGTCTGCCGCGCGCCTGCGCGAACTCGATGAAATGCTCCCGGCTAGAATACCGCTGGCGGTATCCTATCCGGGAGCCGACTGGTCATCCCTTACTTCTCATGTGCGGAATCCGGAGAGGCTGGTCGGCCTCCATTTCTTCTCGCCAATTCCGTTGATCCGCGCCGTCGAACTGGTGCGCTACCCCGAAACAGGTCCGCAAAGCCTCGCAACCGTTATAGGGCTGTTGCGGCGCATGGATCGGATCGCCCTGCCCTGCCGTCCCGCACCGGAACTCGCCGGCAACCGCATTCTCGCGCGGTTCCGCCAGCAGGCCGAATTCATGCTCGAAGAAGGCGCGATGCCGGCCGCGATCGACGCCGCGCTCGAACAGTTCGGCCTCGCGCTCGGCCCCTTCGCCGCGCAGGATCTCGCAGGGCTTGATATCGCCTGGGCACGTCGGCGCAAGGAAGAACGACCGGAAAGCCACCGCCGGAGCGTCCTGCTCGATGCGTTGTGCCGGATGGGACGCTTCGGCCAGAAGGCAGGACGCGGCTGGTATCGCTATGTCGAGGGACGGCGGGAGCAGGATCCTGAGGTCGAGGCCCTCGTCGAGCGCGCGGCCGCCCGCTCGAGCCTGCCGCAGCAACGCTTCTCCGTCGAACTGATCCAGATGCGTCTCCTCGCGACGATGGCGAATGAAGGAGCTCGCATTCTCGCCGAGGGAATCGTCGAGGTTCCCTTCGCGATCGACCTCGCCATGGTTCACGCCTTCGGATTTCCGGCCTGGCAGGGCGGGCCGATGCAGGCAGCCGACGCCAGAGGTCTGCGGCAGATTCTCGCTCTTGCCGAGGAAAGCGCGAACCGCGACGGGCCGGATTATGCAGTGTCGCCCCTCCTGCGGGAGCTCGTTGCAACCGGACGGAACTTCGCTTCGCTGAATACGGAGCCGGAGC
>DAORNC010000115.1:6972-8792 GCA_035440785.1 Rhabdaerophilum sp. | reverse complement strand
AAAACGAATCCTGCGCAATCTCCTCGCCGCACGCGACAAGCGCGTGCAGGATGTGATGGTGCCGCGCGGTTCGATCGTGGCCATCGCCGACGATGCGCGCGTCGCCGAACTGCGCGAACTCTTCATGTCGGCGGGGCATTCGCGTCTGCCGGTCTATACCGAAACGCTCGACGAGCCGCTCGGCATGATTCACATTCGTGATTTCTTTGCCCGCCTCGAAGCCATCGATCTCGAAACGCGCGTCAAGGATATCGGCCTTGTCCGTCCGGTCCTGTTCGCGCCGGCCTCGATGCCGGCGCTCGATCTTCTCGTCGAGATGCAGGGCAAGCACATCCACATGGCGCTGGTGATCGATGAATACGGCGGTACCGACGGTCTCGTCTCGATCGAAGATCTCTTGGAAATCATCGTCGGCGAGATCGAGGACGAGCACGACATCGTCGAGGACAGCGAGATCGTCCGGCTGGACGATGGTGCGATCGAGATCAACGCGCAGGCGTCGATCGCCGAGGTTGCTGGCCTCTTCGGCATCGACCTCGCACCGCCGAGCGATGACCACGAGATCGAGACGATCGGCGGCTATGTCACGGCGATGCTCGGCCGCGTTCCGGTCCAGGGAGAAGTTGTCTCGCCGCCTGGCGGCCTGACCTTCACCATTCTCGAAGGCGATGCCCGGCGCGTCAGACGCTTGCGGGCTGCGACTACCCCTGGCGAGGAGCCGGCGCAGGTCTAGATTATCGCGACGGGGTGTTGAAAACACCAAAAGTGTTTTCCATGACGGGATTCGTGCCTTTACCTCTCCTCCTGCCGGCGATTCGCCGGATCAGCAGGCTTGGCGCATCGAGAGCACAAATTTGGACGGTATGGCCGAAGGCGAGGGAGGCATCCCGACCCGTATCAGGGATTGGCACCATGCGATTCTTCTCGCGGATCGCTGGAATCGGCGCGCCCTTGCGGTCGGGGCCGGGGTTTGCGCAGCGCTCGCTATGCAGCCGCTCGACATCTGGCCGGCTTATTTCGTCGCGTTTCCGCTGCTGGTGCTGTTGCTCGATGGCACGGGTGACGCAACCCGCCCGCGCCGGACGGATCTCGCTGCGGCGGCCGGAATCGGCTGGTTCTTCGGCTTCGGCTATTTTCTCATCGGCCTGTGGTGGCTCGGCGCGGCATTCATCGCGGGGGGAGACCAGTTCATCTGGTTGATGCCGCTCGGTGTGGTCGGGCTTCCGGCTTTTCTCGCGCTGTTTCCGGCCTTCGGACTTCTGTTCGCGCGGTTGATCTGGTCGCGGAGCGCGACCCGCGTTCTTGCACTCGCTTTCGGCCTTTCCCTCGCGGAATGGATGCGGGGCTGGATCTTCACCGGTTTTCCGTGGAACGGCTTCGGGCAGGCTTTCGCCAACCAGATCGTCCTGGTGCAGATCGTCTCGGTCATCGGCGCGGAGACACTGGGGGTTATCGCCGTCGCGCTCGGTGCGCTGCCGGCGCTCGTCCTTTCGGGACGATCGCGCCTCGGCATGCTCTGGCCGATTGGCCTGATCGCCCTCGTGATTGGGGTCGGCACAGGCTACGGCCTCCTGCGGCTTCAGGCTTCGGGCGGCATCGCGGTCGACTTCCGGACGATGCCGTTCGTGCCGAACGTGAAACTTCGCATCATGCAGCCGAATGTCTCGCAGGATGCGAAGAACGCCACGCGCGACGGGATGAAGGAACTCGAAGCCTTTCTGGCGCTCAGCGATATCGCCAAGGGCGCCCATGCCTCCGGCATCGCCGATGTGACCCATCTCATCTGGCCGGAAGCCCCGTTCGCCTTCGTGCTGGAGCGA
>DAORNC010000115.1:5519-6958 GCA_035440785.1 Rhabdaerophilum sp. | reverse complement strand
CCGCAGGCGATCCAGGCCATCCGCGCTTACCTGCCGACCGGGACCGTCCTGATAACCGGAGCGGTCCGCGCGGAGCCCGAGAGTCCGACGAGCTTTCGCTTTTTCAATGCGATCCACGTGATCGACCGCAACGGCTTTGTCGGCACCTACGACAAGGTGCACCTCGTGCCGTTCGGCGAGTATCTGCCGTTCGAAGCCGCTCTTCGGGCGATGGGTCTCAAGCAGTTCGTGAACGTGATCGGAGGGTTCACCGCCAGCCCCGCCCGGCAACCGCTCGCCGTTCCCGGTCTGCCTCCGGTCGCGCCGATGATCTGCTTCGAGAGCATCTTCCCGCGTGACCTGGCCGAATCGGTCACGGACGGCGGCGTTTTCATCAACGTGACAAACGATGGTTGGTTCGGCTACACTTCCGGTCCGTATCAACATCTCGCGCAGGCGAGGCTACGGGCCGTCGAATTCGGACAGCCAATGGTTCGAGCGGCCAACAGCGGTATTTCCGCCGTATACGACGCTTTCGGCCGCCGGATCGCGGCCTTGCCGCTCGGGCGAGCCGATGTCCTCGACGCGCCGCTCCCGGTCGGTCTGTCAAAAACGTTGTATAAGCGTGTCGGGTGGTATAGTTTCGCCGCCGTTATGATAGGTTTCCTGTCAATCGGGGTCCTTGGGAGGCTGAGAGCCTGAGTTTCATCCGTTTGAAACCTCAGCAAGACCTTGAAATTGAACCTTAAATTGGCGAAGAATGCAAGCTTGAGGGTGTGATGGCCGCCGACGATAATCCGATGAAGAAAGCCCCGAGCCCGGTTGATCGCCATGTTGGGAACCGGGTGCGGATGCGTCGAATCACCGTCGGCATGAGTCAGGAGAAACTCGGCGAGGCACTCGGCGTTACCTTCCAGCAGATCCAGAAGTACGAAAAGGGTTCGAACCGTATCAGCGCGAGCCGCATGCAGAATATCGCTCAGACCCTGGGCGTGCCGGTTTCCTTCTTTTTTGACGGTGCACCGCGCGACGAATCGCTCGGCATGGCGGTGGGGTTTGCGGAGAGCCAGCAGGCCGATTATGCCGCCGATATCTTCGCGACACCGGAGGGTGTGGCTCTCGCCCGTGCTTTCGCCTCGATTCAGGATCCGAAGGTTCGCCGACGCGTCGTTGACCTCGTCACGACCCTCGTCGAAGGCCAAAAGCGGGATTGAAGGCTCGCTCCGGGCACTTTTTTGTGTCGCGACGTTTGATTTTCCGGAACATTCGTTCTTTTTGTCGGAATCGTTCGTCAAACACCCTTGACCTCCCCCTTGGTTCGGGAATAGAGACGCGCCGCGACCCTGCCGGTATGGAGGGAGCCGTTTCCTAAATCCTGCACGGAGCTCATCGTGGCGCGTTCGTCCTATCTCTTCACTTCCGAATCGGTTTCCGAAGGTCATCCTGACAAGGTCTGTGAT
>DAORNC010000115.1:3812-5509 GCA_035440785.1 Rhabdaerophilum sp. | reverse complement strand
CATCTCCGACGAGGTGGTCGACCTCTTCTTCCGCGAAGCCGCCAAGGCTGGCATGGATGCGGCGCAGGTCCGCGTCGCCTGCGAGACGCTTGCCACGACCAACCGCGTCGTCATCGCCGGCGAGGTCCGCACCTCGCTTGACGAGAAGACCATGAAGTCCAAGGTCAAGTCCGCCGCCCGCAAGGCCATCAGGGCCATCGGCTACGAGCAGGACGGCTTTCACTGGAAGAAGGCCAAGATCGACGTTCTGCTCCACCCGCAATCCGCCCATATCGCGCAGGGCGTCGACGCCTCGGGTAACAAGGACGAGGGTGCCGGCGATCAGGGCATCATGTTCGGCTATGCCTGCAAGGAAACGCCTGATCTGATGCCGGCGCCGATCTATTATTCCCACAAGATTCTCGAAGTGCTGACTGCGGCCCGCAAGGCCGGCGAGCGGGGCTGCGGCCAGCTCGGCCCGGACGCCAAGAGCCAGGTGACCGTGAAATACGAGAACGGCAAGCCGGTCGGCGTCACGCAGATCGTGCTCTCGACCCAGCATCTCGATGAGAAGCTAACCTCGGACGACGTCCGGAAAATCGTCGAGCCGATCATCCGCGAGACCCTGCCGGCCGGCTGGATCTCGAAGGAGACCGTCTGGCACGTCAACCCGACCGGCGCCTTCGTGATCGGCGGTCCGGATGGCGACGCCGGCCTCACCGGCCGCAAGATCATCGTCGACACCTACGGCGGCGCGGCGCCGCATGGCGGCGGCGCCTTCTCGGGCAAGGACCCGACGAAGGTGGATCGCTCGGCAGCCTATGCCGCGCGCTACCTTGCCAAGAACGTTGTTGCCGCCGGTCTCGCCGAGCGCTGCACGATCCAGCTTTCCTACGCGATTGGCGTTTCCAAGCCGCTCTCAGTCTATGTCGACCTGCACGGGACGGGCAAGGTTGACGAGGCGAAGCTCGAAAAGGTGCTGCCGGAGATCATGGATCTCAGCCCGCGCGGCATCCGCACCCACCTCAGCCTCAACAAGCCGATCTATGCCCGCACTGCGGCGTACGGCCACTTCGGACGCAAGGCGAGCCGCGACGGCGGCTTCTCCTGGGAGAAGACCGATCTCGCGCCCGTGATCAAGAAGGCGGTTGCCTGACGGGAGTATCCGCGCTTGGGCACGGAAATGGATCAGAACGGCGGGGCATCGGAAATGACGCCCCGCCGTCAACTTTATGGGCGCTCGAAGGGCAAGGCGTTGCGCGCGGCCCAGGCCGGTCGTATCGCCGACATGCTGCCGGACATCGCCATCGACGTCGAACGGCTAGGCGTGGATCCGGCGGGCCAATTTAGCCACAAGCCATCCTCCCTCGTGCTCGAAATCGGATTTGGCGGCGGCGAGCATCTCGCTGCGCAGGCCCGTCTTCACCCGGAGCGAGGCTATTTCGGTGTCGAGCCATTCCTGAACGGCGTGGCCAAGCTGCTCGCCGAAATCGAGGCCGACAGGCTCCAGAACATTCGGTTGCTGCGGGGAGACGCGCGGGATGTGCTCGCTGCCCTGCCCGATTCCTGTCTTGCGGGTGTTTTTCTGCTCTATCCCGACCCTTGGCCGAAGCGGCGTCAACGCAAGCGTCGGATCGTCGACATGGCTTTTCTCGGTGAGGTCGCGCGTGTCTTGAAGCCGGGCGGCGAGTTGCGCTTCGCGACCGATATCGACGATT
>DAORNC010000115.1:0-3802 GCA_035440785.1 Rhabdaerophilum sp. | reverse complement strand
GCCGGCTGGATGCTCGCGCGCATTGCCCTGCAGGAAAAGCTCGTCTGGCTCGGCGAGCGGGCGGATGACTGGTGCATGCCCTGGGACGGCTGGCATCGCACGCGCTACGAGGAAAAGGCGCTGCGCGAGGGGCGCGTGCCGGGGTATTTCCGGTTCCGGCGGACAGGGACTTGATTGTTGCCCGTATCGGGCGTATCAAGCCCCGCATCAATCTCAGTTTACGCGGGGTTATACGCGAGAACCGAGTGGGCCGGCGACGGACCCGCTCTTTTTGTTTTGGCACCCTGGAAGGATCGAATGGACTCGCTCGAGGAACCCCGGCTGATTACCGAAAACGGCATTGCGAGCCGTGTCGGGCGGATTGTCGAGCCGATGATCCGGGGTCTCGGGTTTCGTCTCGTCCGGGTACGGATTTCCGGGCTCAATGGCTGCACCGTGCAGATCATGGCCGAGCGTCCGGATGGAACCTTCAGTGTCGAAGATTGTGAGTCCGTGAGCCGCGCCGTCGCGCCGCTGCTGGATGTCGAGGATCCGATCTCGACCGCCTATAACCTCGAGATTTCCTCACCGGGCATCGACCGGCCGCTTGTGCGCGCTTCGGATTTTTCGCGCTGGATCGGATTCGATGTCCGTATCGAGATGGCGGTGCCTCTTGATGGCCGCAAGCGCTTCCGCGGCTTCATCGATGCCGTCGAGGGGGAGAATGTCACCGTCCTCCTGCCCGACGTGCCGGAAGGCGAGGAGCAGCGCCGCCAGCTCGACATGCGCGATATTTCCGAGGCGAGGCTGGTGCTCACCGATGCGGTGATCGAGGAATCGCTGCGGCGCGGCAAAGAAGCCTTGCGTGCTGCCGGCCTCGATGAGGACGAAGAAGACGAAGCTGCGCCCGGGCCGGCGGTACCCGCTCCACCGAAATTCCAGCGCCCGCCCAAGCCGGTCAAACGGCCGAAGGGGCCGGGCAAGTTCAAGAAACACTAATTCGGCCCGATTCCCGACGAACGGGTCATCTGACGGAGGAAAAGATGTCAGTCAGCGCAAACCGCCTGGAGCTTCTGCAGATCGCGGATGCCGTCGCGCGCGAGAAATCGATCGACCGCGAGATCGTGCTTGGCGCAATGGAGGATGCCTACGCCAAGATCGCGCGCTCCCGCTACGGCTCCGAGACCGATATCCGTGCCGAAATCCATCCGCGCACCGGCGAGGTCCGCCTGACCCGAATCATGCATGTGGTCGAGAACGTCGAGAACGACTCGCGCGAGATGGATCTTGCGGATGCCCGCAAGAAAAACCCGGCGGCGCAGATCGGCGATACCTTCTCGGAAGTGCTGCCGCCGGTCGAGTTCGGCCGCATGGCGGCGCAATCGGCCAAGCAGGTCATTACCCAGAAGGTGCGCGAGGCTGAGCGTGACCGCCAGTATGATGAATTCAAGGATCGTATCGGCGACATCATCAACGGCGTGGTCAAGCGCGTCGAATATGGCAACGTCATCGTCGATCTCGGCAAGGGCGAGGCGGTGATCCGCCGCGATGAGCTGATCCCGCGCGAGGTCTTCCGCCCCGGCGACCGCATCCGTTCCTATCTGTTCGACGTCCGCCGCGAGGCGCGCGGGCCGCAGATCTTCCTTTCGCGCACGCATCCCATGTTCATGGCGAAGCTTTTCATGCAGGAAGTGCCGGAGATCTACGACGGTGTCATCGAGATCAAGGCGGTTGCCCGGGATCCCGGCAGCCGGGCCAAGATCGCCGTGATTTCCCGAGATTCCTCGATCGACCCCGTCGGCGCTTGCGTCGGCATGCGCGGCAGCCGCGTGCAGGCGGTGGTGCAGGAGCTTCAGGGCGAGCGTGTCGATATCATCCCGTGGTCCGACAATGTCGCGACCTTCATCGTCAACGCGCTCCAGCCGGCGGAAGTTTCGAAGGTGGTGCTCGACGAGGAATCGGAGCGCATTGAGGTCGTGGTGCCGGATGACCAGCTCTCGCTCGCCATCGGCCGCCGTGGCCAGAACGTGCGCCTCGCCTCCCAGCTCACCGGCTGGAACATCGACATCCTCACCGAAGCCGAGGAGAGCGAGCGTCGCCAGAAGGAATTCGCCGAGCGCTCGAAGCTGTTCTGCGACGCGCTCGACGTCGACGAGATGGTCGGCCAGCTCCTCGCCTCCGAAGGTTTCGCGACCATCGAGGAGATCGCTTATGTCGACCGCGCCGACGTGCTTTCGATCGAGGGGTTCGACGAGGATACCGCCGACGAACTGCAGAACCGTGCCCGTAGCTATCTCGAGCGGATCGAGAACGAGCGTCAGACGCGCCGCAGGGAGCTCGGCGTAGAGGATGCGCTGGGCCAGATTCCGGGCGTCACCTCGGCGATGTTGGTCGCTTTCGGCGAGAACGACGTGAAATCGGTTGAGGATCTCGCCGGCTGCGCGACCGACGATCTCGTGGGTTGGACCGAGAAGAAGGGCAGCGAGACCGTGCGGCATGCCGGTTATCTCTCCGATCTCGAGGTCTCGCGGCAGGATGCCGAGGCGATGATCATGGCGGCGCGCGTCGCCGCCGGCTGGGTCGAGGAAGAGGAAGCGACCGGGGAGGTCGAGGCGGAGGCGGAAGGCTGATCCGCCTGGAGAACGAACATGGAGGATGACACGGATGAGGGACCGGACCGGTCCGCGGTGATGCGGCGCTGCATCGCTACGCGCGAGGTTCGCTCGATTTCCGAGCTCATCCGTTTTGTTCAGGGACCCGACGGGGCGGTTGTTCCGGATATCAAGGCGAAGCTGCCGGGGCGGGGGGTTTGGGTTTCCAATTCCCGCGCCGTTCTCGAAACCGCGATTGCCAAAAACCTGTTTCCGCGCGCCTTCAAGAGCAAGGCCAGTGCAATGGAGGGTCTTGCCGATCAGGTGTCCAGCCTTCTGAAGCGCGATGCGTTGCAGATGCTCTCGCTCGCCAACAAGGCGGGCGCCCTGACGACCGGCTTCGCCAAGATCGAGGGCTCGCGTGGACCGATCCTCTGTCTCGTGCAGGCGAGCGACGGTTCGGCGGCGGAAATTGCCCGCCTCCAGACCCAGTGTCGCGGGCGTGGACCGGGGCGACGCGACCCGGAGGCCATCCGGGTCTTCGATTCGCGCGAATTAGCGCTGTCCATCGGGCGGGAACATGTGATACATGCGGCGCTCACGGTTCATGACGCAGCGTCCGCCTTTCGGGATCGGGCGCTGAGGTTCGCAGAATTCGAGGCGGCCAGCCCGGCGAAACCTGATGCGGTTTCGGCAAGCGGGCTTTCGGGCTTTCCGGTTTCCCGAGATGGGGAATAGCCGGATTTGAGCCCGGCGTGGCCCGCGATCCTGAAACGCGCCGCTGAGCCCGGAATTTCGGCCGGTCCGTCAAACGGACCGGATTTGTCGAGACGAATTGGTACGGTCGGGGAAAACGACACGAATGAGTGACAACAAGACATCGGGCGACAAGACGCTCTCCGTCTCCAAGACGCTTTCGCTGAAGCGTCCGGTCGAGACGGGCATCGTCAAGCAGAGCTTCTCGCATGGGCGCACCAACGCGGTGGTCGTCGAGACGAAGAAGCGTCGCCCCGGGTCCTTCGAGGGTCAGGCTGCAAAGCCGGTCGTGGTCGAAACCAAGACCGCGCCGAGCGCTGCCCCGCGCCCTGCAAGCCCCGGCCGCCTCGGTCTTGGCGGCGCTCAGCGCAACCTCACCGATGAGGAGCGCGATGCGCGCGCGCAGGTCCTTCAGGAGGCGATGCGTCGCCAGCAGGAAGAAGCGGACGGTTTCCGGGTCGTGCCGGGCAAAGAGT
>DAORNC010000114.1:3222-8904 GCA_035440785.1 Rhabdaerophilum sp. | reverse complement strand
GAGAACGGAGTTCGATATCAGTTCCGATTCGTCCATGGAAGTGCCGCTCCTCGAGTCGATCACCGACGGGCGCTTCAATGTTGCCGAAGGCGGCGGCCTGAGCGCGCCCTCGCTCATCATCTTGCGGAAGAGGTTCGGGATGAGGAAAGCCGCGACATAAATGTCAGCCACCGGCCCCGAGCCAAGCATCGCCGCGATCAGCACGTCCCGAAGAAAACCGGTGACACGCGAGAGCAGCGTCGCCGAACCGACGATCGTGAAGGGAAGGGCCAGCGACATCGCGCGAGACTCCCCTAGCCGAAAGGTCCCGTCAAGCGGGGCGCGGCATCAACCCTGTTCTGAGCGCATGGGCCCATTCCCTCCGACCGCGCTTTTCAGCCTGCCGCGCGGCTCGTTCGAAATCGTAGGGCACTGCGCGGAACGTCACATCCGGAAAGGTGATATCGGCAATGTCCAGAAGGACATAGCGGGCATGGGGCGTGCCGGCTTCCGAGACATGGCGTTGACCGGTGGTATCCTCGTAACCGGGGTCGCCGACCGAACCGGGATTGAGAAGCAGGCGCCCGTCCGGCAGGCGGAGCAGCTCAGGTCGATGGCTGTGGCCCATCAGGATGATTCGCGCTTCGAATCCGCCCAGCCGGCGCAGGATCTTGCCTATATCTGCGCGATGGAGGCGCCCGTCGTGGATGTCGTCGAGCGTATAGCGGTCGTCATGCGTCGGCGTTGCGTGGAAGGCGCCGAGACCCGGCACAAACTCGGCGGTGACCGGCAGGGCAGCGAGTTCGGCGCGATCCGCCACATTGAGCATATCCCACGCGACGGCATCCGACGGACCCATTCCCTCGCGCGGATCCTCTCCAACGATGCGGTCGTGGTTGCCGCGCACGCCGGGAATGCCGAGTGACTTCAGTCGGTCGAAGGTCTCCTTCGGCCAGAGCGGGCCGGACACCCGGTCACCGAGATCGACGATCCTTTCCGCGCCCTGCCGGGCGATATCAGCGAGGACAGCCTCCAGCGCGAGGACGTTGCCGTGGACGTCGGAGATGATCGCGATGCGCATGGGTCCGTCTCCGGAATCATCTGTCAGAGAATGAACCGCGAGAGATCGGCGTTCTTCGCAAGCTCCCCGACCTCTTTCGTCACCGCCGCGGCATCGACCACCACCGTTTCGCCCGAGCGGTCGGTTGCGGTGAAGCTGACCTCGTCGAGCACACGTTCAAGCACGGTCTGGAGCCGGCGGGCGCCGATATTCTCGACGTTGGTGTTCACGTCGAATGCCGCCCTGGCCACGGCCGCGATGCCATCCTCGGTGAATTGCAGCGTCACGCCCTCGGTCGCCATCAGCGCGACATACTGCTTGATGAGCGAGGCCTCGGTTTCGGTGAGGATACGGCGGAAATCCGCTTCGCCGAGCGGCTTCAACTCGACCCGGATCGGCAGCCGGCCCTGCAACTCGGGCAATAGATCCGAGGGCTTGGCGACATGGAAGGCGCCGGAGGCGATGAAGAGGATATGGTCTGTCTTCACCGGCCCATGTTTGGTCGCGACCGTCGTGCCCTCGATCAGCGGCAAGAGGTCGCGCTGAACGCCCTCGCGGGAAACGTCGCCGCCGGAGCGCCCTTCGCGCACCGAAATCTTGTCGATTTCATCCAAGAACACGATGCCGTTCTCTTCCACGGATCGAATCGCATCCGCAACGATGCGGTCCTGATCGATCAGCTTGTCGCTTTCCTCGGCGATCAGCGGCTCATACGCGTCCTGCACCGTGGTCCGGCGCGGCTTGCCCTTCTGGCCGAAGGACTTGCCGAGGATATCGCCGAGCGAAATCGCGCCGATCTGCCCGCCGGGCATGCCGGGAATCTCGAACATCGGCAGGCCGGCGTTGCCTGAGCCCGTGAGTTCGATCTCGATTTCCTTGTCTGCGAGGTCGCCGCTGCGCAGCTTCCTGCGGAAGGCGTCGCGCGTCGCGGGCGAGGCCGTCGCGCCGACAAGCGCATCGAGCACGCGCTCCTCCGCCGCCACCTGCGCCTTGGCGCTGACGTCCTTGCGGCGCTTGTCGCGCTCAAGACCGATGCCGACCTCAACGAGATCGCGCACGATCTGCTCGACATCGCGGCCGACGTAGCCGACCTCGGTGAATTTCGTCGCCTCGATCTTGAGGAACGGCGCGCCGGCGAGCCGCGCGAGGCGACGAGCGATCTCGGTCTTGCCGCAGCCGGTGGGGCCGATCATCAGGATGTTCTTGGGCAGAACCTCCTCGCGCATCGGACCTTCGAGTTGCTGGCGGCGCCAGCGGTTGCGCAGGGCGATGGCAACCGCGCGCTTCGCCTCCTTCTGGCCGACAATGTAGCGATCGAGTTCGGAAACGATCTCGCGGGGGGAAAAGGACGTCATTTATTTCTCATCTGCCAATGCATGCGAAGGAGCGCAAAACCGGGTTCCATTTTTCCGGCGCATGCTTCAGGTCTCGATCTTCTCGATCACGAGATTTTCGTTGGTATAGACACAGATCTCACCGGCGATCTTCATCGCCTTGCGGACGATGGCCTCGGCGTCGGCTTCCGTATCGACAAGCGCGCGCGCGGCGGCGAGCGCATACATGCCGCCCGAACCGATACCCATGACCCCGCCCTCGGGTTCGAGCACATCGCCCGTGCCGGAGAGGACAAGGCCAGTCGATCTGTCCGCGACGAGCATCATCGCCTCAAGCCGGCGCAGATAGCGGTCCGTACGCCAGTCCTTGGCGAGTTCGACGCAGGCGCGGGTCAACTGGCCGGGAAACTGCTCGATTTTCGCTTCCAGCCGCTCGAAAAGTGTAAAGGCATCCGCCGTCGCGCCGGCGAAGCCCGCGATGACATCGCCCTTGCCGAGCCGGCGGACCTTCTTCGCGTTGCCCTTTATGATCGTCTGGCCGAGGCTGACCTGCCCGTCGCCGCCAATAACGGTATTGCCGTTCTTGCGGACCATGAGAATGGTCGTTGCATGCCAGTTCTGGGAAGCGTGATCGTCAGCCAAGCGGTTCTCCTTGTGCTCTCCGGCAATGTAGGGAATTAGAAGGCCGATTGCCAAGGGCAGCCGCGCCCGCCCGAGGTTGGAATTGCCCGAGCCCCGCTTTTTCGCTAAAGCCGGGTTTCGGCTTTGTGCCGCATTGCAAAAGGATTGGTCCGATGCGCCGCGCGGAAATCAGGCGGGAGACGGGTGAAACCAAGATCGAGGTCGGGATCGACCTCGATGGAACCGGCCGGGCGGATATCGCCACCGGCGTCGGCTTTCTCGATCACATGCTCCACCTTCTCGCCCGCCACTCGATGATCGACCTGCTGGTGCGCGCCGAGGGCGACCTCCATGTCGACGATCACCACACGGTCGAGGATGTCGGCATCGCGCTCGGGCAGGCCTTCGCCAAGGCGCTCGGCGACAAGAAGGGCATCACCCGCTACGCCGATTGCCTGATGCCGATGGACGAGACGCTCTCGCGCCTCGCACTCGATATTTCCGGCCGGGCGTTTCTGGTGTTCCGCGTCGAGTTCCCGACCCACAAGATCGGCACCTTCGACACCGAACTGGTGCGTGAGTGGTTCCAGGCCTTCGCCTCCAACGCGGGTGTGACGCTCCATGCCGAATGCCTCTACGGGCTGAACTCGCACCATATCGCAGAGAGCCTGTTCAAGGGCCTTGCCCGCGTTTTGCGCCACGCTACCGAAACCGACCGGCGCGCGGCGGATCGCGTTCCCTCCACCAAGGGGACGTTGTCGGTCTGATGGCCCGGTTCACGATCCATGTGCCCGGTGACGCACCCAGCCGCGAAGCGGGGCTCGAACGTGCCGTTTTCGTCCGCGACGGCTGGAGCTGGGGCGCCTTCCTGTTCGGTCCGTTCTGGCTGATGGCACATCGCCATTGGCTGACAGGGCTCTTCGCGCTTGTCGGGCTCGGATTGGTGCTCGCCGCCATCGTGGCGTTGCCGGTCGCTGCCGGCGCGAAGGCGGCGGTCTGGCTGCTCATCGGCTGGCTCTTCGGCATCGAGGGCTCTTCCTTGCGTCGTCTCGCGCTCCGGCGCGCCGGTTACGACGAGGCGGGCGTGATTGTCGGCTCTGCGGGCGAAGCGCTCGAACAGCGCACCTTCGCCAGCCTCGGCACGGCCGATGCCGCTGCGCCGGCCCGCCTCGCGACGCCATCCGTACTCGGCTTATTCCCGAGGGCCGGGAAATGAAGATCGCCCTGATCGACTACGGCGCCGGCAACCTCCATTCCGCCGGCAAGGCGCTGATGCGCGCGCTCGACGAGATCGGCGTGACGGGTCATGTCGTGCTCGGCGCGAACCCCGAGGAAATCGCCTCGGCGGATCGCATCGTGCTGCCGGGCGACGGGGCTTATCGCGATTGCCGCGAGCATCTCGCCGGGATCGATGGGCTTGAAGAGGTTCTTCAGGAGCAGGTGCGCGCGAAGGGACGGCCTTTTCTCGGCATCTGTGTCGGCATGCAGCTTCTTAGCCAGGTCGGCGAGGAACGTGGCAAGACGCGTGGACTCGGCTGGATTCCGGGCCGCGTCGTCGCACTCGATCCGAAAGACCGGCACCTAAAAGTCCCGCACATGGGCTGGAACACGCTTCGGAAGACCGGCGATCATCCCGTGCTCGACGGGCTTCCGTTGGGCGAGGCGGGGTTGCACGCCTATTTCCTGCATTCCTATCATCTGTTGCCGACCGAGCCGTCCGATCTTCTCGCGACCGCCGATTATGGCGGGCCGGTTTCGGCCATCGTCGGACGCGATACCGTGATCGGCACGCAGTTTCACCCGGAGAAGAGCCAGAAACTCGGCATCGCGCTCCTTGCCAATTTCCTGCGCTGGGCGCCGTGACCCGGCAAGAGACCTGACATGATCCTCTATCCCGCCATCGACCTGAAAAACGGCCAATGCGTGCGCCTCCAGCAAGGAGACATGAACAAGGCGACCGTATTCAACGACGATCCCGGCGCGCAGGCCGCCGCTTTCGAGCGCCAGGGTTTCGAGGCGTTGCATGTCGTCGATCTGGACGGGGCGTTTGCGGGCGAAGCGATCAACGGCGCGGCGGTGGAGAGCATCCTCGCGCGCGTGAAATTTCCGGTGCAGCTCGGCGGCGGTATCCGGCGGATGGAACAGGTCGAGGCCTGGGTGACGCGCGGTATCTCACGGGTCATTATCGGGACAGCGGCGCTGCGCGATCCGGATTTCGTCAAGGCCGCCGCAAAGGCCTTCCCCGGCAAGGTCGCCGTCGGGATCGACGCCCGTGACGGTCGCGTCGCGGTCGAGGGTTGGGCGGAAACCTCGGATATGCTCGCGGTCGATCTCGGCAAGCGCTTCGAGGATGCCGGCGTCGCGGCGATCATCTACACCAACATCGCGCGCGACGGTATGCTCTCGGGCCTCGATTTCGAGGGCACCATCGCCCTCGGCCATGCGCTCTCGATCCCGGTGATCGCTTCGGGCGGGCTCGCCTCGATCAAGGATATCGAGCGCCTCGTTCAGCCCGATTGCGCCCGTCTCGCCGGGGCGATCACCGGTCGAGCACTTTACGACGGGCGGCTCGATGCAGGGCAAGCGCTGGCGCTGATGAAGCGGAGGGCCGCATGACCCTGAAAACCCGCATCATCCCCTGCCTCGACGTCAAGAACGGCCGCGTCGTCAAGGGCGTCAACTTCGTCG
>DAORNC010000114.1:2724-3199 GCA_035440785.1 Rhabdaerophilum sp. | reverse complement strand
CCGGTCGAAAGCGCCAAGGCCTATGACGCCGCCGGCGCGGACGAGCTCTGTTTCCTCGATATCACCGCTTCCCACGAGAACCGCGGCACCATTCTCGATGTCGTGCGCCGTACCGCCGAGAATTGCTTCATGCCCGTCACGGTGGGCGGCGGGGTGCGCGATGTCGAGGACGTACGCGCGCTGATGCTCGCGGGCGCGGACAAGGTCTCGATCAATACCGCCGCCGTGAAGGATCGCGCCATCGTCGGGCGGGCGGCGGAGAAATTCGGCGCACAAGCGATCGTCGTCGCGATCGACGCCAAGCGCGTGAGCGGCGAAGGCGAGGCGGATCGCTGGGAGATCTTCACCCACGGCGGGCGCAACCCCACGGGCATCGACGCCATCGACTACGCCGTTGCGGTCGCGGATCTCGGCGCGGGCGAAATTCTCCTCACATCAATGGACCGCGACGGCACCAAGGCCGGCTTCGACCTCG
>DAORNC010000114.1:0-2666 GCA_035440785.1 Rhabdaerophilum sp. | reverse complement strand
GCTCGATCACCTCGTCGAGGGTGTGATCGAGGGCAAGGCGAGCGCGGTGCTCGCCGCCTCGATCTTCCACTACGGCACCTATTCCATTGTCGAGGCCAAGGCGCATATGGCTAGGGCTGGCATTCCGGTCAGGCTGGACGGAGGCTACGCATGAGCGGTTTCACCCTTACTGACCTCGAAGCCATCGTCACAAAGCGCGCGGGTGCCGATCCGGCGCAGTCCTACACGGCGAAGCTCAAGGCCGGCGGCATAGAACGCGCCGGCAAGAAGCTCGGCGAGGAAGCGGTCGAGGCCGTCATCGCCGCCATGAAGGGCGATGTCGCGGAGCTGACAAAGGAAAGCGCCGACGTCCTCTATCATCTCTTGGTCGTGCTTCACATCGCCGGGATCGGCGTTAAGGATGTGCTCGACGAGTTGGAACAGCGCACCGCGCAATCGGGCCTCGAAGAAAAGGCCGGGCGCGGCAAGAACTGAACCCGGCAATCTTCGGTTCGGTCGGCGCGGGAGGACCTGGAATGGACGCGGTCACTTCGAAGCTATCGCCCGATGTCGATCTTTCGCCGTTCCGCGTGTTCAATCGCCAGGAATGGGCGGGCCTGCGTGCGGACACGCCGCTGAACCTCGCTTTCGACGAGCTGAAGCGCCTGCAATCGCTGAATGACCGCCTTTCCATTGAAGAGGTGATGGAAATCTATCTGCCGCTTTCGCGCCTGCTCTCGCTCTATGTCGCGGCAACGCAGGGGCTGTTCAAGGCGACGCAGCGTTTCCTCAACGCGGGCGACGGCAAGACCCCCTATATCATCGGCGTCGCCGGTTCGGTCGCGGTCGGAAAGTCGACCACCGCCCGCGTGCTGGAAGCCCTGCTTGCCCGCTGGCCGAACACGCCGAGGGTGCGGCTGGTGACAACCGACGGCTTCCTGCTGCCGAACGCAGAACTGAGCCGCCTCGGCCTGATGGAGCGCAAGGGCTTTCCCGAAAGCTACGACACGCCCGCGCTGCTGAAGTTCCTCTCCCGCGTGAAGGCGGGCGAGCACAATGTCGCCGCACCGCTTTATTCTCACCTCGTTTATGACGTCATCCCCGGCGAGGAGACGGTCGTCGACCGCCCGGACATTCTCATCGTCGAAGGGCTCAATGTGCTTCAGCCGCCGCGCCTGCCAAAGGACGCGCGCCCGGTGCCCTTCGTCTCCGATTTCTTCGATTTCTCGATCTATATCGACGCGGACGAGGATCTCCTGCGCAAATGGTACGTCGACCGCTTCATGGCGCTCAGGCAGACCGCATTCCGCAAGCCTGAGAGCTTCTTCCGCCGCTACGCCGAGATCGGCGAGACGGAAGCGCTCGGCATCGCCAACGGGCTCTGGGACCGCATCAACCTGCCGAACCTGAGGGAAAATATCTTCCCGACCCGCCCGCGTGCCGACCTCATTCTCAGGAAGGGCGAGAGCCACCTCATCGAGGAAGTGGCGCTGCGGAAATTGTAAATGAAACTGCACAATAGACAGATTTTTAATGTTTTATAATAAAGTATTTATTGTTGTAGTTGAAATACTCGTTGGAAAAATGATAGTCTAAATATTCTTTCGTGTCATTCCAGTCTTCGAAGATATTTGTGTTAATTACGCTTTTGATGAAATGTTCTATATATGAAGCGTCATATGATTTCACCAAAAGGCGTTTTGATAAAAACTCATTCGACTGAAATGATTGAATGCGTTTAATGCTGGTCACCAAGAGGCGAAACAACATTGTTCCATCGGCCCCTTCGAGGCCAATATCAATAGTGACCTCGAACTCAAAATCTGTGGCATTCGGCGGAGACCATTCCTGAAGCGATTCTCCCCAGATGTCGATGCCATGAATAACCAATCGCTTCTTCACAAGTTATTCCTCACATCAGCCCATTCTGCTCCGCTAGCTCCTTCAGCGGCACATCAGGGCGGGCGCCGATCTTCTGGATGACGTGGGAGGCCGCAAGCGCGCCGAGACGACCGGCCTTCTCGTAGCCCATGCCTCGCGTGTAGCCGAACAGGAAACCGGCGGCATAGGCATCGCCCGCGCCGGTGGCATCGACCAGCGTCTCGATCGGGAAGGCCGGAATTTCGATGGTCATCGCACCCTCGACGATGATCGCGCCCTTCTCCGAGCGCGTCACCGCCGCGCGCTTGGCTTCCTTGCGCAGGGCCGTGAGGGCAGTGTCGAAGTCGGCGGTCTGGTAGAGCGCCTTGAGTTCATGCTCGTTGGCGAAGACGAGATCGATCATACCGGACTGGATCATGAAGCGGAATTCGTCACGATAGCGATCGACGCAAAAGGAATCCGAGAGCGTCAGCGAAACCTCGCGCCCGGCCGAATGCGCGATCTGCGCCGCCTTGCGGAACGCCGCCTTCGCTTCCGGCGGGTCCCAGAGATAGCCTTCGAGGTAAGTCACCTTGGCCTTGCGCACCAGCGCAGCGTCGATGTCGCCCTCGGCGAGGTTCTGGCTGGCGCCCAGGTAGGTGTTCATCGTCCGCTCACCGTCGGGCGTGACGAGGATGAAAGAGCGCGCCGTCGCCGGGCCGTCAAGCGCCATCGCGGTGCCATAGGCGACGCCCGATTTCACGATGTCATGCGCGAAGACCTCGCCGACCGGATCGTTCTTCACACGACCGATGAAGGCGCAGGAG
>DAORNC010000113.1:8668-8929 GCA_035440785.1 Rhabdaerophilum sp. | reverse complement strand
CCGAAGATCAAGCTCACCGCCACCTGCGTGCGCGTACCGGTTTTCATCGGCCATTCCGAAGCCGTCAATATCGAATGCGAGAAGCCGATTACGGCGGACGAGGCACGCGATATCCTGCGCTCGGCGCCGGGCTGCCTCGTCATCGACAAGCGCGAGAACGGTGGCTACATCACCCCACACGAAGCGGCGGGCGAGGATGCGACCTATATTTCGCGCATCCGCGAGGACATCACCGTCGAAAATGGTCTTGCCTTCTGGTGC
>DAORNC010000113.1:6196-8646 GCA_035440785.1 Rhabdaerophilum sp. | reverse complement strand
CGCAAGGGCGCGGCGCTCAATGCCGTGCAGATCGCGGAGTGTTTGATGAACCGTGGGCTTCTCAAGCCGAAGGCCAAGGCAGCCTGAGGCGGCTTAAGCCGGAAGAGATTGTCAAAGGGCCCTCGCGCGGGGCCCTTTTTCCTGCGCGGTCCGAAGTCGGTCGACGAAGAGCGCCGCCCCGGCCAGCACCTCGCGCATGCGGGCCTCTTCCCAATGCGCGCGGGCGAGCACGAAGCCGCCCTCGACGATCGCCATCAGCGTCGCCCCGACCTGCCGGGCGTCGATATCCGGCACGATTTCCCCGCGCGCCTGCGCCTCCGCGAGGCTCGCGCCGATCAGCCCGGTGATATGATCAAGATAGGCCGCGACCGGCGCGCGCAGGTCCTCGTTCTCGATCGCTCCTTCATTCGCGATGCGTGCAAGACGGCACCCGCGCAGCATCCTGCGTTCCCGCATGAGATAACGCCCGATCCGTTCGAGCGGCGGCACGGCAGGATCGAAGATCGTATCGACGGTAGCCATTTCCTCCGCCTTCATCTCGTCGAGCGCCGCAACCGCGAGCGCCTGCTTCGAGCGGAAATGATGGTAGAGGCTGCCCTGTCCCGCGCCGGAACGATCCATCACGTCGCGCGGGCTCATGTTCTCGAACCCGCGCTCCCAGATGAGATCCTTGGTTGCCGCCACGATGCGGTCGCGAAGCGAATGCGTGCGTTTCATGCCACCTGTATCATTGCGCCGGAATATGCGTCGGCGGGTTGAGCACATATTGCGCGATTCCCTTGCCGAAGGACCAGTTCTCGCGCGTCGTCTCAACAAGATGGATGAAGAGGTCGTCGGCGCGCAAGCCAAGCGCCACGATCTTTTCCGCTAGCGTGGCATAGAAGGCCTGCTTGATCGCCACCGTCCGGCCCGGCGAGAGGTGAACCTCCACCATCACCATCGTCTCCGAGCGGTCCACACCAAGAAAGCTGCGGTCATAGATCATGCCCGTCTGGCGGGATGCGACAATCTGGAAACGGTCGTCGGGCGGAATGCCAACGGCCTCGATCAGCGCGTTGTGGGCGGCATCGGCGATAGGTCGGGCGAGGGTTTCCGGCACCGAAGGCGCAAGGTCGATACGGACGAAAGGCATGAGCCACTCCTTGAGTTATGATTTTACATACTAGTTGTTACAATTTATTCGTCAAGCAGCTTGCACGTTTTTCATCCTACGTCAGAATGCGCCGGAGGAGACGGACCGATGCTGCAATTGCGCCCAAACTGCGAGAGCTGTGACCGCGACCTCGCGCCCCCCACCGACCAAGCCTTCATATGTTCATTCGAATGCACGTTTTGCATTGACTGCGCTGATGGGAAGTTCGGCTTCACCTGTCCCAACTGCGGCGGTGAACTGCTGCGACGTCCGATTCGCCCCGCCGAGAAACTCAAGCGCTTTCCCGCGAGCACCAAGCGGATCGTGAAGAACCACCCGCCGCGCGAAACCTGAAATTGCAGCTTTTCTCCAGAAAACCGCCATTGCATCGCCTTTTAGCGGGTTAATCACAGCGAAATTTGTCATCCCGCCAATTTCGGGCACGAAGCGTCTGGACCAAGCCGACCTTCCCGCTAATGTCGCGCCCACGAAAAGCGCGGATATCCTGCGATTTCGGGCCAATTTCTGGCCGTATTCGCCCGAAATGGGCAAGATTGACAGAGCTGGAGGAAACACCGAAATGGCTACCCAGGCCGAATTCATCGACGCCCTCGCCAAGGCTGCGGGGATCACGAAGGCGGAAGCTGACCGGATCTCGCGCGCCTATGCGGCAGCGGCCATCGCCCAGGCGAAGACCGGCTTCGCAGCCCTGCCGGATCTCGGCCGCTTCAAATCCGTGACGCGCCCAGCACGCAAGGCCCGCAACCCGCGCGACGGCAAGATGGTCGATGTTCCGGCCAAGACCTCGCTGGTGCTCAAGATCAACCTCTGAGTCTTTCCCAAGACGCGAAAAATCAAAGCCGGGCTCAGGGCCCGGCTTTTATATTTCTGCAGCACGAAGAGATCACCGGGGCAGGACGCTCGACCCCGTGAGAAATTCGTCGATGGCACGCGCTGCCTGCCGCCCCTCGCGGATCGCCCAGACCACGAGGCTCTGCCCGCGCCGCATATCGCCTGCCACGAAGACCTTGTCACGGCTGGTGCGATAGTCCTCCTCGTTCGCGACGACGTTGCCGCGCCGGTCGAGACTGACCTTCGATTGCTCGATCATCCCTTCCTTCAACGGCCCCGCAAAGCCGATGGCGAGGAAAACGAGGTCGGCCTTGATGATGAACTCGGTGCCGGGAATCGGCACACGCTTCTCGTCAACCCGCGCGCATTGCACGCCCGTGACCCGCCCGTTCTTGCCGACGATACCGAGCGTCGCCGCCTGGAACTCGCGGTCAGCGCCTTCCGCCTGCGACGACGAGGTGCGGAA
>DAORNC010000113.1:0-6177 GCA_035440785.1 Rhabdaerophilum sp. | reverse complement strand
CAATAGGGCCAGATCGTCAGCTTGTCCTCGATTTCCGGTGGGCGCGGACGAATATCGAGCTGTGTCACCGCCATCGCCCCTTGACGGAATGCCGTACCGACGCAATCCGACGCCGTGTCGCCACCGCCGATGACGACGACATCCTTGGCATTGGCAAGGATCGGCACCTCTATCTCCGGCTCGCCGCCGACACGCCGGTTCGACTGGACAAGATAGGGCATCGCGAAATGCACGCCTTCGAGGTCCTGCCCGGGAAGCTGAGGATCGCGCGGCGCCTCGGCGCCACCAGCCATCAACACGGCATCAAACTGCGCGGCGAGATCGTCGATCGACTTGTCGACCCCGATGTTAACGCCGTAATGGAAGATCACGCCCTCCGCCGTCATCTGGCCGACGCGGCGGTCGATGTGGTGCTTCTCCATCTTGAAGTCGGGGATGCCGTAGCGCAGCAGTCCGCCGGCCTTGGGCTCGCGCTCGAAGACGTGGACCTCGTGCCCGGCCCGCGCAAGCTGCTGCGCGGCGGCAAGCCCTGCCGGACCGGAACCGACGACCGCGACGCGCTTGCCGGTCAGCTTCTCGGCCGGCTCAGGCTTGATCCAGCCGTTCTTCCAGCCGTGATCGGCGATAGCCTGCTCAACCGTCTTGATCGCGACCGGCATGTTCTCGAGGTTGAGCGTGCAGGCTTCCTCACAAGGCGCGGGGCAGATGCGGCCCGTGAACTCCGGGAAATTATTGGTGGACTGGAGGTTCTCCAGCGCGAGCTGCCAATCGTCGTTGTAGACGAGGTCGTTCCAGTCCGGGATCTGGTTGTGCACCGGACAGCCGTTCGGCCCGTGGCAATAGGGAATGCCGCAATCCATGCAACGCGAGGCCTGCTCGCGCACATCCTTGTCATCCATCGGCAGCGTGAATTCGCGGAAATGGCGAATGCGATCCGAGGCCGGCTGATACTTCGCCTCACGCCGGTCGATCTCAAGAAAACCCGTAACCTTGCCCATAATCCGAACCCCGATCAGGCGTGCCGCAGCGGCGGCAGGGCGAGCGCATGCTCGCAAGCTGAAATTCAAGCCGAAATGTTCGGCCGTTTCGATAGATCGAACCCGCCCTCATGGGCAAGTCGCGTGTAGCCGAAAAGCGCGATATCGGCGATAGAGAACGCGTCATCGACGAAAAAACGATGCCCTTCCAGCCGCTTCTCCATGAAGTCGAGTGCCTTTTCGCTGCGCTTGACCTTATCGGGGTCGCGCTCATCTGCACTCTTGCCGAGATAAACCATCTGGAACCGGCACACCGCGACATAGGGCTCGTGGCTGTATTGCTCCCAGAACAGAAGCTCGTCGACCTTCGCTTGAAGGTAGGGGTCTTCCGGCAGGAGTTTCGTGCCACGCGCGAGATAGCGCAGGATCGCGTTCGACTGCGCGAGCGTGCGGCCGTCGTCAAGCTGCACCACCGGTACCTGCCCCATATCATTGAGGGCCAGGAATTCGGCTGTCCGCGTCTCGCCCTTCATGAGGTCGACCGGCACGAACGTGTAGCCGAGGCCGAGAACGTCGGCGGCATACTTCACCTTCAGGCAGTTGCCTGAGTTCAGATCACCATAGATCTGCATGGAACTCTCCAATCTTGCGCCGGGCCGTCGGCGGCACAAGGCCGCCGGGCCGGTTGAGGGGCTTATTCCGCGGCCTGAAGGCTGCGGGCCTTTTCCATCTCGCGGATGGCGCGGCGATATTCGACCGGCATAACCTTCACGAATTTGACGCGGTATTCCGGCCAGTGTTCGAGAATGTGTTTGGCGCGGGTCGAGCCCGTGTAGCGCAGGTGATTGGCGATGAGCTGGTGCAGCCGCTCCTCGTCATGGCGCGACATATCGCCCATGATGTCGATACGGCCCTTGAACTCGAGATCGCCACCATGATGGTAATCCCGCTCCATGAGTTCTTCTTCCTCCTCGACCGGTTCGAGATCGACCATCGAGAGGTTGCAGCGTGAGCGGAAGGTCCGGTCCTCGTCCAGGACATAGGCCACGCCGCCGGACATGCCGGCCGCGAAGTTGCGTCCGGTCTCACCGATAACGACGACGACACCTCCGGTCATGTATTCGCAGCCGTGATCGCCCGTGCCCTCGACGACGGCGATCGCGCCCGAGTTGCGCACTGCGAAACGCTCGCCGGCGACGCCGCGGAAATACACCTCGCCGGCGATGGCGCCATAGAGCACCGTGTTGCCGACGATGATCGACTTCTCGGGTACGATGGCCGCATTCTCAGCCGGACGGATGATGAGCCGCCCGCCCGAAAGGCCCTTGCCGACGTAATCATTCGCCTCGCCGATCAGCTCCATCGTCACCCCGCCCGCGACCCAGGCGCCGAAGCTCTGCCCGGCCGTGCCGCGAAGCGAGATATGGATCGTGTCATCGGGAAGGCCAGTATGGCCGTACCGCTTGGCGATCTCTCCCGAGAGCATCGCCCCGGTCGCACGATCGACCGAGCGGATTGGGCTCTCGATTCGGACGGGCTTGCCATCGTCGATCGCGCCCTTCGCCTCGGCGATCAGCTTGCGATCGAGCACGCTGTCGATCGGATGCTGCTGGCGTTCGGCATGCTTGCGCGCGACAGAGGCCGGTGCGTCGGCTTCCGCGAAGAGCTTCGTGAAATCGAGCCCCTTTGCCTTCCAATGGGCGATTCCCTCGCGGGTATCGAGCAGGTCGGCGCGGCCGACCAGTTCCTCGAACCGGGTGAAGCCCATCGCCGCCATCATCTCCCGCACTTCCTCGGCGACGAAGAAGAAGTAGTTGATGACGTGCTCCGGTGCACCCTTGAACCGCTTGCGCAGCACCGGGTCCTGCGTCGCGACGCCCACCGGGCAGGTATTAAGATGGCACTTGCGCATCATGATGCAGCCGGCCGCGATCAAAGGCGCGGTCGAGAAGCCGAATTCGTCCGCGCCGAGCAGCGCGCCGATGATGACATCGCGGCCCGTGCGCAGACCACCGTCGACCTGGAGCGCGACACGCCCGCGCAAGCGGTTGCGCACCAGCACCTGCTGCGTTTCGGCAAGACCCATCTCCCACGGCGAACCGGCGTGCTTGAGCGAGGTCAGCGGGGACGCGCCCGTACCACCCTCATAGCCGGAAATGGTGATGTGATCGGCACGCGCCTTGGCAACGCCGGCAGCCACCGTGCCAACGCCGACTTCCGAGACGAGCTTGACCGAGACATCCGCCGAGGGGTTGACGTTCTTGAGATCGAAGATCAGCTGCGCGAGATCCTCGATCGAGTAGATGTCATGGTGCGGCGGCGGCGAGATGAGGCCGACGCCCGGCGTCGAATGCCGGACCTTGGCGATCGTGGCATCGACCTTGTGGCCCGGAAGCTGGCCGCCCTCGCCGGGCTTTGCGCCCTGCGCGACCTTGATCTGCATGACATCGGAGTTGACGAGATATTCCGTCGTCACGCCAAAACGGCCGGAGGCAACCTGCTTGATCGCCGACCGGCGCGGGTTGGGTCGCCCGTCCGGCAACGGCTCAAACCGCGCCGGTTCCTCGCCGCCCTCGCCGGTGTTGGACTTGGCGCCGATGGCGTTCATCGCCTTGGCGAGCGTTTCATGCGCCTCGCGGCTGATCGAGCCGAAAGACATGGCACCGGTGGCAAAGCGCTTGACGATCTCGCTCGCCGGCTCGACCTGATCGAGCGCCACTGGCTTGCGGCCGGCTTCTTCGGCGTTCCTGATATGGAACAGACCGCGGATCGTCGTCAGCTTGTTGTCCTGCTGGTCTATCTGCTTCGAGAAGGCCCGATAGCGATCCTTGGCATTGAGGCGCACGGCATGCTGCAGCTCGGCAACGGCGTCCGAGGTCCAGATATGCGTCTCGCCGCGCTGGCGGAAGTTGTACTCGCCGCCAACGTCCAGGAACGTCCGCAGCACCGGCGACTTCGAGAACGCCTCCGCATGGCGGCGGACGGTCTCCTCCGCGATCTCGGCGAGAGCCGCGCCTCCAATCGTGGTGGCGGTGCCCGAGAAATACTCGTCCACGAAGGCGCCCGACAGGCCAACGGCGTCGAAGATCTGCGCGCCGCAATAGGACTGGTAGGTCGAGATGCCCATCTTGGACATGACCTTGAGCAGCCCCTTGTCCACCGCCTTGATGAAGCGCTTGACGATCTCGTATTCGTCCACCTCCTCCGGGAACTCCATGTCGTTCTTCATCGCGACAAGGGTTTCAAAGGCAAGGTAGGGGTTGATCGCTTCGGCACCGTAGCCGGCAAGGCAGGCGAAATGATGGATCTCGCGCGCTTCGCCGGTTTCGATCACGAGGCCGACAGAAGTGCGAAGGCCCTTGCGGATCAGGTGGTGATGCACCGCCGCCGTCGCCAGCAGCGCTGGCACGGGAATGCGATCAGGCCCGACCATGCGATCGGACAGGATGATGATGTTGTAGCCGCCGTGGACCGCCGCTTCCGCGCGGTCGCACAGGAGCTTGAGCGCGGCATCCATACCCTTGGCGCCCTGAAGCGCGGGATAGGTGATGTCGAGCGTCTTGGTGTCGAACCGATCCTCGAAATGCCCGATGCAGCGGATCTTCTCGAGATCGCCGTTGGTGAGGATCGGCTGGCGCACCTCCAGGCGCTTGCGGCGCGCATTGCCTTCAAGATCGAACAGGTTTGGCCGCGGCCCGATGAACGAGACGAGGCTCATGACGAGTTCCTCACGGATCGGATCGATCGGCGGGTTCGTCACCTGCGCGAAGTTCTGCTTGAAATAGGTGTAGAGCAGCTTCGACTTGTCGGAGAGCACGCTCGGCGGGGTATCCGTGCCCATCGAGCCGACAGCCTCCTGCCCCGTGACAGCCATCGGCGCCATCAGGAGCTTGGTATCCTCCTGCGTATAGCCGAATGCCTTCTGCTTATCGAGCAGCGTCACGTCCGTGCGCGAGGCACGCGGCTCCACCGGCTTGAGGTCTTCGAGAACAATCTGCGTGTTCTCGAGCCACTTGGCGTAGGGGTTGGCCTTCGCGAGGCTGGCCTTGATCTCCTCATCCGAGACAATACGCCCCTCCACGAGATCGACCAAAAGCATCTTGCCCGGCTGGAGCCGCCACTTGGTGACGATATCCTCCTCGGGGAACGGCAACACGCCCATTTCCGAAGCCATGACGACAAGATCGTCCTTGGTGACGTAATAGCGAGCGGGCCGAAGGCCATTGCGGTCAAGCGTGCCGCCGATCTGGCGACCGTCGGTGAAGGCGATCGCCGCCGGCCCGTCCCACGGCTCCATCAGTGCCGCATGATACTCGTAGAAGGCGCGCCGCTCCTCATCCATCAGCGGATTGCCGGCCCAGGCTTCCGGCACCAGCATCATCACCGCATGGGCGAGCGAATAGCCGCCGCGCACGAGGAATTCGAGCGCGTTATCAAAGCAGGCGGTATCGGACTGACCTTCATATGAGATTGGCCACAGCTTGCCGATCTCGATGCCGTAAAGCTCCGAATCGACCGAGGCCTGCCGCGCCGCCATCCAGTTGACGTTGCCGCGCAGGGTGTTGATCTCGCCATTGTGCGCGACCATGCGGTAGGGGTGCGCCAGCTTCCACGACGGGAACGTGTTGGTCGAGAAGCGCTGGTGCACCAGCGCCAGCGCGCTTTCGAAGCGCGGGTCGGCCAGATCCTTGTAGTAGGCGGCGACCTGATAGGCGAGGAACATGCCCTTGTAGACGATGGTGCGGGCCGACATCGACACCGTGTAGGAGCCGTTGTCGACACCCTTGGTCTCGGCATGGATGCGCGCCGAGATCACCTTGCGCAGAATGTAGAGCCGCCGCTCGAAATCGTCCGTGTCGGTGACGTCGGTGCCCTTGCCGATGAACACCTGCGAATGGAAAGGCTCGGATGCCGCGATGTGCGGCGCCTTGGACAGCGACGAGTTGTCGACCGGAACCTCGCGGAAGCCGAGGAACTGCTGGCCCTCGGCAATGATGACTTCGCGCACGATATCTTCGATATGGGCGCGCTCCACCGCGTCGCGCGGCATGAACAGATAGCCGATGCCATAATCGCCCGCGGCCGGCAGAGTGACGCCTTGGGCCGCCATCTCCTCGCGGAAGAACCGGTCGGGAACCTGCACGAGGATGCCGGCGCCGTCGCCCATCAGCGGATCGGCGCCGACCGCGCCGCGATGCGT
>DAORNC010000112.1:8697-9173 GCA_035440785.1 Rhabdaerophilum sp. | reverse complement strand
CGCCCAGTGGTGCGGCACCTGCCGCGAATGGCAGCCGGTGATGGACACCGTCGCCGCGCAGCGGCCGCAGCTGCACTGGCGCTGGCTCGACATCGAGGACGAGGCCGCGCGGAACTGCGTTCAACGCTTCTGGAACGCGCCGGGGATGGCCGAAAGGCCCGGCCTCAAGGCGGTTGATCTGTTCCGAGCGGCGGGCGAGGGCAAGGTCAAAGCGCTCTGGATCATGTCCACCAATCCGGTGGACAGCCTTCCCGAGGCTGATCTCGTCCGTAAGGCGCTTGAAGTCTGTCCGTTCGTCGTGGTTTCGGATGCGATCCGCGAGACCGACACCAACGCTTGTGCGGATGTACTGTTGCCCGCGCTCACCTGGGGCGAGAAATCGGGAACCGTCACCAATTCCGAACGGCGCATCTCCCGCCAGCGCTCGTTCCTTCCGCCCCCTGGCGAAGCACGCGCCGATTGGTGGCACATGGCGG
>DAORNC010000112.1:0-8687 GCA_035440785.1 Rhabdaerophilum sp. | reverse complement strand
CGCCCGCCGGATGTGCTTCGCCGGCTTCGACTATGAAGGTCCCGCCGCGATCTTCCGCGAGCATGCCGCGCTCTCGGCGTTCGAGAACGACGGCACGCGGGATTTCGACATCGGCGCCTACGCGGATGTTTCGGATGCCGCATTTGACGGGCTCGCGCCGTTCCAGTGGCCTCAGCCCACCGGCACTAACCGGCGCGAGACGCGCTTCTTCGCCGATGGCCGTTTCTTCACGCCCGACGGCAAGGCGCGCATGGTCGCTGTCAAGCTGCCGGCTGTTTCGAAGCCTCTGAGCGAGGAATTTCCGCGCTGGCTCAACACTGGCCGCATCCGCGACCAGTGGCACACCATGACGCGCACCGCCAAGTCGCCTCGGCTGACGGGGCATTTCGGCGAGCCCTTCTGCGAGATCCACCCGGATGACGCCGCGAGCGCCGGCATCGGTCCCGCGAGCCTCGTTGAGGTGGAAAGCCGCCACGGCACGATCATCGTCCGCGCGCTTCTCACCGAGCGTCAGCGGCGCGGCTCCGTTTTCGTGCCGATGCACTGGACCGATCAGCTCGCCTCGAAGGGCCGCGTCGATGCGCTGGTCGATGCGATGGTCGATCCTGTATCCGGCCAGCCCGGATCGAAGCGCACGCCGGTGGCGATCCGAACCTATGCGGCATCGTGGTATGGTTTCGCGGTTTCGGCCGGCAAGCCGGTTTGCGCTGGCGTTCCCTATTGGGCGCTTTCCCAGGCTGAAGGAGGCTTCCGGCTCGAGCTTGCCGGCAAGGAAACTCCGGCCGACTGGCAGATGTTTGGGCAATCCTTGTTCGGGTTGAAGGGTGGCGAGGGCGAGTGGATCGCCTATTACGACCGCGAGGTGGGCCTCGCACGACTCGCGGTTTTGGTCGGTGAGAAGCTGGTCGGCGCGCTGTTTGTCGCGCCGCAACCGGTTGCGCTCTCGCGTCGGTTCATCACCGAGGCATTGCCGCAAGGCCACGCCGGGAGCGCGCGTTATCGCCTCCTCGCCGGACAAGGTGGTGCTGACCGGCCGGACCCCGGCGCGATCCTGTGCGCGTGCTTTCAGGTCGGCTTTAACCAGATCGCGGCGGCGATCCGCGAGGGGCAAAGGGATGTCGAGGCCATCGGTGCCGCGCTGAAGGCGGGAACCAATTGCGGCTCCTGCCGTGGCGAAATCCGGAGAATGCTCGATGAAGGTCGTTTCGAGAAAGCCGGCTGAAGCGGGGCTTGCCCGGCTCGGCGCACTGGCCAAGCTGCCGGTGTTCTTCGATCTGCGCGGCAGGCGCGCGGTCATCGCGGGCGGCGGCGCGGGTGCAGCCTGGAAGGCCGAACTCCTCGCGGCTTCTGGCGCACGGGTCGAGATCTACACTTCCGATTCGGGCGAGGATATGCGCACGATCGTCTCGCGCGGCGCGGCGGATGGCGAACTTGTCCTGTATGAACGCCCGTGGTCGCTCGATATCTTCACCGGTGCTGCGCTCGCGGTCGGCGGCTTCGAGGACGAAGCCGAAGCAAAAGCCTTCCGTTGCGCAGCAAAGGCAGCGGGTGTGCCGGTCAACACCATCGACAGGCCCGAGACCTGCGATTTCCAGTTCGGCTCCATCGTCAACCGCTCGCCTGTGGTGATCGGCATATCCACGGACGGCGCCGCACCCATTCTCGGACAGGCGATCCGCCGCAGGATCGAAATGCTGCTGCCCGCATCGCTCTCGGAATGGGCGGGCGTTGCGCGAGATATTCGCGGGAAGGTCATGGAAGCGCTTCGGCCGGGTGCGCAGCGCCGGCTTTTCTGGGAATCATTCTCGGATAGGGCGTTCCGGAACACCCGATCCCCTGTTGGGGGGCTGCTGGACGTCATGATTGCCGATTGCCGCGCTGGCGCTAGTGCTTCGAGCGGCCGCGTGACGCTCGTCGGCGCCGGACCGGGTGATTCGGAATTGCTCACGATCCGTGCCGTGCGCGCGCTCCAGAGCGCGGATGTCATCCTGTTCGACGATCTTGTTTCCGATGATATTCTCGAACTCGCCCGACGCGAGGCGAAGCGGATGATGGTCGGCAAGCGTGGCCGGCGCGAGAGCTGCGCGCAGGAGGATATCAACGCGCTGATGCTGGCGCTTGCGCAGCAGGGAAAGCATGTCGTCCGGCTCAAGGCGGGCGACCCCATGGTCTTTGGCCGTGCGGGAGAGGAAATAGCGGTGCTCGAAGGCGCTGGAATCCCGGTTGTCGTCGTGCCGGGGATAACCTCCGCGCAGGCGATGGCTGCCAGCCTCAATCGCTCGCTCACCCATCGCGACCACGCCCAGAGCCTCACCTTGATGACCGGCCATTCCCGGAAAGGAGGACTGCCGGAAACAATCGACTGGTCGAGAGCCGCCGCGCCGAATGCAACGCTTGTCATCTATATGGGGGCGAAGCAGGCCGGCGCGCTGGTGGAGCGGCTGGTCTCTAACGGTCTGGCGGCAACAACACCGGCCGTTGCCATCGCCTCGCTGTCGCGCGAGGACGAGCGGCGCTGGTGCGGCGAATTGGCCTGCCTTCCCGCCGGGATCGCGACCCTCCCGGCCGGTGCGCCGGTCCTGATCGGCATCGGGGACGTTTTCGAGGGGGTAAGCGCGAAAGTGCAATACCCGGAGGCGCGCACCGCCTGAATGATTGCGTCGACCGCAATCCCTGTCATGTTGGGAGAATCCGGTTCTCCCGACAGAGGTTTTCATGCTCACGATCTACGGTGTCTATCGCTCGCGCGCGTCGCGCAATATCTGGCTTGCCAACGAACTCGGCATTCCGTTCCGGCACGTGCCGATCATCCAGCACTATCGGCTGAAGGGAGAGCCGCCGGCTGGTGTGCTTCACACCCGCTCGCCTGAATTCCTGGCGGTCAACCCGAACGGCCATATCCCGTCCATCGAGGATGACGGACTGGTGCTGCACGAGTCCCTGGCGATCAATCTCTATCTTGCCCGCAAGCATGGCGGGCCGCTCGCGCCGCAAAATGTCCGCGAGGAAGGTCTCGCTGCGATGTGGACGCTCTGGGCCGCGACCGAGGTCGAGCCTCATTCGATCCTAGTGCTGTATCACATGGCGATGCGCCCCCCGGAAGAGCGCGATCCGGCGATCGCCGCAGCGGCGGTCGAGGCGCTCAAGGCGCCGATAGCCGTTCTCGACAAGCATCTCGCCGCGGAGAATTTCATGATGGGTGGGCGGTTCACGGCGGTTGATGTCAACGTCGCCGAGGTGATGCGCTATTGCCTGCCGGCCAAAACCCTTTGGGAAGCGGCTCCCCATGCCAGCGCCTGGCTGAAGGCCTGCCACGCCCGGCCGGCCTATCAGGCCATGATGGCGGGTCGTAACGCCGAGCCGGAATAATCGCTACAGGGTCAGGAACAGCACCGCCGAAAGGGTGACGAAACCGCAGATCATCGTCACGAACAGGGTCGCGGCGCAGAATTCTTCTTCGCCGTAACGCCCGCCGATGATCGGGTAGACCGCGATCATCGGCGCGCTGGCGAAAATCAGCATCGCCTTGGCGAGCGCCGGGTCCGCCGGCGGCCAGAGCGCGACGGCGCCGAGCATCCCGAGCGGATGCAGAATCAGCTTGCCGAGGACGACAAGGCCAATGCCTTTCGGCTGCCCGCCGGGCTTCATGCCGGCGAGAATACCGCCGATCGCGAACAGCGCGACGGGGGCGGCCGTGCCGGCAAGCAGGTCGACCGCCCTGAACAGCGGCGCGGGCATCTTCAGCCCGGTCAAGGCCAGCATCATGCCGGTGAAGATCGCGATGACGAGCGGGTTACGCGCGAGGCGCCCGGCGATTTCGGCAAGGATTTCCGGCGTCGCTCGCCCACTCGCCCTACCCTTCTCGGCAAGGACGAGTGCGGCGGGAAGGATCAGGAAATTCTCGACGAGAAGGCACATCGCTAGCCCCAAGGCCGCGTTCGCGCCGAGCGCCATCGTCGCCACGGGAAAGCCGATGAACCCGCTGTTGGACATCGAGGCGCCCATCGCCTGCATCGCCGTTCGCGCGGCGGGCTGAGAATAGAGCCGCCGCGCGCCGAGATAAACGATCGCGAACAGCATTGCGGAGACGACGCCATAGCCGGAGAGAAACCGCAGGTCGATCACCTCTCGGATCGGGCTGAGCACGAAGGTTCGGATAATGAGCGCCGGCATCGCGAAGGTGATTGTGAACGTGCCGAGGATGCGCATGTCCGTCGCTGCGAGGACCCCGCCGCGGATTGCCGCGAAGCCGGTGCCGATCAGCAGGAAAATGGGCAGGATGATTGTCAGCACCTGGAGCATGGCTCGCTCAGCCGAGTTCGTGGGCGTAGGGCATCGAGGCGGCGGCGCCGGCGCGTGTGACGCTGATCGCCGCTGCGCGACCGGCGCGGCGCATGGCCCCGCCGAGCGTCATCCCGGTCGCTAGACCTGCGGCGAGGTTCCCCACGAAGCAATCACCCGCACCGGTGGTATCGACGACATCGACACGCTCGCCTTCCAAGCGAATGATCTCGTCCTGCGTTACACCAAGCGCGCCGTGCGCGCCGAGCGTGACGATGACAATACGTTCCGATCCGGCCAGTACCCGAGCGGCGGCGATGATGTCGTCATCGGCTTGCAGCGTTTTCCGGTCGGAAGCCAACTCCAGTTCGGTCTCGTTGAGAACGAGAATGTCGGTGAGTGCCAGCAGTGATGGTGCCAGCGGCTTCATCGGCGCGGGATTGAGCAGCGTGCGTGCGCGCGCTTTTCGTGCTTTGCGAAAACCGGCCTCGATGAATGCATCGGGCACTTCGAACTGGGCGAGAACGCAATCGCCGGCGGCGATCGGGAAGGCGGCATCAGCTGGCGTCAGCGCAGCATTCGCGCCGGAAACAACGACGATGCTGTTTTCGCCACGGGCGTCCAGTGTGATGAGAGCGATGCCGGTTGGCAGTTCATCGGCAATGCGCAGGGCAGCAAGATCGATCGCTTCGCCAGCGAGGAATTCGCGCATTGCGGTTCCGAAGCCGTCCTTGCCGATTGCACCGACGAGTGCGGTCCCGACGCCCGCACGGCGCGCGGCAACCGCTTGGTTGGCGCCCTTGCCACCGGGGAATTCTCGCAGGTTCTTTCCGGCGACCGTCTCACCGGGACGCGGGTGGTTCGCGACGGAGACAACCAGATCGCGGTTGATTGAGCCGAGAACGACGACCCCGCCCATTGCGGCGGCTTAGCGGCGCTTGGGCGGCTGACCCTTCTGCGGCGGCCGGGCACCGGGAGTGAACCCCGAGCGTTCATCCTTGTGGCGGAAGACGAGACGGCCCTTTTCGAGGTCGTAGGGCGACATTTCCACCGTCACACGGTCGCCCGCGAGGGTCTTGATCCGGTTCTTCTTCATCTTGCCGGCCGTGTAGGCGATGATCTCGTGTCCGCTGTCGAGCTGAACCCGGAATCGCGCATCGGGCAGCAATTCCAGAACCAGACCTTCGAACTGGATCACTTCTTCCTTCGCCATTCGCCGAACTTTCTTTCAAAACGGAGCGCGGGGCGCCCGGATAAGATGATTCTTCAAAGTCAAATAGCCGCTCCGCGAAACGGAACGGCTTTTTCGCCGTGTCGAACGACGCGCCGGGCGCGCCGACGATCCTGGTTCTCAGACAGCCTGAAGGTTCACAGCGGCCATCTTGCCCGTGCGGCGGTCGGCCTGAAGCTCGTAGGAAACCTTCTGTCCGTCACGCAGGCCCTGCATGCCCGAGCGCTGGACCGCGCTGATATGGACGAAAACGTCCTTGCCGCCATCATCCGGCTGGATGAAGCCGTAGCCTTTTTGTTCGTTGAACCACTTCACGGTTCCGGTGCTCATAGATGTCTTCCTTCGGACTATCAGGTCTTGGACGTGCGGGCCTCGCGGTCCGCATTTACACGTTGGCGGCCCGGAATAAACCCGGACCAATGGCTCGACCTTTATTAAAGCAGTCAGAACGTGCGCCCGGTAGTCCCAAAGCGGCCCAGTCGTCCGGCCAAGTCGATGGCGGGATTCATAGCCGCAAATCGTCTCTTTAACAAGTTGGGTGGAGGAGGCCGGGAAAATCAGTCGAGAAGACCGGCCGCCACGAAAAGATCCGCCGTTTTCCGGCTGAGCGCGATCGGCACGTCGTAGACCACTGCGAGGCGGAGGAGCGCCTTGATGTCGACATCATGCGGCATGGGCGAGAGCGGATCGATGAAGAACACGATGGCGTCGATCCGCCCCTCGACGATCATCGCGCCGATCTGCTGGTCTCCGCCGAGCGGGCCGGAGGCAAGCCGCGTCACGTTGAGCGCCGGGCACCGTTCCTTGAGCACCTGCCCGGTCGTGCCGGTGCAGAAGAGCACATGTGTCCGCAAGGCGGCTTCGTGCTCGGATGCCCAGTCGGCGAGGGCGGGCTTCATCCGGTCATGCGCGACGAGCGCGAACGTGCGGGCCATGTCACCAATCCAGATGGAAAGCCGCCACGAGGTCGGCGATCTCGTCGTTGTCGAGGAGGCGGAGGCGCTCCTTACCGAGCATCAGGAAAATGCGCGCGGTTTCCTCCAGCTCTTCCGCCGAGGTGATTGCCTCTTGAAGGCTCGCCCCGGTATTGACCGGCCCGTGATTGGCGAGCAGCACCGCGCGGTAGCGTCCCTGAAGCGCGCGTATGGCCGTGCCGATCGCCTCCGAGCCGGGTCGGAAATAGGGCAGGACCGGCAGGTGTCCCACACGCATCAGGTAATAGGGCGAGAAGACCGGGATCGGATCGAGTGACGGCAGGTCGCGGCAGAACGACAGTGCCGCAGCGTGGGTGGAGTGCAGATGCACCACGGCTTCGGTGCGGGGGCGAGTCTCGTAGAAGGCCCGATGCATCGAGACTTCCTTGGTCGGACTGTCACCGGAAAGATGCTGGAAATCGGCATCGAGCCTGGCCAGCCTTGCCGCATCGAGCCGACCGAGCGAGGCATTGGTGGGCGTGACGAGATACCCATCGTCGAGCCGGATGCTGAGGTTGCCGGCCGTACCGATCGCGAGGCCGCGCGCATGGAAATGGCGACCGGCTTCGACGAGCGCCTCACGAAGCCGTGCCTCGTCGCGCATCATGCCACCGCTCCATCCGCTGGCATGGCATCCATTGTCGCGAGTGCCTTGACGAAGAAATCCGGCGCGCCGAAATTTCCGCTTTTGAGCGCCAGTGCGATGCGCGGCGCGCCTTCGCTGATGACCACCGGCACGCCGGGATCGATCTCAGGGCCGATCGCCATCGCCGTAACGCCAAGGCCGGAAACGATGGCGGAGGAGGTCTCGCCGCCAGCTGTGACGATGCGGCGATACCCCTTGGCTACCGCCTCGCGGGCAAGTCGTGCGAAGAAATTCTCGATGGCATGAGCCAGCCGTTCCCCGCCGTGCCTTGCCTGAAGTGCGCGCACGGCCTCGGCATCCGACGTTGAATAGACGAGCGGGAGGGTAGCCTTACCCGCCTCGCCGGCAAGCCAGTTCCACACGGTATCCGTGCCCGCCGTTCCGGCGAGAACCGCTTCGACATCGAGCCGGAAAACCGGGGCGCCTTGCGCATGGCGGGCGACCTGCCCGGCGGTTGCCAGCGAGCACGATCCGGAGAGCGCGAGAGCCGGCCCAAATGGCGCTGCGATCGCCGCGGGCGCCCCCCGTCCGGTGATTTCGTCGAAATTGTCAGGCAGGCCGAGCGCGATGCCCGAACCGCCGGTGACTAGCGCCATGCCCTTCGCTGCGTGGCCGAGCGCGAGAAGATCCTCATCCGCGATCGCGTCGCAGACGACGAGCTTCTCGTTGCGGTGGGCCGCTTCCTCAAGCGCGTGCCGGATGCCTTCGACGCCCCGGCGAATGATGTCGAGTGAGATCATCCCGACCCGGTTTTTCGACTGACAGGAAAGCCAGCGGGCGAGGTTGGCATCCATCATGGGGGTGATCGGGTGCTTTTCCATGCCGCTCTCGTTCAGCAGCTTGTCGCCGACGAACAGGTAGCCGCGATAGATCGTGCGCTTGTTAGTGGGAAAAGCGGGGCAAACGATGGTGGTCGGCGCATCAAGCGCATCGATCAGCGCATCTGCCACCGGGCCGATATTGCCTTCCTTCGTCGAATCAAAGGTAGAGCAATATTTGAAGATCACCTGCCGCACCCCCGCGCCCCGAAGCGCGGCGAGCCCGGCGAGCGATTGCGCGACCGCTTCTGAAGCTGGGTTCGAGCGGCTCTTCAGCGCGATGATCCCGGCCTCGCAAGGCAGGAACCCGCCCTCGGGCACGCCGACGAACAGCGTCGTCCGCATGCCTTTCTTCGCGAGCGTATTCGCAAGATCGCTCGCGCCGGTGAAATCGTCCGCGATGGCGCCGATGAGCATGGGGCCTCGATGGTCTATGCCGTTTCCTCGGCCCTAGATGCACCGTGAATACGGCATACACAAGCGCTGCAGTTGCGTCCGCGCGGCTATTTTTGCGTCGCCGCCTTCGCGACATCGGCCCAATACTGAATGCCGACCGGAAGCACGTCATCGTTGAAGTCATAGGCCGGATTGTGGACCTGGGCGGAATCGCCGTTGCCGATGTTGATATAGGCGCCGGGCACCTTCTCCAGCATGAAGGAGAAGTCCTCCGAGCCCATGATCAGGTCGCGGTTGCGGTTGACGTTCGCCTCGCCGGCGATCTCGGCGGCGATATCGGC
>DAORNC010000111.1:0-9298 GCA_035440785.1 Rhabdaerophilum sp. | reverse complement strand
CTTGTTATCATCACTGTTCCGATCCTGATGGTTCTGAGTTTTGCCGACGGCTCGAACCGGGCGCAGATTAGCCTCGAAGATGCCTATTACGGGTCGCTTCACCCAACCAATCTGCTGACCTTCGTGGTCGCAAATCTCTACGGCACGATCGGGCGCGGCGCCGAGTTCTGGGGCGCGCCGAGCCAGCACTGGCCCTATATCGTCTACTCCTGGCTTTCGCGGAACATGGTCAACGTCTACATGGGCCTGTTGACGGTGCTGGGGCTGCTTCTGGCGCTCTCGACCCGCACGGGCTGGACGCGCCGGACCTGGCTCCTCTCGGCGATGTTCCTCGTGATGCTAGCCTATGCGATGGGGCGCTATACACCGGTCTTCTCCGCGTTCTACCACCTCGTTCCGGGCACCGACCTCTTCCGCCGGCCGGCCGACGCGACCTTCCTTGTCGGCGCGCTCGGTGCGCTGCTTGGCGGATACGGCCTCGACGCATTGCTGCGTCGACCGCCCGAGGTGTCGCCACGCCACCTTCTCCTGGGGCTTCTCGTCGTGCTGGGCCTGTTCTTCGCCGGCAGCCTTGCGATGGCGATATGGCTCGGCAAGGTCGGCAAATCCTGGCCGGACATGCTCTATGCGTTCCTCACGGTCGGAGTTTCGCTCGCCGCGCTCGCCTATGCGATGCGCAACGCCCGCAGCCATCCGATGCGGGTGACCGTCGTGCTGGCGCTGTGCCTGACGGCCGATCTTGCCTGGAACATCCGTCCCAATCACTCGACGGCACTGCCGATCGGAAACTTCGAATACCTGCGCCCTGACACGAAGGAGCCGCTGGTCGCTTTCCTCCGACAGCATATCGTGCAGGACGGCCATCGCCGCGACCGTGTGGAGCTCGTAGGAATAGGCTTCGAATGGCCGAACACGCCGTTGATCCATCGGTTCGAATCGAGCCTCGGCTACAATCCGTTGCGAATCGGCTTCTATGGCGAGGCGACAGGCGCGCGTGACCATGTAGCGGGCTGGGACCAGCGCAAGTTCGGCGCGCTGATGCCGGGCTACCGCTCGCCCTTCGCGCGGCTGCTCGGCCTGCGTTATATCGTCAGCGAAGTGCCGATCGAGACGATCGATGCGAAGGAAGCGGCCGATCCCCTGCCCCTGCTTGCCCGAATCGGCAAGTATCGCGTCTACGAGAACAAGGATACGTTGCCGCGCGTTATGCTGGTCCCTGAAGCGCAGGCCCTCGATCAGGCGCAACTGGTCAAGAGCGGGCAGTGGCCCTCTACAGATTTCAGGCAAATCGCGTTCGTCGAGCCAAGCGCGCTTCCCCTGCCGCATGGCGGCAAGGGCGGAACCGCACGAATTACGCACTATGAAAATACGCGCGTCGAAATCGAGGTGGAGGCGCCGGACGGCGGCCTCCTCGTTCTAAACGACGTTTTCCACCCCTGGTGGTTTGCGACCGTAGACGGCATGCCGACGCGGATTCTGCGTGCCAACGGCGTGTTCCGCTCCATCGTGCTGCCGCGCGGCGCGAAGAAGGTCGTTTTCATGTTTGAGCCCATGCGTGGCCTGGCGCGACACTATCTCGTGCGGCGCGGTATCATCGCCAACTGAACCCGCCGGCATTTTCCGACCGCGCGCGGGTGCTGTTGGGCTGAAGACGGTCGCTGAAGACGGGTATGCTGGAGCGGGCGATACGAACCCGTCGGATCGGAGCCTGCCCTAGCGGCGCGCGAGAATCTGGTCGATCCGGGCGCGGCAGGCGAGCAGTTCATCGAGCGCCAACTGGAGGCTCGCCCGGCCGCCGAGCGCGGGTACCGGCATCGCCCGTTCCTCGTGCGAAGGACCCGCCATTTGCGCCCGCATACGTTCGGACAAATCGGTGGAGGCTGCAGCCTCGCTTCCGCTCTCCGGACGCTGGAGGCCGCCTCGGAACATCGACACCTGGCCGCGCTGGGTCGGCTCGGTCTGCGGGACTAAGGGCGGCATGGCCGATGGCGGCGGAGCCGGTAACGGAGCCGTTTCAGCCTCGAAGATCTGCTCCGGCTCCCGGAGTTCGAAGGTCGCGGCCGCCACCTGCGGAGCGGTCGGTTCCGGAATGATGTCGAAATCCTCCGGCTCGTCGTCTTCCAGCATCGCGGGCGGGGTCGGAGCCGGGCGTGGCGGCTCATAGCCTTCCGGCTCGAAAACGACATTTGCCAGCGGCTCGCGGGCGAAGGCCTGCACTGCGCGCACGCCCTGCTCTTTCAGGATGCGCTGGACACCCTTGATCGTGTAGCCTTCCTTGTAGAGGAGGTGGCGAATGCCCTTGAGCAGTTCGACATCATCAGGCCGATAATAACGGCGACCGCCACCACGTTTGAGCGGGCGGATTTGCGAAAAGCGGCTTTCCCAGAACCGAAGGACATGTTGCTGGAGGTCGAGATCGTCAGCAACCTCGCTGATCGTCCGATAAGCATCCGGCGCCTTGTCCATTCTGGATCACCTTCTCCGACAGGGTCGGCCGATCAATCCTCGTCGTCGACGATCTGGCCGTTGATCCGGGCCTTCATCACGTTGGACGGCTTGAACACCAGCACCTTACGCGGCGTGATCGGCACTTCAACGCCGGTCTTGGGATTGCGGCCGATGCGCTCGCCCTTCTGGCGCACGACGAACGAACCGAACGAGGAGAGCTTCACCGTCTCGCCCTTGGCGAGGGTATCGCTGATCTCGCGCAGCACGGCTTCAACCAGATCGGATGATTCGGCGCGGCTCAGGCCAAGCTTCTGATAAACCGCTTCACAAAGATCCGCACGGGTGATGGTCTGCCCTGCCATGATACGTTTCCTGTCCAGCGCCTGAATCTTATCTGTCTGACACGGATAGCTATTCGTTGAACCGTCGAGGGTCAACCCGGTTACAGTCGGAACAGCGCCGAGCCCCAAGTGAAACCGCCGCCCATCGCCTCGATCAGCACAACCTGACCCTTCCTGATCCGGCCGTCACGCACCGCTGTATCCAGCGCGAGCGGGATCGAAGCGGCGGAGGTATTCCCGTGGTCCTGAACCGTCAGCACCACCTTCTCCTGCGGGATGTTCAGCTTGTCCGCGCTCGCCGTGATGATGCGCCGGTTCGCCTGATGCGGCACAAACCAATCGATGGTATTCGCATCATACCCCGTCGCAGCGAAGGCATCGACGATCACATCCGTGATCATGCCGACGGCGTGCTTGAATACTTCCTTGCCTTCCATGCGCAGGTGGCCGACCGTCATGGTCGTCGAAGGCCCCCCATCGACGAAGAGCTTCTCGCGATGCCGGCCGTCCGAGCGCAGGTGGCTCGTGAGGATACCCTGATCCTCGCGAGTGCCGGACGCGTCGTAGGCTTCCAAAACCACCGCGCCTGCGCCGTCACCAAACAGCACGCAGGTCGTGCGGTCTTCCCAGTCGAGAATGCGCGAAAAGGTCTCGGCGCCAATGACGAGCGCTCGGTTGTGCGAACCCGAGGTCAGGAACTTGTCCGCCGTCGAGAGGGCGAAAACGAAGCCCGAGCAGACGGCTGCGACGTCGAAGGCGACACCCTTGGTAATCCCGAGCGCATGCTGCACTTGCGTCGCGGTAGCCGGGAAGGTGTAGTCCGGTGTCGCCGTTGCAAGGATGATGAGGTCGATATCCGAAGCCTTCACGCCGGCGGCTTCGAGCGCACGCTCGGCGGCCTTGGTCGCCAGCATGCTAGTGGTTTCGCCCTCCGCAGCGACATGGCGCGCGGAAATGCCTGTTCGCTGGACAATCCACTCATCGGACGTATCGACACGCGCGGCAAGCTCAGCATTGGTGACGCGACGGGCCGGCAGATAGCTGCCTGTGCCCAGGATTCTCGAACGACGCATTCTTACCCTTCCGTCCCCTCAGCCGAGGAATCGGGGGCGCCGGCGGCTTCCCCGGAATCTGCGGCAACCATTGTCGAGGAAGCTCCCGGCAGGACCCATTCGCCCCGATCCGCAAGCGCCTTGGAAATCTTGCCCATCAGTTCATGCCGCGCCATGTCGTAGGCGACGTCGATCGCACTCGCAAACCCAAGTGCATCCGTGCCGCCGTGGCTCTTGACGACGATGCCGTCGAGACCGAGGAACACGGCGCCGTTGACCCGGCGCGGGTCCATCTTGTGACGCAGCGCCCGGAAAGCGCCGCGGGCGAAAACATAACCGATCTTGGCGAGCAGCGAGCGGCCGATCGCCGCCTTGAGGTATTCGCCGATCTGCTTGGCGGTGCCCTCGGCGGTCTTGAGCGCGATATTGCCCGAAAAACCCTCGGTGACCACGACATCGGTCGTGCCCTTGCCGATATCGTCGCCCTCGACGAAACCTTTGTAGTCGAGCGTCGGCAGGTTGGCCTCGCGCAGGATGCGTCCGGCTTCCTTGACCTGCTCGATGCCCTTGACCTCCTCGACGCCGACATTGAGGAGGCCCACGCTCGGCCGTTCGATATCGAAAACGATGCGGGCCATCGCCGAGCCCATGATCGCCATGTCGACGAGGTTCTCGGCTTCGGCGCCGATCGAGGCGCCAACGTCGAGCACGATGGATTCGCCACGCGCCGTCGGCCACATGCAGGCCAGCGCCGGACGATCGATGCCCTCCATCATCCGCAGGCAGAAACGGGCCATCACCATGAGCGCGCCGGTATTGCCGGCGGAGACGCAGACATCGGCCTCGCCCTTCTTTACCGCGTCGATGGCACGCCACATCGAGGACTTGTAGCGCCCCTTGCGCAGCGCCTGGCTCGGCTTGTCGTCCATCCCGATCGCGATCTCGCAATGATGGACGCTCGCGCGCGCCTTCAGCCCCGGAAATTTCACGATCTCGGCGTTGATGAGGGCCTCGTCGCCGAAAAACAGGTATTCGGTATCCGGATGTCGTTCCAGCGCCCGCGCCGCCCCCGGCACCACGATCGCGGGGCCGTGATCCCCACCCATCGCATCCAGTGAAATGCGGACCATCCCGTTAGCCGGTCGAGACATGCAGGGGTCGAACCTCCGGTTTCGGCTTGGCCGATGCCTCATGCGGATGGGGCGTGCTCGGCCGGCGGGTGTGACGGCATAGAATTTGTGCCGCCCGCGTGCAAGACGAAAAGCAGTGCGCGCTCCTCAAAAAGCGGTGCGGGGACAGTAAATTCTGCGAATTCCGGCACTTCTCGACCGAAAACCGGCAACCGATCCTCATTCCCTATCGATCTTGAGCGCCTTGAGCGCCTCGAAAGGCGACGGTTTGGGCTCCAGCGGGTCGGTGCCCTTGAATTCGGCCCCCGGTCTGCGCGGATAGGGATCAAGCGCCAGCGCCAGGAATTCGACGGCAAGCGCGCCGAAATCGATCACGCCGTTGTCGATCGTGTCCGGCGGCTCGAAATCCTCGTTCTCTTCCTCCTCGGCGCGTTTCGTCATGCGTTCGACGAGGTCGGTCGGCGCGAGTCGCAGGCTGACCGGCTCGCGGATGGCTTGGGGGAACGCATCGAGCGTCACGACGCAGAGCGGCTGGACATCGGCCTCCAGCTCGCCCTCGACGGAGACGAGGCCACTCTGCGCATGGCTGATCGCGAGACGTGCCTCCAGCCGGTCGACGGCATGAAGGCCGAGCGCACGGGCGATGGCCTTGCGCGCGGCCTCGTCCGGCACCAGCCGGAGATGGTTTTCGCCGTGCAGCGTCGCAACCGCAACGGGATGAGAGTAGGCCGGAGCCGGTGTTTTCATTGTCATGGCATCCTCACTGAACCTTATGCGCCCGCTTCGCCCGAGAGCACCCTGCCACCAAGCAAAGCCTCAAGGTTGGCCGGGTTCAGACGGGTGCACAGCGCATCGATCTCGGCGATAAGCCCCGGCGAGATCGCATCCGGCGAGCGACGGTTGCCGAAGAGATTGCGGGCCAGCGCGACCCGGAGGGCCGCCTCGCCCTCGCCCAGCGCCGCCGTGTAAGCTCCGGCGCGCCCATAGAAGCCCTGCGCCATTTTCTTCATCTTCTTGCCGACGGACAGATCCCCGGTGCCGGCGAGCCTGAGGCCGTTGTCGAGATCGGCGAAGAGATGGTCGACAAGTTCCTGCGCTGCGGGTTCCGCTCCCGCGCCAAGTTCCCGCAAGCGGCGCAACACGAGCGTCGCCACCAGCACGAGATATTCGAAGCGCCCCTCGAAATCGTCCTCGACGCCGAAATCGCGATAGACCGTAGGCCTGCGTGCGGCCGCCACGATATCGCCGTAGAGCGATGCCACCGCTGGGCCACGGGGCTTGAGAAACGGAAGCCGGATCATGCTGCCTTCACCAGAATTGCCTCGCAGGGCGAAACCGGGGCGGCCGAAACGCGCTTTCGCGGTAAATTCGGATGCCTCGGTGATTGTGTTTCTTGCCATTGTGTTTCTTGCCAAAGTTGGGCATCCATAACGGCGTTTCAATCCCGGTGAAAGCCGGGAGGCGTGAGACGATCCGTTTTTCCGGAGTTGAGACTGTGACGTTTTCCCCGAGGTTTTCTTCGAACCGCTCTTCCGTTCGCCCTCTCGTCCGTTTCGGCGGGGTAACACTTGCCGCGCTGCTGCTGGGCGCGTGCATTTCGGATCAGGGCGTCACGCATCGCGGTTTCGTGCTCGACGACAAGGCGCTGGACCAGATCCGCCCCGGCTCCTCGGCCGAGCAGGTCGTCCTCGTTCTCGGCACGCCCTCGACGACATCAACGGTCGGCTCGCAGACCTATTATTACATTTCCCAGCGCGTCAGCCAGCCGGCGCTCTTCATGGAGCCCAAGATCACCGACCAGCGCGTGATCGCGATCTATCTCGACAAGAACAACAAGGTCGAGCGCGTCGCCAATTACGGGATCAAGGACGGCAAGATCTTCGACTTCATCTCGCGTGAAACGCCGACCGGCGGCGCCGAGAACCATTTCCTTGCTAGCCTCTTCCGTCGGATCGGCGCGTCGGCCGTCTAGGCTGCCGGGAGACCTGTGCGCCAGCGCATGGTTTCCGCCCGCGTCATCCCTCATTGAGGCGCGAACGGAGGGATCCATGACGACGTACCGACCGGCCTTGTTTCTTGCACTTGCCGTCAGCGCGCAAGCAGTGGGGGGTTCTGCCTCCGCCGCCGATGTGAAGCGCTTCATCGAGCCTTGCGGTTCCGGCAAGCTCTGTCCGTGGTATCAGGCGGATATTGCCGCACCAGCCAGTTTCCGGGTCGACCCCGATTTCAGTCGCGGCAATCGCCTGCTGGCGTTTTTCCCCGACCGCGCAAAGCTCGGCCCGGACGACCCACTGATCTATATCCGCACGAGCCAAAACGACGACAATCGCAGCCTCGACACACAGGTTTCAACCAGCAATGCCCGCTGGAAAGAGATGGTAAAGGACTCGAAGGTCGAGCGCCTCGCGGATATCGAACGCGCGGACGGCAAGGGTAAATGGCAGGTCTTCCGCTACACCAACCCGTCTCGTCCAAGGCAAGCGCACGAGATGCTGGCGTTCGGCGAGCATGTCGAGACGAGCGGCCAGAAATTCTTCTATATGGTGACGATCTCGGCCGCGAACGAGAAGGCGGTCTCCGGCGCCCTGCCAGCGTGGAGAGACATTCTAGGTAAGCTCTAATGCTGTGCCGCTCGGCCAGGAAACAAAAAACCCCGCGGGTGCCCGCGGGGTTCGACGTTTAAAAGTGTGGTTATGTGCTCAGTGCGCGAGGATCGCCAGCAGCAGCAGGGCCACGATGTTGGTGATCTTGATCGCCGGGTTCACTGCCGGGCCAGCGGTGTCCTTGTAGGGGTCGCCGACGGTATCGCCGGTCACCGAAGCCTTGTGGGCATCCGAGCCCTTGAGGTGCTTCACGCCGGCGGAGTCAACGAAGCCGTCCTCAAAGGACTTCTTGGCGTTGTCCCAGGCGCCGCCGCCCGAGGTCATCGAGATAGCGACGAAAAGGCCGGTCACGATCACGCCGAGGAGCATCGCGCCCACGGCCGAGAAGGCCGCCGACTTGCCCGCGAGCGCATTGATCGCGAAGAACAGCACCACCGGCGAAAGCACAGGCAGGAGCGAAGGCACCACCATCTCGCGGATCGCCGCCTTGGTCAGCATGTCGACCGCGCGAGCATAATCCGGCTTGTCGGTGCCGGCCATGATCCCGGTCTTCTCCTTGAACTGGCGGCGCACTTCCACCACCACGTCACCCGCCGCGCGGCCCACCGCCGTCATAGCGATACCACCGAACAGGAACGGGATCAGACCGCCGAGCAGCAAGCCCACCACCACGTAGGGATTGGCCAGGCTGAAGTCCGGCACCACGCCCTTGAAGAAGGGATACTTGTCGGCGTTGGCGACGAAGTACTTCAGATCTTCGGAATAGGCCGCGAACAGCACCAGAGCACCCAGACCGGCGGAACCGATGGCATAGCCCTTGGTGACGGCCTTGGTGGTGTTGCCCACGGCGTCCAGCGCGTCGGTCGACTGACGAACTTCCTTGGGAAGGCCCGCCATTTCGGCGATACCGCCCGCGTTGTCCGTCACCGGACCGAAGGCGTCGAGTGCGACGATCATGCCGGCGAGGCCAAGCATGGTCGCGGTGGCGATGGCCGTGCCGAACAAGCCCGCAAGCTTGAAGGTGGCGATGACACCCAGCACGATGACAATCGTCGGCAGCGCGGTCGATTCCAGCGAAACCGCAAGGCCCTGGATGACGTTGGTGCCGTGGCCGGTGACCGAGGCCTGTGCGATCGAGTTCACCGGGCGCTTGTTGGTGCCGGTGTAATACTCGGTGATCACGACGATGGCCGCCGTGACCGCGAGGCCGATCAGCCCGCAGATGAACAGCGCCTGGCCGGTGATGTCCATGCCGCCAGCCTTGCCGACGACGCCCCAGCCGATGGTCAGCGAGGTCGCGGCACCAAGGCCGATGACCGAGAGCACGCCGGTGGCGATCAGACCCTTGTAGAGCGCGCCCATGATCGAGCCGTTGGCGCCGAGCTTGACGAAGTACGAGCCGATGATCGAGGTGAGGATGCAAGCCGCGCCGATCGCCATCGGATAGAGCATCGTCGCGCCGAGCGAGGCTTGGCCCGCGAAGAAGATCGCCGCGAGAACCATGGTGGCGACGAGTGTCACCGCATAGGTCTCGAAGAGGTCCGCCGCCATGCCGGCGCAGTCACCGACGTTGTCGCCCACGTTGTCGGCGATCACAGCCGGATTGCGGGGGTCATCTTCCGGAATACCGGCTTCGACCTTACCGACAAGGTCTGCACCAACGTCCGCACCCTTGGTGAAGATGCCGCCGCCGAGACGGGCGAAGATCGAGATCAGCGAGGCGC
>DAORNC010000110.1:5116-9329 GCA_035440785.1 Rhabdaerophilum sp. | reverse complement strand
CCCATTCGGCGTTCACGCGGGCTTCGATCGAAGCAGGGTCGAACGTCTTTTCCATCATCGCACTACACCAATCCGCGTCACGCGGTTCCAGACAAACGAAAAAGGGCGCCGGATGAGGCACCCTGGATGGCTTTTCCGTGTAATCCCGCGTTTCCCGGCGTCAAGCCGGGAATGCGGGTAAAACGTCAGCCGCCGCGGGCGACGCGCTCGATTTCGGCTTTCACAAGCTTTTCAACGATGCCGGGCAGGTGATCGTCGAGCCAGCCGCGCAGCATCGGGCGGAGCAGTTCGACGACAACGTCTTCGAGGCTGCGGCCGATCGCCGGCATCGGCGTATTACGCGAAAGCGATTGGAACGCCTGACTTACCAGCGCGCCGGTGTTGTCGGAAAGGATACGATCTTCCAAGGCGGAGACATCCTTTAGGGGAGCCGGCGCGGCGACCGCGACCGGGGTCGGAATAGGATCGAAAACCGTTTCGGCGACCGGCGCCGATGTTTCCGACTCCGGCTCGATCATCACAGGCTCCGGCGTCTGCGCGACGCTCGCGACCTCCGCGAGGTCAAGCACGTCGACATCCACGGCGACATCCATCGCCTCCGGCTGCGGATCGTCGATCATGACGGATTCGGGCTCGGGCTCAGGCGGTGGTTCCTTCTTCGGCACCGGCTTTTTCACGGCCTCGTCCTGCTTCTTGCCGAGATTATCGTCCGCGATGATCTTGCGGATGGAGGCGAGGATTTCCTCCATTGACGGTTCGTTGTCGTCTTTCGGATCCGGCACCGCAGCGGCTTTGGAAGACATGCTGTTCACCCTACTCCATCAATTCCATGCCGAGAATGCACGAGGTTCGGCACGCTGAAATGCAAATCCTGAACTTGAACGAACAAGAATCACGCAACGACGATTTGAGTATGGCAGGGGAAATACCCGGATCAAGCAAGGACTTGCGGATGCCGGAGCAGATTTGCCGAAGCTTGGGGACAAGCCCCCGGCAGTGAAACCTCATTCGCCGCTGGGCGTCCTGAGACCGAGCCAGCTATCCTTGGTCTGGATGTAATGGATCTTCGGATCGTAGGTTGCGACCTTGAGGCCGAGCGAACGGGCGGAAAGCTGCCCCGTCGCCGAAAGCAGCGAATAGGATGCCACCACGCGGTCCCGCTGCGCCGTTACCTGTGCCACGCGCGCGTTCAACAGTTCCTGCTGTGCATTCAGGACATCGAGAGTCGTGCGCTGGCCGACGCGCGCCTCCTCGCGCACACCGTTGAGCGCGATCTCTGCTGCCTGCACCTGCGCGGACGCGCCTTCGATCTGGAAGCCGGTGGCCTCCATCAGCGCCCAGGAGGCGATGACGGCCTGAATCACGCGATCGCGGGTCGAATCGACCTGCAAACGGCGTTCGCCGAGCGTTTCCTTGGCAGCGCGCGTGCGGGCATAGGCAGAGCCGCCGTCGTAGATCGGGATCGTGACCGAGGCGATCACCGACGCCGTATTGCGGCGGTCGTTCTCGACGCTCGAATCATAGCGACGCGACAGCGAACCGCTGACCGAGACCGTCGGCAGCAATTCGCCTTCGACGACCTTCACCTGAAGGAACTGCGCATCGACGCCGTGAAGCGCTGCGGCAATTGCGGGGTGGTCCTGCAGCGCACGCGAGACCGCCACGCTCTGGGACTTGGGCAGACGATTGGCGGCCACCGGACGCACCGACGAGAGCTTCTTCGGATCGGCACCGATCACCTGCTTGAAGCGGGCGATGTTGCCGCGCAGGTTTGACTGGGCCAGCGCGAGGTCGGACTTCGCGCCGGCAAGACGCGCTTCGGCCTGCGCCACGTCTGTCCGGGTCACTTCACCGACATTGAACCGGTCGCGGGTCTGCCGTACCTGCTCGTTCAGCACCGTGACGTTGTTGCGGCGAAGATCGAGGATCGCGGTATCTCGCACGACATTCATGTAGGCAACGACGGCATCAAGCAGCGTGTTCTGCTCAGTATTGCGCAACGTCTCGCGGGAGGCTAGCACGCTCGACTCGGCCTGGCGCACGGAATTGCCCATCCGCCCGCCGTTATAAAGCGTCTGGTTGACGGTGATGCCGAAACCCGACGGGTTGAGTTCGCTGTGCGAATGTCGGCCGGGAATGCGCGAGTCGAGCCAGGTCCGCCCCGCGTCGGCCGACGCGGACACGCGCGGCCGCATCGCGGATTTCGCCGTGGGGACGCCTTCGTCCGTGGCGCGGGTATTGGCGCGGGCGGCGTTGAGATCCGGATTGTTGGCGTAGGCACGGGCGAGCGCGCTCATCAGATCCTGGGCGGCAACCGGTCCGGGGATCAGCACCGCCGACCCGAGACCAGCAGCCAGAATCGACTGCGCAGCAAAAGACCGAAACCGTTTCACGTTGGCTTACCCGAAGCTTTGCTCGAACTCGTATCCCGGCGCCGGCTCAAACCGCAGGAGAGCTATTCCTGCCGGGCGAGTCAGGCGAAGCGCCGCGTCGGGGTTCAGTTCTAGCGAGCGAGCCCGGCTTGTAAACCTTTCCTTAATTCCTGACGACGCCCGCCGTGGGAAAATCACGGAACTGGGGCCAAAAGGTTACACTTCTGAACAATTGACGGTTTTGTTCAGAACGTAAGCCGCAAAACAAGCGAATTCAGAAGACGAATCCCGCTTCCGCCGCAAAGCCCGGCAGAACCGGCGCGAGCGCATCAAAGGCGCGACGCGGGCTCACATGGCTGCCCGACTTGACGTAAACCAGCGCACGGCAGGCACCAGCCTCGCGAACGAAAACGCCGAGACGGCCGCCGTCCTTGAGAAGCGGAAAGAATGCTCTCGGTTCGCGCTCAGCCGCGCCATTGAGGAGGATGACATCGAAGCCGCCACCGGCCGGCGCGACGACCTTGTCCGCGCCAAGATCGGCCTGGACCGGCATGACCTGTGCGTTGCTGCCCGAAGCGGCCAGTGCGACCTTCGCCAGCTCGGCAAGCGCGGTATCCGATTCGAGAACCGTGACGTCGAGGCCGATTTCCGAGAGGATCGCCGCCGGGTACCCGGTGCCGCTCAGGACGTCGAGCGCGCGTTCGCCGGCCTGAGGCTGAAGCGCCTGGACGAGGCGGGCGAGCAGCAGCGGCGGCAGCATGGCGCGGCGCGCATCCCCGAGCGCGATGGTGCGATCGGCATAAGCGATGGCCCGGTCCTTTTCGGATACGAAAAGTTCACGGGGCACGGCATCGAAGGCGGCGAGAACATCACGATCCGTAACATCGAAGGTGCGGATCTGATTGTCGACCATCACGCGGCGGGCATTGTGCATATCGGCCATGGAAGGCTCCCGAACGATGTTCCAGCAGGCGGCGCGATCGGCCGCCCCTCACGGCTTTTGCGCGAGTGCCGGGGCGATTGCAAGAGCTTGCGGCTTATCCTGAAGACGAATCGCACTGCCGGCGTGCCCTGGCGGCACTGGAGGCCTCGGAGGGAATCGAACCCCCGTACAAGGATTTGCAGTCCTCTGCGTAACCACTCCGCCACGAGGCCCCTCGCTGCGAATGCGGCTTTTAGCCCTCCCCTGCGCCGGGCGCAATACACTCGGCCGGGTCCTGCATTTTTTTTCACGCGCAACCCACGTTTTCGCGAGCGTGTCAGATATTTTTTACGAACGCGCGGCATAAAAGCGTTTGCATCGGCGCGCGTTTTTGGTAAACGCCAGCCCTCATTCCTCGATAGCTCAGTTGGTAGAGCGTTCGACTGTTAATCGAATGGTCGCTGGTTCGAGTCCAGCTCGAGGAGCCATCCCCTTCTTTTCCGCTCTCAGTGTTTCGGCACACCTTCAAGGATCGCCGCAATTTCGGCAAATCCGCGCTGCCGCGCGTGGATAAGCGGGGTAACACCGCCACGATCCGTGATGCGAGCATCGGCCCCGGCATGGACAAGGGCATCGACGATTTCCACGTAAATTGGCCCGCCATCGCCGAGAATCACGGCTTCAAGCAGCGCGGTCCAGCCAAGATTGTTGATGTGATCGATGGCGATTTTCGTCTTGAGCAGCATGTACACGGCCTCGACATGCCCATGATGGCAGGCCGGGATCAGCGCCGTGCCGCCATAGCGGTTGGTCGAGGCAAGGTCGGCGCCATGCGCGAGCGCGAGGCGGAGGATCTCAATCCGCCCCTCGGCACCGGCATAGAGAAACGGCGAATCGTCTATCGAATCTTTGGCGTTCA
>DAORNC010000110.1:2792-5000 GCA_035440785.1 Rhabdaerophilum sp. | reverse complement strand
GATAAGGCGCGCCACGGTGTCGCCGTCGTCGATCTCGGCGGAATGCAGCAACATCTGCTCGGCATCCCGGCCCGGCTTGGCCAAGGCTACCTCCGCAAAACCGAGGCCAGCCATTCCGGCGATCACGGAGCGCCTCGAAAATCGCATGGCGGTACTCCCCGCTCGTTATCAGCCAAGTTTACTGCGGAACCGGCCGCAGGCGAACGGAAAAAGCGCGCAACCGCTTCACAACGCCGCGAGTACGGCTATTTCCTTCTCTCATGAGCGATTTCTCCGCCCCCCCGCGCCGCGTGCTGCACTGGTTCCGGAACGATCTGCGCCTCGGCGACAATCCCGCACTGACCCGCGCATTTGCGGCGCGGGAATGCTTGACCGTCTTCGTGCTGGAAGAAAATCCCGGCCATCGACCACCCGGAGGCGCGAGCCGCTGGTGGCTGCATCATTCGCTGGCCGCGCTGGAGGTCGATCTCCAAGCCAAGGGTGGCAGGCTGCACTTTCTTCGCGGTAACTCCCGCGAGATCATCCCCGCGCTCGCCACAGCGTTCGACTGCGATCTCGTGACCTGGAATCGACGTTACGGGGCGACCGAGCGTGAAACCGACGGCGAGATCAAGCAACGGCTGGCTTCGCGAGGCATCCGGGCCGAGAGCTTCAACGGCGCGCTGCTCTATGAGCCGATGGAAATCCGCTCGAAGGCGGGCGGGCCGATGCGCGTCTTCACGCCGTTCTGGAAGGCGTGCCGTGTGTTGCGCGAGCCCTCCGCGCCGCTTCCCGCGGCGAAACTGCCTTCGTCCGGCAACGTTGCGTTCCCGGAGGCTGTCCCGCTCGCAGCGCTGGATCTTCTCCCCGGCGAACCCGATTGGGCCGGCGGACTTCGCGCGAACTGGACGCCGGGCGAGCAAGGAGCTCGCGCACGGCTCGATGCCTTCCTTGAAGGCGGGCTTGCGGGTTATGCCGAGAACCGCGACCGGCCGGACCTACCCGCGACCTCGCGGCTCTCGCCTCATCTCGCCTCGGGCGATATTTCGCCGCGACAGATCTGGAATGCGGCACGACAGATGCTGCTCAATGGCCGCAGCCCGGCTTCGGAGCGCGATGTCGAAAAATTCCTCGCCGAACTCGGCTGGCGCGAGTTCTCCTATCACCTGTTGTTTCACTTCCCCGATCTGCCGCACGCGAACTTCCAGCACAGGTTTGACGCTTTCCCGTGGCGCGCGGATATCAACGCCATCCGGGCCTGGCGGCTTGGTCAGACCGGCTATCCGCTCGTCGATGCTGGCCTGCGCGAACTTTGGCAGACCGGCTACATGCACAACCGCGTGCGGATGATTGCCGCCTCCTTCCTCATCAAACACCTGATGCAGGATTGGCGCACGGGTGAAGCCTGGTTCTGGGACACGCTGTGCGACGCCGATCCCGCAAGCAACGCGGCGAGCTGGCAATGGGTCGCGGGTTCGGGCGCCGACGCCGCCCCGTTCTTCCGAATCTTCAATCCCATCGCGCAAGGCCGGAAATTCGATCCGGCAGGCGATTACGTCCGGCGCTTCGTGCCGGAGATCGCCGGGTTGACGGATCAATATATCCATTGCCCGTGGGAGGCGCCGCCGGAGGAGCGGGCGAAAGCCGGCATTCGGCTCGGCGAGACCTACCCGAACCCCATCGTACCGCACGACGCCGCGCGCGAGCGGGCGCTCGCGGCGTTCAAGACGATTTCGGCTGCGGAAGCCGAGGCCGGCTAGCGCATGAAACGGTTCAGGAGGCGGCCGACCGGGCCCGTCAGGCGGAGCGGCGCATCCAGCACCGCGAAGCAGACGCATTCCGCGCCCCCATCCGCCACGGGAACGTGATCGACATCCTCATCAGCGATGGCGATGTCGCCCCGGAGATAGTGCCCGGTCTCGTCGGAGAAGCCGCCGCGCAGGACCAGCGTGATCTCGGTGCCCTCGTGCGAATGCTGCGGGATCTTCTTTCCCGGCGCGATCCGGTAGAGCATCGCGTTCATGCCGCCTTCCCCTTCGATCCGGCATTCACGGATACCGGGCAGCAACGTCCGATAAGGCATTTCATCGACGCAACGACCGAGAAAGTGCCGAAGCGCGCGCGGAATATCGGAATCGCACTGCGTCTTGCCGGCCAGTTGGTCGCAGCAGAAAATCGCGTCGAGACGCGCCTCGCGCTTGCGGATCTCGCAACAGGGACGGTCCACCG
>DAORNC010000110.1:0-2782 GCA_035440785.1 Rhabdaerophilum sp. | reverse complement strand
CAGTTCCTTGGCGAGCGATTCCTCCAGCGAGGCAACGAAGGCCCGGTTCTCCGGCGAGATTTCGAGATGCGCGGCAACCAGCGCATGCGCGGCACAGGGCAATTGCCCGGCGGCATAGGCCGCGAGAAGCAATTCCCGTGAGGAAATATCTCGACTGCCGGCTGCGGCCTTCACGATTCTGCTTGCTCCTTCGGGTTCGCGGCCGATCCCACCAACCTGCTTTTTCTTATACGCGGGGTGAAGATGGCCGGATCATATATGAACATCATCAAGATAGGGCGCGCGGCAGGAATGGAGAATACCGCATTTGCGGATTTCCCCTGCCGCGAAGATGCCAATCGCGGTTGACGCCCTTCCCGCTTCGCCGGCGCCCGGCTAAGCTGGCAGCAATCATCGAGTCATGGAGCTTACCGTGGACAAGGAGAACGTTCCAGGGATGCCAGCCGCCATTGCGCCGATCCCGGATTTTCCCGCGACCCATCTCGCCTTTCGCGACGATGCCTACGAAACCCGCCTCACCGCCCGCGTGATCGACGTTCATGAGCATATGCTCGTGCTCGATCAGACGATCTTCTATCCCTCCTCCGGAGGGCAACCTTCCGATTTCGGTTCCATCACGCGCGATGACGGCGTTTCCTTTGCCATCGGAGAAATGCGCTATCTTGACCCCGCCAAGACGATCGTCGGTCACCGCCTGCCGGACGGCGAAGACCCGTCCGATTGGAATAACCGGGTTGTCACGCAGGCGCTCGATTTCGAGCGCCGCTACAAGCTGATGCGGATGCACTCGGCGCTCCACCTCCTCTCCGTCGCGCTGCCCTTCGCCGTCACCGGCGGCTCGGTCGGCACCGAGGGCGGACGACTCGATTTCGATATTCCCGAAGCTGGCTTCACCAAGGAAGAGGTGACGGAAAAGCTCAACGCGCTGATCGCCCAGAATGCACCGATTACCGAGCGCTGGATCACCGACGCTGAACTCGACGCCAACCCGAGCCTTGTGAAAACCATGTCGGTCAAACCACCGCGTGGAGCCGGGCGGGTGCGGCTCGTGGAAATTGCCGGTTTGGATCTCCAGCCCTGCGGCGGCACCCATGTGCGCAACACACGCGAGATCGGCCGGGTCGCCGTCATCAACATCGAGAAAAAGGGCAAGCAGAACCGCCGCGTGCGGATCGCGTTTGCTTAGAGGGAACGCTCTCGGATGAATATTGCCTATATTCAGCCGATCACAACACTAATTGTTGGCATTGCCGCGGCATGCGTCGCCTCTTGGGCGATTCAGACAAACAGGCAAATTGCGAAGAAAAAGGCGACAATCGACTTTTTCAGCAAATTCGATATCGAGCAATACTCCCAATCTCAAATTCAGGATGAGCAGATTTATGAAATTCTTGCCTCATGTAACGATGACAATGTCTCAAAAGAACAAATGGATGTTCTGAAAAGAGATTTCTATAAATATGAACTCATGGCCATAGGAATATTTGAAGGAATATTGGATGAAGATATTTGCAAAATGTATGTTGGTCATACAATTTGCTTGTACGATAAATTCAACGTCAGCCTGATCCAGGCTCAGAGAGCCACATTGAACAACAAGGCCATTTTTGAGAATGTGGAAAAGCTGATAAAAAAATGGAAACCGCTTTTTCCTGAAACGAATTCATAGGCCCCCAAGATGTCCGTCTTCACCTCTATTCCCTTTGTGTCGACCGCCTGGCTCGGCGAACAGCTTTCGAACCCGACGGTGAAGATCGTCGACGGCTCATGGCATCTCCCCCCCACGGGTCGAATCGGTGCGAAGGAATACGCCGAGGCGCATATTCCCGGCGCGGTGTTCTTCGATCTCGATGTCATCTCGGACCCCGCGAGCGCCCTGCCGCATATGCTGCCGAACGCCGCCTTTTTCGCCGAGAAAGTCGGTGCGATGGGCATCGGCGAGAGCGATACCGTCGTCGTCTACGATCAGCTTGGCCTGTTCACCGCGCCGCGCGTTGCGTGGATGTTCCGCATCTATGGCACGAAGGACGTGCGCATTCTGGAGGGTGGGTTACCGGCCTGGGCTGCGGAGCTGCGCCCCGTCACCCGCGACATCCCCGCACCAAAACCGGCGGCTTTCGATGCCCGGCTCGATGCCGCGACAGTTGCGGATCTCGAACGCATCCGCAGCCACCTCGCCTCGGGCGATGCACAGGTGGTCGATGCCCGCCCCGCGCCACGCTTTGACGGGCAGGCGCCGGAGCCCCGGCCGGGTGTGCGCTCAGGCCATATGCCCGGCAGCTACAATCTGCCGTTCCCGAATGTCGTCGCCAACGGTCAGCTCCGTGCGCCGGAAGAAATCCGCGCCGAGATGGAGAAGGCCGGGATCGATCTCAACCAGCCGATCGTCTGCTCCTGCGGATCGGGCGTCTCGGCGGTCGTCATCGCCATGGCGATGAGCCGCGCCGGCGCGAAGATCGCCGGCATTTACGACGGCTCCTGGGCCGAGTGGGGCACGCGCGAGGATCTCCCGATCAGCACCCGGTAGCGCCGATACAGCTTACGGCGCCAGGCTCCTGCCATTTTTTGTCAGGAGCGTCTTGTAGGGTTCCTCATCGCCGCGATGCGGCTCAACCGATGAGGAACCGCCATGAAAGACCCCAATTTCATCCTGCTCTACGTCGAGGACGCCGCCCGCAGCGCCATGTTCTACGCCGATCTCCTTGGCAAGGCGCCGGCCGAATCCTCGCCCACATTCGCGATGTTTCCGCTCGACAGCGGGGTGATGCTCGGACTCTGGGCG
>DAORNC010000109.1:6671-9449 GCA_035440785.1 Rhabdaerophilum sp. | reverse complement strand
CAATCGTCCCGATGTTGCAGTGCGGCTTCGAACGTGAAAACTTTTCCTTGGCCATAACGGTTTCCCTGACTTGACTGGCAGCGTTGGACCTTCCGTGCGCATGCCACGCACGAACTGCCGGGCCGTTTAGGCGGGTTTTCCGGCAATTTCAAGGGGAGAGTGAACCATAGGGTTCGCTGTCTGCCGGTTGTCGCCGATCAATGCGCCGGCTCAGGAAATATGCTGCGCTGCGACGGTGGAATTGCCCCCCCGATGAAAAGGAACCGAGATGACCCGTGACGACACCGCGCCCTCGACCCCTGCCGCCGAGCACGATGCCGCCGCCCCCGCTTCCCCCGATCGACCGATGGTGCCGCACCGATCACCAAGGCGGCCGGTGCGCTCGGCAAGGCAGAAGCAGCCGGGCGGCGCCCGAACGGCAAGGCCAGCCGCGGCCATCTCACACGCTCGCTTCAGGACGAGCCGGACGCTGTGCGTCGCGCCTTCGAATCCGGCACCTACCCCTATTCCGACCGCCTCTCGACCCGCGCCTACGAGCAACAGATGGCTCAACTTCAGGTCGAGCTGCTCAAGGCCCAGAACTGGATCAAGGAAAGCGGCGAACGCGTGCTGATGCTGTTCGAAGGCCGCGACGCTGCCGGCAAGGGCGGCACGATCAAGCGCTTCATGGAACACCTCAACCCGCGCGGCGCGCGCGTCGTGGCGCTCGAGAAACCGTCCGAACGCGAGCGCACGCAGTGGTATTTCCAGCGCTACATCGAACACCTGCCGGCGGGTGGCGAAATGGTCTTCTTTGACCGCTCATGGTACAATCGCGCTGGCGTGGAGCGCGTGATGGGATTCTGCCAGCCGGCCGAATACCTCGAATTCATGCGCCAGTGTCCCCTCCTCGAACAGATGTTCGTGCGTTCCGGCGTGCGCCTCTTCAAATACTGGTTCTCGGTAACGCAGGCCGAACAGCGCCGGCGGTTTCTTGCCCGGCAGACCGATCCGCTCAAGCAGTGGAAGCTCTCGCCGATCGACCTCGCCTCGCTCGACAAATGGGACGATTACACCGAGGCCAAGGAGGCGATGTTCTTCTACACCGACACGGCCGACGCGCCCTGGACGATCATCAAGTCCGACGACAAGAAACGGGCGCGGCTCAATTGCCTTCAGCACTTCCTCTCCGCGCTGGACTATCCCAACAAGGACGAGAGCGTGGTTGTCGGTGTCGATCCGCTGATCGTCGGCTCGACCGTTCATGTGGTGAACCATGCCGAACACATCCTCGGCAAGTCGCTGCACCCGAAGGGCCGCCGCACCAAAACCTGAACGAAGGCACCCCTAGCGCGGTCGCTCTTCGTAGTATCCGAGCCTCTCCTGCAACGGGCCGTCATGGATGCGGATCATGAACGCATCCTCGCCCTCCGCCCGGTGTTCGATGGCGGCAAAAACGGGCGCGGATACGACATCCTTCGCTTTCCAGTCATGGCGGATGCCATCGATGATCGAATGGCCGTGCCCGGAAATCACATGGAACACCGCGCTCGACGATTTGCGTAGCGGCCGCACCGCCTCGTCCCTCGGCAGCAGCATCGCCGTGAACCCGAGCGTCGGTAGGCAGGACGCGCCGGTCTCCGGATTGATGTAATCCAGTTCGGCACTCCCGCCGCCGGCGTGCCGGGCATAGTGACGCAGAGCCGTCTCCGTCCGCTCCCAAGGAAAGCGCATCATCGGATAGGGATTGGCCAGGGGGTGATCCCGCCGCCGTGGTGGCGCCAGTCCCGCGGCGCGATACTCCACCTCGGACGGGTCCGGCCGGTTTCGCGGCGCCTGCAAGGGGCCTTCCACCGCATAGGAGCCTTCGAGGTAATAGAAGAGCGGCAGATCGAGCGCGTCGAGCCAGATCACCGGCTCTTGCCCCGAGTGACCATGATCGTGCCAGCATCCGCCGGGCGTGAGGATGAGGTCGCCAACCTTCATCGGCAGCCTGTCACCATCGACGACCGTGTAGCCGCCCTCACCTTCCACGACAATGCGCGCCGCGCTCGGCGTATGGACATGGGCCGGTGCGGTCTCTCCCGGCAGCAGGAGTTGCAGCCCGACATAGATCGTCGAGGAGACCTGCATCGCTCCCGGCCCGCGTCCCGGATCGACGAGAAAGAGGACCCGTCGCTCGGCCTTCTCGACCGGTGTTAGTTCTCCAGCCTTCAGCAGCAACGGGCGGATCGCCTCGTAGGACCAGGTATGCGCCTTGGTCACCGGGATCGGCGCGTTGTGCGGCAAGACCTTGCGCATCTGCGGCCAGAGCGGTGCGACATCGATCCGGCTCATCGCGTCGCGATAATCCTGCGGCAATTCCTCCAGAGTTCCGAGTTGGACCACCATGCTCCGCCTCCCTTTCCAGAAAGGCTATCGGTGTGGCGAGCGGTGGTCAATCGCATGCTTATTGTTCGAATGCTTGCCGATGGCGACGTACTTGCTAGACTCACGGCAGAGGAGATTCCGATGAGCGAAACACCCGAAAACCGCCCGCAGGCAGATGACCGCCTGGAAATCTACGATATGCCCGGCCATCTCATCCGCCGGATGCATCAGGCCGCCGTCGCGATCTTCGACAATGAGGTGCGGGCGGCGGGCGCCGATCTCACCCCTGTGCAATTCGCGGCGATGATGAAAATCGCCGCCGAACCCGGTATCGACCAGGCGAGTGTCGCGCAGGCAATCGCCTATGATCGGGTGACCATCGGCGGAGTGGTCGATCGGCTGGAGGCCAAGGGCTTGGTCCGTCGCGAA
>DAORNC010000109.1:2623-6660 GCA_035440785.1 Rhabdaerophilum sp. | reverse complement strand
CGGGCGCGGCGACTCTATCTCGAAAGGACGGGCGAAACAGTGCTCGATCATGTCCGCCCGATCGTCCGCGAAGCGCAGGACAAGATCCTCGCCGGCCTCGGCGAGGACGAGAGAGCGGCGCTCACCACCCTCCTTCGCAAGGCGCTCACCCGTGTCGGCGACGTTAGCCGGACGCCCCTGCGCCTCCCAAACGCCGGATGACACGAAGGGAATCAGGGTTCGAAGCGGTTCCGGGAAGCTGGAGCGGGTGAAGGGAATCGAACCCTCGTATTCAGCTTGGAAGGCTGCTGCTCTACCATTGAGCTACACCCGCATGAGGCGGAGAGTTAATCGCCGCCGCGTCGCAAGGCAAGTCCGCGGCCGCGAAATCAGACCCGCAATGCGATTTATTGCTGCGGCGAGAGGCGGGCGCGCTTGCGGGCGGAATCAGGGACCGGGGAACTTCAACCGGAGTTTCCGATTAAAAACAACAAGCTGCCAGGCAAACGCGACTCAACTTCTTACAACCCGGCCTACCCGCCGAAGACCACGGTTCGGTTGCCGTTTAGGAAAACCCGGTCTTCAAGATGCGCCAGAACAGCCTTGGCCAACACGCGGCGCTCGATATCCCGCCCCTTGCGGACAAGATCGTCCGGCTGGTCGGCGTGGGAGATGCGCTCGACGTCTTGCTCGATGATCGGCCCCTCGTCGAGATCGGCCGTGACATAATGCGCCGTCGCGCCGATCAGCTTCACGCCGCGCCCGTAAGCCTGATGGTAGGGCCGCGCGCCCTTGAAGCCCGGCAGGAAGGAATGGTGGATGTTGATGCAGCGCCCCGCGAGCTTTGCCGACGTCTCGTCCGAGAGCACCTGCATGTAGCGCGCGAGCACGACGAGTTCGGTCCGCGTCTCCCCGATCAGCGCGAGAAGGCGCGCTTCCTGCGACGCCTTGTTCACTTTGGTCACCGGCAGATAGTAGAACGGCAGATCGCCGAAATCGCAATCCGGAAAGGTCTCGCGCGGATGGTTGGAGACGATGCCAGCGACATCCATCGGCAACTCACCGATCCGGTGGCGGTAGATGAGATCGACGAGGCAATGATCGAACTTCGAGACGAGGATCAGCACCCGTCGCCGCTCCCCGCGCGGCCGAAGTGACCAGTCCATGCCGAAGCGCGCGGCAAGGGCTGAAAAACGGGCCGCGAGCGCGTCACGTTCGAGCGCACCCTCGATACTTCCGAACACGACGCGCATGAAGAACCGGATCTGATCCGTATCGTCGAACTGCTGCGCTTCGAGAATGTTGCAGCCGTTCTCGAACAGGAAGGTCGAGACCGCCGAGACGATGCCGGGCCTGTCGGGGCAGGAAAGACGCAGGATGAACGCGGGAGACGTTGCGGAAGACAAGGGCGGCCTCACGATTTCGGTTCGAGCCGCGGCGCCTTCTTGGCGAAGAAGGTTTCGAGACTCGGGCGAAGGTCCGGGTTGGTCATGATCATGCCGGCAAGCAGCGACTCGGCGAAGAGCCCGTCGGTCGTGGACATGTCGTTGATGCGGGAGATTCCGGTCAGGATCGCGAAGTTCGTGAGATCATAATGCTCGGCTGCCGCCTCCGCGATCGCCATCGCACGGGCATCGGCATCCCCCTCCCCGACGATTTCGTGAACGAGCCCGGTATCGAACCCGCGTTGCACGTCATAGGTCCGCGCCGCGATCATCAGGTCGATCATCCGTGCCGGGGTAATGATGCGGGCGACACGAACCGTCGCACCACCGCCGGTGAAGACGCCGCGCTGCCCCTCCGGCAGGGCGAAGAAGGTCGAGGGTTCGGCGACGCGCACATGCGTTGCCGCCGCGATCTCAAGGCCGCCGCCCACGACGGCCCCCTTCATCGCCGCGATCACGGGAATCGAACCGAATTGCATCTTGTCGAACGCCTTGTGCCACTTCTGGCACATCCGCATGAACTCGACGGGACCGCGGTCGAGCTCGTAATGCTCCTGAAGGTCGAGCCCGGCGCAGAAATGCGCGCCCGATGTCCGCAGCACTGCCGCCTTAACACCGGCGGGCGGAGCGTCGAAGAACCGGTCGATCTCGCCGATCATTGCCTCGTCGAGCGCATTGCGCCGGTCGGGCCGGTTCAGCGTCAGCACGGCGACCTTGCCGCGAATGTCAATATCGATCTTCGCCAAAGGCGTTCTCCCTCATCTATCGTTCGGGGTGACGACCGCGCACGATCGTCCTATCTGTCTGGATGAAGCCCGAAGGGGCCGCTTTTTTTGTCGGGATACGGGAGAGAACCATGGCATTCAAGGCCCTCGTCGTGAACAAGTCTGCGGACGGCGCGATCACTCAGACGATTGAGACCCTGGACGAGGCTCGCCTTCCCGCAGATGGCGATGTCACGGTTCGCATCGAATATTCCACCCTGAACTACAAGGATGGGCTCTGTCTCACCGGTGGCGGCGGGCTCGTGCGCGCCTACCCGCATGTACCCGGCATCGATTTTGCCGGGACGGTCGAGGCGTCGGACGATCCGCGTTACAAGCCCGGCGACAACGTGGTGCTGACCGGCTGGCGGGTCGGCGAAGTCTGGTGGGGCGGCTACGCGGAGAAGGCGCGCGTGAGGGCCGATTGGCTCGTGCCGCTGCCCGCCGGGCTGACAGCGCGGCAGGCTATGGCGGTCGGCACCGCCGGCTTCACGGCCATGCTGGCGGTGGTCGCACTCGAAGCACACGGGCTGAAACCGGCCGACGGCGAGGTGCTGGTCACCGGCGCGGCCGGTGGCGTCGGTTCGGTCGCAACGGCGATTCTTGCCAAGCGCGGCTATCAGGTTGCCGCCGTAACCGGACGTCCGGAGCAGGAGGGCCTCCTCAAGTCGCTCGGCGCAATGCGGATCGTACCACGCGCCGACCTCGCGGAAGCGCCGACCCGCCCGCTCGACAAGGAACTCTGGGCCGGCACCATCGACAATGTTGGCGGCCCCATGCTCGCCCGCGTTCTCACGCAGATGAAATACGGCGCTTCGGTCGCGGCGGTTGGCCTTGCCGGCGGCAATTCCCTTCCCGCAACCGTGATCCCGTTCCTGTTGCGCGGCGTGAACCTTCTCGGCATCGACAGCGTGATGAAGCCCTATCCGGCGCGACTCGAAGCATGGAAGCGCGTCGTCACCGATCTGCCCCTCGACAAACTCGAAGCCCTTGTCAGCGAGGTTCGGCTCGACGACCTGCCGGCGCTCGGTCAGGCCATCCTCAAGGGCGAGGTGCGCGGGCGCGTCATCGTCCGATTGTGAGCATCACCGCCAGTTCGGATCCGAGCAGGATCACGGCGATGATTGCCGAAAGATAGGCGAAACGCAGCATCGCCTCACGCCGCGCATCGGCGATCATCCGGTGCGCGAGAGCATCCGGCGGGCGTTGGACATCGTCCAGCATCACCCAGACCTCGGTAGTCTTGTAGGGCACCTGATCGACCCGCGCCGCCTTCAGAATCAGCACGAAAGTCATCAACAACATCCCGAGGCCCCCGGTCCGCAACGCCAGCACGAGTTCGTTGGCGAGCCCCATCATCCCCGTGACGATGCCGAGCATCCCGAAGCCGCACCCCCGCATCACGGAAGTGAAGGCCGTGCGACGGATGGTCTCCTCCATGCGCGCCTCCCGATCAAGGAATACGCCCTATCTTCAGCAGGTTACGGACGTCGGACAAGGTATCGCGGAAGGCTCCTCGCACACATCTGCGTGAACAACCATCAACCGGCGAGCGAAACGCCGAGATAGAGTTCCGTGCCCTCCCCCGGTGCGGAGCGGATCGTGAGTCTTGCCCCGATCATCTCGGCCTGTTCCCTTCGCGGTCGACCGTCGGATCGAAGCCGATACCATCGTCGATCACAGCGACCTCCAGGAAGGGGCGATCATCGACGAAGCTGATCCGCGAGCGGATCGAGACCTCCTCGGCCCGCGAGTGGTTCTCCACGTTGCGCAATGCCTCCTCGACGATGCGATAGATGGCTTCCGTCCGCTCGTCCGCCAGCAACGCGGACGGCTCGTCGTATTCGAC
>DAORNC010000109.1:0-2455 GCA_035440785.1 Rhabdaerophilum sp. | reverse complement strand
GCGGGCGCGATTTTCCGGATGAGCCGGATCTGCGTCAGCAACGCCAACATGGAATGAGCCAGCGTGTCGTGAAGATCGCGCGATATACGCAACCTCTCTCGCGTCACCGCCACCCGTCGGGCCTCGTGCCCCATCCGTTCGATTTCCCGTGTTCGGTCAGCAACGCGGGCATCAAGCTCAGTGTTGAGCGTCGCAAGATCCCGGTTGGCGGTCTGGAGCGTGGAGACCAGAGCCCGCATCGAGCCGCCGATGCGCCCTGCTTCGTCAGGGCCCGCATCAACATCGAGTTCGTCGGCCTTGCCGAGCCGGAGCCTGTCTGCGGCATGGGCCAGGCGCTTCAGTCGGCGCGTCATTCGCCGGGTGACGAAAGCAGCCGCAAGAGCGCTCGCGAGCCCGCCGGCGAAGATCAGGCCGAAAATCGATACCGATGCCCGGTAGGCTGGCAGGAACGCTGTCGCGACCGGTTCCCGCACGATCACCGTCCAGCCGAGCCCACGGAAATCACCGAACCCCCGGCTGCGCGCTACGCCGACAAGATAATCGCCGTCGACGATGCTCGGTTCGCTTGCCGAATAACGCGAGAGGTCGAACCGTGCTCCGGCCGGCATATCTTCCGAGCCGAGCAGCGCCGTGCCATCGACACCCAGAAGCAGTATCTCGACCGCGGGGCGTCCGGTGAGCATCGTCGCGGCGTTGCGCCGCAGGATCTCGATCCATGACCAGCCGAGCGCCACGCCGAGGATGGCCTTCAGCTCCCCGTTCGCATCGAGCACCGGGGCGGAGAGATCGACAAATCGTCGTGGCTCGCCTTCGATCAGGCGCGGGAGCTGCCGGTCCAGCAGCACGCCGGCATGAACGTCGGAGACGGTCGGCCCGGTGAATCCTTGCGTAAACCAGGGGCGCGAGGCGACGTTCTGCCCGGTGAAGACACTGTCCGTGGCGACGACGATCGTGCCGTCGAGATCGGCGAGACCCGCCCATTCGACCTCCGGCAACGCCTGCCGGAGATTGTCGAGCACGCCCGGATTGACCATCGCCACCCGCGCATCGCCGGGAATCGCGAGCATCCTTCCCGCAATCGCGATCCATTGCCGGCGACCGGCAAGATTGGCGTCGATGGTGTCGATCAGCCGCCGCGCATGCCCCGCATAGAGCTGGCCGATCTCGCGTTCAACAGCGCGGCTCGCGGCTCGCATGGTGACGATGCCGGTGATCGCGGCGATGACGAGCATCAACCCACAGATCGTCCAGCCGATCGCCGCCGCGAGGGACCGTCGCGGATCGAAGGCATGCCCAAAGGACACGTCGGCCGGAGAAACGACGGCGCTCGTTCTTTCGCTGCGGTTGCCAAAGCCGGTTTCAGTCATCAAAGTCCCCGATCACCACGCCATTGTTCCGGCTTCGACCCTGCCTGTCGAGACCCGGAAGTTGGATGTGCCCGACAGGAGCCCTGAGGAAACGTGGCGGACAGCGAACCCATCCGGATTCTAATCGTGGAAGACCAGCAGTTGATCCGGCGCGCTTTCGCGAAGATCCTTGAGCTGGAGGTGGACATCCGCGTCATCGGACAAGCGGCGGACGGTGCCGAGGCCATCGAACTGGCCCGCCGTCACCGGCCGGACATCGTGCTGATGGACCTGCAGATGCCGCGCGTCACCGGCGTTCAGGCGACCCAGCGCATCGTGGCGGAATTGCCGGAGACGCAGGTCGTCGTGCTGACGACCTTCGATACCGACGAACTCGTCTTCGAGGCGATCGGCGCGGGCGCGCAGGCCTATCTTCTCAAGGACGCAACGGAAGCGGAGATCCTGGAAACCGTCCGTCGGGTCCACCGGGGGGAATCCCACTTCTCGCCCAATATTTCCCGGAAAATCCTCGAAGAGTTCCGGCGCTCGCGGCCGACAGGCCCGCAAGAGGCAAGCTGGGAGGATGCCGAGCCGTTGACTGAGCGCGAGGAGGAAATTCTCGCGTTGATCACGCAGGGCCGCTCCAACCGCGACATCGCCGACAAGATCTTCCTCGCGGAAGGGACGGTGAAGAACTACGTCAGCCGGATCATGGAGAAACTGGACGTTTCCTCCCGCACCGAACTCGCCGTGCTGGCGCTCAAGCGCAAGCGAACCTGACAGATCGTGACTTTCGTCATGCCCCTCGCATGACCTTGGAAAGGTGAATCCCTGCCCGGTTGCGGCCATGATCCACTCTGTCCGAACCTGCCGGCAGAGCGGGCGGACCAAGGGAGGACAGGCGGATGCGCCGCTCGATCGCCACCGTTTCGCTGAGCGGAACCCTGCCCGAGAAGCTCGAAGCCATCGCCGTGGCCAAGTTCGACGGCGTGGAGATTTTCGAGAACGATCTGGTCTTTTCTGCGCTCTCGCCCGGCGAAGTCCGCACGATCTGCGCCGATCTCGGGCTGACAATCGATCTGTTCCAGCCGTTCCGCGCGCGCACGTTC
>DAORNC010000108.1:8597-9463 GCA_035440785.1 Rhabdaerophilum sp. | reverse complement strand
AGCTCGCCGGCGGCGGCTATTTCAAGATCATCAATCAGGCCGCCCTCCCTGCGCTGCGCACGCTCGGCTATTCCGAGGCGCAGATCGGCGAGATCGAGGCTTATGCCGTGGGTCACGGTTCGATCCGGCAGGCGCCGGGCATCAACCACACGACGCTTAAAGCCAAGGGCTTCAGCGAGGAGATGCTGGAGAAGCTGGAAAAAGCCCTCCCATCCGCCTTCGACATCAAGTTCGCCTTCAACCGCTGGACCTTCGGCGACGAGGCGATGAAGGCACTCGGCGTCTCGGATGAGCAGCTCAACGACATGACGTTCGAGCTTCTTCCCTTCCTCGGTTTTACGAAGAAGGACATCGAGGCCGCGAACATCCACGTCTGCGGGGCGATGACGCTGGAAGGCGCGCCGCACCTCAAGACCGAGCACTATCCGGTGTTCGATTGCGCGAACCCCTGCGGACGCCTCGGCAAACGCTACCTCTCGGTGGAGAGCCACATCCACATGATGGCGGCGGCGCAGCCGTTCATCTCGGGCGCGATTTCCAAGACCATCAACATGCCGAACGAGGCTACGGTCGAGGATTGCAAATCGGCCTACCTGCTCTCGTGGAAGCTCGCGCTCAAGGCCAACGCGCTCTACCGCGACGGCTCGAAGCTCAGCCAGCCGCTCAACTCGGCGCTGATCTCGGATGAGGCGGATGAGGACGAGGATGCGGTGGAAACGCTGGTCGCCCAGCCCTCCGCCGCCCGCGTCGCGCAGATTTCGGAGAAGATCGTCGAGCGCGTCATCGAGCGGATCGAGAAGGTGCGCGAGCGTGAGAAGCTGCCGGGCCGCCGCAAGGGCTACACCCAGAAGGCCATCGTCGGCGGA
>DAORNC010000108.1:8282-8587 GCA_035440785.1 Rhabdaerophilum sp. | reverse complement strand
CCGCACCGGCGAGTTCGGCGACGGCCGCCTCGGCGAGATCTTCATCGACATGCACAAGGAAGGCGCCGCCTTCCGCGCGATGATGAACAATTTCGCCATCGCCATCTCGCTTGGCCTGCAATATGGCGTGCCGCTGGAGGAATACGTGGAGGCCTTCACCTTCACGCGCTTCGAGCCGGCGGGCTTCGTGCAGGGCAACGACGCGATCAAATCCGCGACCTCGATCCTCGATTACGTGTTCCGCGAGCTCGCGATCTCGTATCTCGGCCGCGAAGACCTCGCACATGTGACGATGGACGACCTCG
>DAORNC010000108.1:6164-8129 GCA_035440785.1 Rhabdaerophilum sp. | reverse complement strand
AGTACCACCACCGTTTATGCGATGGCGGGTGCCACCGCGCTCAAGCAGGAGCAATCGGTGGCCGAAGCCATCGAGAGCCTCGGCTTTGTCGCACCGGCGGCCCCGGTCGCCCGGGCGGCGGACGATATCGCCACCAAGCGGTCGATTGCGAAAATGAAGGGCTATGTCGGCGAGGCCTGCCCCGAGTGCATGAACTTCACCCTCGTGCGCAACGGGACGTGCCTCAAGTGCGATACCTGTGGCTCAACGACAGGGTGTTCGTGAGCTGTTTTGACAGAAATTATAAAGCGAGGGCGGAAGCCCTCGTTTTTCTTTTCAAGTCATGAATACCCGCCCCACGGGCGAGCGTGACGGTTGAGATTACCGACCCAACCCCAGCTTCGCCCACACACCTTCGGCGTCCTCGGCGAAACTGAACAGCGCCAAATCCGCCGCGCTGATGGTGCCGGCCTCCACAAACGCTTCGAAATTCACCACGCGCCGCCAATAGCTTTCCACCGCCAGCACCACGGGGATCGGCACCATCTTGCCGGTCTGGCGCAGGGTGAGGATTTCGAACAGCTCGTCCATGGTGCCGAAGCCGCCGGGAAACACCACCAGCGCCGCCGCGCGCATCGCGAAATGCATCTTGCGCAGCGCAAAATAGTGAAACTGGAAGGTGAGTTCCGGCGTCGAGTACGCATTCGGCTCCTGCTCGTGCGGCAGGCGGATGTTGTAGCCGATCGAAAGCGCGCCGGCTTCATGCGCGCCCCGGTTCGCAGCCTCCATGATGCCCGGCCCGCCCCCCGTGGCGATGACATTGGTGCGCACGCCATTGCCGTCGATGGCCCCGCCCCGCTCCGAGGCGATGCGCCCGAACCTCCGCGCCTCCTGATACCAGCGCCCTTTCTCGCCCGCGCTGTCCTCCGCGCATCGCGCTGAGCCGAACACCACGATGGTCGAGGCGATCTTGGCTGCGCGCAGTGCATCCTCCGCCTTCTGGTATTCGAGTGCCATGCGAAGACCGCGCGTCGAATCCCCGAGGATGAAGTCCGGGTCCAGCGCCGGCAGGCGGTAGGACGGGCTTTCCATCTGCGCCCGATTCGATTTTTTCTCGGCCATGATCCGCTCCCGACTCATCGCGCCGATCATGGCCCGGACGGGTCGTTTTTTCCAACGCGAACCGCAGGCCTTGCGCGTGACAAGCGCCGGGCGCGGCCTTACCTTCCGGGCATGATCATCGCGACCTTCAACGTCAATTCCATCCGCCAACGCATCGAACATCTCACCCGCTGGCTGAAAACGCGTGAGCCGGATATCGTTTGCCTTCAGGAGCTCAAATGCGTCTATGAAGCCTTCCCGCGCGAGGAGATCGAGACGCTGGGCTATAACGTCGCGACGCACGGGCAGAAGACCTTCAACGGCGTCGCGATCCTCTCGAAGCATCCGCTGGAGGTCGAGCTTCGCGGGCTGCCCGGCTTCGAGGACGAGCAGGCGCGCTACATCGAGGCCGTGGCGAGCGTGCCCGGCAAGGACGGAGTGCTTGGCGAGGCGATCCGTGTCTGCGGCGTCTATTTCCCCAACGGCAACCCGGCGCCGGGGCCGAAATATGATTACAAACTGGCGTTCATGAAGGCGCTCACCGCCCATGCGCACGGCCTGCTGGCGCTGGAGGAAAAGCTCGTGATCGCCGGGGATTACAACATCATTCCCGAGGAACGCGACGTGAAGTTCCCCGAGAACTGGCGGGGTGATGCGCTGTTCTTCCCCGAGAGCCGCGCGGCCTATCGCCGCCTGCTCAACCTCGGTTTCACCGACGCCTTCCGCGCGACAACCGATGCCGGCGGGCACTACTCGTTCTGGGATTATCAGGCCGGCGCCTGGCAACGCGACAACGGCATCCGTATCGATCACCTGCTGCTCTCGCCGCGCCTCGCCGACGGTCTCGTCGAGGCCGGGGTCGACAAAGGGCTCCGAGCGGGAGAA
>DAORNC010000108.1:1942-6154 GCA_035440785.1 Rhabdaerophilum sp. | reverse complement strand
CCCTCCGACCACGTGCCTGTCTGGTGCCGCATCCGCTGATCAGCGGATGTCGAAGCCACCTCGTCCGAAATTGCCGCGGTTGAGGTTGAGGCGTGGACCACGGTCGAAGCGCGGCGTGATGCCGGGCGCACCATCGGACGGGTAGATCTTGATACCGCCGCCGCGATCACCGCGTGGCGGGCGGGTCGGATATCCTCCACCCCGCGGCGGACGGCCTGGGCGGATGAAACCGGGATCGACCGGGAAAACCGGCACGACATCGACCGGATAATGCGGGCGGCGCGGCCGGACATACTCCGGGTCGTCGAGAATGACCTCCTCCTCGACATAGCGCCCCGGCCCGCGCCCGCGCGGCGGCCGTTTTGCCTTGCGCGGCGGTTTGGCCTTCGGGGGCGTGACCTTGGGTGGGGCTGCCCCCCCTGGCGGGTTGGCGCCCGGTGCACCGGAAAGCTGCGGCGTGCAGGAATCGACGACGCAGAAATCGCCCCTGCACTGGCCGGAATAGGTAGGAACGCGGTTCGAAAGCGGCTGCGGGGTCGTCACGCCGCGCCGGTCAACCGAGAGATAGGTGCAAGCATTGCTCAAGTCCATGCATCGACCGGAGCGAGTGCAGACCTGCACCTGCCCTTCGTGCAGGGAGACATAGGTCCGGCCGTTGCGGATCGTGACCTCCACGGTCGTGCCGCGCAGACCGATCGTCGCCACCGGCGTGCGGATGAGATAGGAGCCCTTCGGCCCCTTGCCGGATACAAAGCGCATCGAGCCGGATACCAGCTCCATCGCGGCGTCCTTCTTGCCGGAAAACACGAAAGCGTCGAGCTTGAGTGAGGCCTTGGGGCCGAGCTTGAGATCGGTCTCGTCGGAAAAGCGGAAATGTCCCTGTGCCTCGTCACCGGTGCGGATCATCTCGTCGCGGTGCACATCGTTCGGCACCGCGAGGTCACGCTTGCCGCCATCGACCTCGCCCGTCACGGATTTCTCGATCTTCTCCGCCTTGCCGATCGTCTCAGCGGCGAAAGCCGGCGTGACGATTACGGCGGCGAGCAACAGCAATCCGCCGGAGAAGGTGGTTCGACCGGCCAGAGAACGGGCGTTCACGGCAGAATAAGCGGGGCGCATGGCTTTCACCTTTTCAGCATTGTCGGCCCGATCCTAGCGTGAGCAAGGTGGCCGTCAGTGCGCCGCCGCACCGGCCGCAAGCGCGCATCAGCGTTTGCCACCGGCACCGCCGCTCCCACCCGAACCGTTGCTCGAACCTCCGGCCGGATCATAGCCCATCGGGCTCGGTGACGGCGAGGCACTGACACCGCAGACATCCTCTCCGCATGCCGGGCCGGTACAACGGCTGGCGAAAGAGGGAACGCCCGCCTGAACCGGCTGCGGCTGCGTGACATTGGCGCGATCGACCGTGACGTAGCTGCATCTCTGCGCGAGCAGGCTGCACTGGCCGCCGCGCGTACAGACCTGCGCCGCACCGTTGAGCAGCGTCACGTAGGTACGCGTGGCCGTGATGACGATGCCGATCCCGGTGCCGCGGAGCCCGATCGTCGCAACCGGCGTCCGGACCTGATAGGAACCCACCGGCCCATTGCCGCTGAAGAATCGCAAGGCGCCGCGCGAGAGTTCGAGCGTCGCGCCCTGCTGGCCGCCATACACCGAGGAACTGAGCTTGATACGCGCGTTGGCGCCGAGTCGAAGATCGGAGGCATCGCGGAAGACGATGCGTGCGGAGGCGGATCGATCCGTCTGAACAACCTCATCGCGGTGAACGACATCACGATCGACAAGAATACGCTTCTTGCTGGAGATCTCGCCGGTCACGCGGTTGGCGACCGTATCGGCCGATCCGATGACCTCGGCTGCGGCGAGGCTGGCCGTCATGGCAATCATCGCCGCCATGGCTGCGCCCACGCGCAAGATATCATGCATAACCCGCATCGTACCGTTCCCAAGAAAGTGTTCGGTCGCGGGATAATAGACGGATTTGGCGGCAAAAATCTATCGAGACGCGCGAAGGTGCTTGCGCAGGTAGGTTTCGGAGATCCGGCGTTCGTCTTCCGAAGCGAGACCTCGCGCCTTGGCTTCCAGCTCGATGACCCAGGCATCCCGCAGCGGATCCGCCTGCTGAACGGCAACCTGCATCCACATCAGGCCGCGCGGTGCCTGGCGCGGAACGCCTTCGCCGTTGAAGAGCATCTGCCCGAGCCGGGCCTGCGCGTAGCGATGCCCCTGCTCTGCCGCGAGGTTGAACCAGCGCGCGGCCTGCTGGAGATCGGTCGTTCCGGCGAGCCCGTCGGCGAGCACGCGACCGAGATGATACTGCGCATCGGCATCGTTGTAATAGGAGGCGGCGTAATGGAACATCTCCACCGCACGGGCGGGGTTCCGCTTCACGCGGGAATTGGCGATACCGGTGAGATGATAGCCGCCGAGAGCGACAAAAGCCTGCGCCACCATCCGTGCATGGGGGGAGTCAGGGTTTTCATCGGCACGCAACCGCACGATCTGCGAGAAATTCTGATAGGCCTTGAGATCGTCGCGCCCGACACCGTCGCCGTCCTTGTACATGCGGCCGAGCTTCCACTGCGCGGCGACATTGCCCTCGCGGGCGGCAAAGGTCAGCGGCTCGACGGCCGATTCCGGATCTCCGCTCGAAAGCGCCCGGAGTCCGGCCCGCAGTGAATCCCCGACCGAACGGAACAGGGTGCCTTTCGGCGCCGAGCGCGGGCAGCGACGGGGAAGACCAGCGCCAGCATCAGCGCCAGTTTCGCCAGCGGCCGACAACAGGTCCAGCCGCTCATCTGTGCGGAGATCACCATGTTTCTGCTTCTCGACTTCCTCGATGCCCGGCAGGCAGCGCGGAGACCGCGCCTGCCAGCATGCGATGATGTGAAACGTGGGTTACGCGCCTCGGCTTCGGCACCATGCGCGATGTCATGCTGGCATCCCGCGCTCCAACTTGGGCGGGCTCAAGGCAAAGTTTAGCGCGTGTCCCCCGCCAAAAAAGCGCCGATGGCAGCCGAAGCGGAAGAAACGTTGCCGAAAAACAACAAATTGGCGGAAGAGAGCTGACTGGAACCTGGCAACGCCGGAAGGCTCGCCAGCCTTCCGGCGGCAATCGCAGCCCTCTGCCCTGCCCGAGCACGCACCATCAGAAAAAGACCCCCTTGCACCGACAGGCACGACGACGATGCGCGACCAAGCTTTAACGCCAAGTGAGCGCGCATCGATCAGACGACCCTTTGGTAAAGAGACCATGCACGCGATTTTGTGGCGCAAAAGGGGCATCTCGCCCGCCAAATCGGACGTCGGGCGATTGATTTCTGCTTGTTGCAGAATTGATACAAATTTGGGGAACACGCACGCAGCGCTTCACACACGCGCTGCGCGGCCTTCACCCGAGGCGCTTGAGTGCTTCGTCGATCCGCGCGATCCGTTCCTCAGCGGTGGCGACACGTTCGCGGTTTTCCTCGACGACCTCTTCCGGCGCGCGGGCGAGGAAGTCGGGATTGTCGAGCTTGCGCATCGTGCCCTCGATATCCTTGACAAGCTTGTCGCGTTCGCCGGCAAGGCGTTTCTTCTCCGCCGCGAAGTCGATGACCCCTTCGAGCGGGATACAGGCAACGACGCCGTGCGTGACGATCTGCACGCTCTGGGCGGGCGCGCTCGCCTCGAACCGCAGTTCCGAGACGCGCGCGAGGCGCTTCAGGGCATCGGCAGCATCGGAAGCCCGCTTCTGCGCGCCCATCTCGAGCCCGACGAAAACCAGCGGCGCGGTGGTGGCAACCGGCACGTTCATCTCCGCGCGCGCGGAGCGGATCTCAGTGATGAGATCGACGATGAAACCGATGTCGGCGGCTGCCGCGCCGCCTTCGATTCCGACCGGTGCTGGCCAGGCCTCGACGCAGAGGAGCCCGGCATTCGAGGTTCCGGCCTGTTCCGCGTAGGCTGAAAACAGTTCCTCGGTGATATAAGGCATGAAGGGATGCAACATCGCGACGATGCGGTCGAGCAGGAAAGCTGTCGCCGCACGCGTCTCCGCCTTTGCCGTCTCGTCATCGCCCACCAGGACAGGTTTGGCGAGTTCGAGATACCAGTCGCAGAAGGTGTTCCAGGTGAAGCGATACGCCGCGAGCGCCGCCTCGTTGAACTTGTAGCCGGTGATCCCGGCCTCGATCTCGCCGAGCGCCCTGTCGGCCTCGGCGATCGCCC
>DAORNC010000108.1:0-1932 GCA_035440785.1 Rhabdaerophilum sp. | reverse complement strand
ACTGACTTCGGATCGAACCCGGCCACGCGGCGGCACTCGTTCATCTCGGCGAAGCGCGAGGCATTCCACAGCTTGGTGCAGAAGTTGCGATAGCCCTCGGCGGTCTTGACGCCGAGTTTCGGATCGCGCCCCTGCGCGGCGAGGCTCGCGAGGGTGAAGCGCAGCGCATCGGCACCCAGCGCGTCGATCACGGTCAAGGGATCGATGACGTTACCTAGCGTCTTCGACATCTTGCGGCCCTTCTCGTCACGGACGAGGCCGTGAAGATAGACCGTCTCGAAGGGCACATCGGCCTGCGTCAGCGCCGAGGCCATCATCATCCGCGCAACCCAGAAGAACAGGATGTCGAAGCCTGTCACCAACACCGAGGTCGGGTAATATTTCGACAGCTCCGGCGAGCGCTCGGGCCAGCCGAGTGTCGAGAACGGCCATAGCGCCGAGGAGAACCAGGTGTCGAGCACATCGGTATCGCGGGTGATCGGCGCACCGACGCCCCACTTAAGGTCCGCCTGCGCGCGCGCGGATTTCTCGTCTTCCGCCACCACGTAGTTGCCGTCCGGCCCATACCACGCCGGGATCTGGTGCCCCCACCAGAGCTGGCGCGAGATGCACCACGGCTCGATGTTCTCCATCCAGCGGAAGAAATCGGCCTCGCGGTTGGCGGGCAGGATCTTGACCGCGCCTTTCCGCACCCAATCCATCGATTTCTCGGCAAGCGGCTTCACGTTGACATACCACTGCTCGGTCAGGAACGGCTCGATCGGCACGCCGGAGCGATCGCCATGCGGCACCTGATGGGTGTGCGGCTCGATCTGGCGCAGCCTGCCCTCCGCCTCGATCATCGCCACGACGCGCTTCCTTGCCTCGAAGCGATCGAGCCCAGCAAGATCGCGCGTCTCCGCCGGGAGCTTGGCGAAAGCAGGATCCGAAAGATCGACCTTGCCCTCGCGGCTCATCATCGAAATGACCGGAAGGCGATGGCGCTTGCCGACCTCGAAGTCGTTGAAATCATGCGCCGGAGTGATCTTGACCGCACCGGTGCCCTTTTCAGGGTCTGCATAATCATCGGCAACAATCGGGATGGCGCGACCAACCAGCGGCAGCACAACGCGCTTGCCGATCAGGCGCTTGAGCTTCTCGTTCTCGGGGTGGACGGCGACAGCCGTATCGCCCAGCATCGTTTCCGGTCGCGTCGTCGCGACGGTGATGAAGGTATCGGGGTTTTCGGGATCGTAAACTGCACCCTCGACCGGATAGTCGAAGTGCCAGAGATTACCCTTGATCTCGCGCTGCTCGACCTCGAGGTCCGAGATCGCGGTGAGGAGCTTGGGGTCCCAGTTGACGAGGCGCTTGTCCTTGTAGAGCAGCCCGGCATCGTGGAGCTTGACGAAGAAGGCGATCACCGCGCGCGAGAGGCCCTCATCCATGGTGAAGCGTTCACGGCTCCAGTCGCAGGAGGCGCCGAGCCGCTTCAACTGGTTGATGATCGTGCCGCCGGATTGCTCTTTCCACGCCCAGACTTCGCCGAGAAATTTCTCGCGACCCAAGGTGCGACGGTCGGGCTTGCCCTCGCTCGCGAGCTTGCGCTCCACCACCATCTGGGTTGCGATGCCGGCATGATCGGTGCCCGGTTGCCAAAGCACGTCCTTGCCTTTCATGCGCCAGTAGCGGCACAGGATGTCCTGCAAGGTGTTGTTGAGCGCATGGCCCATGTGTAACGAGCCGGTGACGTTGGGCGGCGGAATGACGATCGTGAAGGGTTCGGCGTTCTCGCGCCCCTTCGCGCCGGCCTTGAAGGCACCGGATTGCGCCCAGGCCTCGTTCACACGCGCCTCAATCGAAGCAGGGTCGAACGTCTTTTCCATCATCTTGCGACACCAATCCGCGTTGCGCGGTTCCCGGACAAACGAAAAAGGGCGCCGGAGCGGCGCC
>DAORNC010000107.1:9115-9470 GCA_035440785.1 Rhabdaerophilum sp. | reverse complement strand
CTTGCCCTTGAGGATGTCGGCGGCGGCGCGCAGATCCTCGATGCGGCCATTGGTGCAGGAGCCGATCCAGACCACGTCAAGTTCGATGTCGGTCATCTTCGTGCCGGCGGTGAGGCCCATGTAGGAAAGCGCGCGGATCTTCGACTCGCGCTTCACCTCGTCGGGGATTGCGGAGGGGTCCGGCACGATGCCATTGACCGAGACCACATCCTCCGGCGAGGTCCCCCAGGAGACGATCGGCGGCAGGTTGTTGGCGTCGAGCTTCACGATGCGGTCGAAATGCGCGCCTTCGTCGGTCACGAGCGTATCCCAGTAGCGGCGGGCGGCATCCCAGTTGGCGCCCTGCGGCGCCTTC
>DAORNC010000107.1:3509-9105 GCA_035440785.1 Rhabdaerophilum sp. | reverse complement strand
TGGGGCCTTAGGACGGCCTTCGAGATAGGCGTAGGTCTTTTCGTCCGGTGCCACGAGACCGGCGCGCGCACCACCCTCGATCGACATGTTGCAGACCGTCATGCGGCCTTCCATCGTCAGTTCGCGGATCGCCGAGCCGGCATATTCCATCACCGAACCGGTGCCGCCGGCGGTGCCGATCTCGCCGATGACGGCAAGCGCGATATCCTTGCCGGTGACGCCGTTCTGAAGGCTGCCATCCACCTGGATGAGCATGTTCTTGGCCTTCTTCTGGATCAGCGTCTGCGTCGCGAGCACGTGCTCGACCTCCGAGGTGCCGATGCCGTGCGCGAGTGCGCCGAAGGCACCGTGGGTCGAGGTGTGGCTGTCGCCGCAGACGATCGTCATGCCGGGCAGGGTGAAGCCCTGCTCCGGGCCGATGACGTGGACGACGCCCTGGCGCTTGTCGCGTTCGGAATAATACTCGATGCCGAAATCGGCCGCGTTCTGGGCGAGCGTCTCGACCTGGATGCGGCTTTCCTCCTCCTGGATGCCCTTCGAGCGATCCGAGGTGGGGACATTGTGATCCACCACGGCCAGTGTTTTTTCCGGCGCACGGACCTTGCGGTTCGTCATACGCAGGCCTTCGAAAGCCTGCGGCGAGGTGACTTCATGGACAAGATGGCGATCAATATAGAGCAGGCACGTCCCATCCGCCTGACGATCGACCACGTGATCGTCGAAAATCTTGTCGTAGAGAGTCTTGGGGGCGCTCATGCTTCTATCTCCTGAGATCCGGCCAGGCTGCATACCGGTATCCACAGCCGGGTTGCCGGCTGTCGCCGACGTTCGAGAAAGCCCGTTTAAGCGAAAGAGGCAAGGCTTTCCAGTCTCTTGTTGGGCCAAGTGTTGCCGGGCGCGCGCGAGCGGGGTGTTGCCCCGTTGCTGCTGTGCAAAATTTGGCGAATTGATGGCTATTCGCTGCATCGGGATCGGTGTATAAGCCCGCCGCTCCCGCCCCCTTTCTTGTGGTGGACGGTGAAGATCTGGAGCGGTTCAGGCGCGGGAAGCTGCAACCCCGGAGCGGGTGTTGCGTTGGAGCTCTATCATGTCGCATTCCGGTAGCCCCCTTTCGTCATCCGATGCGGAATCGGTCGTGCCCGGTCATGGGCACTCACCGAAGGGTTTCGGGCGCAATCTCGCGCTCGCGGTGGGTTCCGTCGGCGTCGTCTATGGCGATATCGGCACCTCGCCGCTCTACGCGCTCAAGGAATCGATCCATCACGCCGCGAAGGACGGGCTCGTCCGGTCGGAAGTGATCGGCATCGTCTCGCTGCTGATCTGGGCCGTGGTCATTGTCGTCACGCTCAAGTACGTCGTTTTCATCATGCGGGCCGATAACAAGGGCGAGGGGGGCACGCTGTCGCTGATGGCGCTGGCGCAGCAGGCTGTGGGTCGGCGCTCGATGCCGATCTTCATGCTCGGCGTGCTGGGTGCGGCCCTGTTCTACGGCGACTCGATCATCACCCCGGCGATCTCGGTCCTTTCCGCGGTCGAGGGCTTGAAGCTGGTGACGCCCGTCTTCGCCGATCAGTGGAATGTGATCCTGTTGGCGATCACCATCCTGCTCGGGCTCTTCTTTGTCCAGAGCCGCGGGACGGAGCGGGTCGCGAGCTTCTTCGGCCCGATCATGGTGATCTGGTTCTCGGTGCTGGCGCTGCTCGGCATCATCCATATCTCGGACGACCTTGGCATCCTTGCCGCCTTCAATCCGTACTACGCGATCAACTTTGTGGCCGGGCATGGCGTGATCGGCCTTCTGGTGCTGGGCTCGGTCTTCCTTGCCGTGACCGGCGCGGAGGCGCTTTACGCCGATATGGGCCATTTCGGCCGCTTCCCGATCCGCGCTGCCTGGCTGTTCTTTGTCTTCCCGTGCCTCACTCTCAACTATCTAGGGCAGGGCGCGTTTGTGCTGAAATACATCGGTGATTCCCGTGTCATCGCCGATCCATTTTTCCTGATGGCACCGGAATGGGCGGTGCTGCCGCTCGTCATCCTCTCGGGTCTTGCGACGATCATCGCCAGCCAGGCGGTCATCACCGGTGCGTTCTCGCTCACGCAGCAGGCGGTGCAGCTTGGCCTCCTACCGCGCATCGACATCCGTCATACCTCCGAGACGACGCTTGGCCAGATCTACATCCCGCAGGTCAACCGTATGCTGGCCGTGGGCGTGATCGCGCTGGTGCTGGCTTTCAAGACATCCTCCTCGCTGGCCTCTGCTTACGGCATCGCCGTGACGGGCGCGATGCTGGCCGATACCGGCCTCTTCTTCATCGTCGCGCTCTACGTGTGGAAATGGCAGAGCTGGCGCGTGGCGCTGTTCGGCGTTCCGTTCCTCGCCATCGACCTCACCTTCTTCGGCGCCAACTGCCTCAAGATTCCTGAGGGCGCCTACATGCCGCTCATCTTCGGAGCGATGCTGATCGTGATGATGTGGACCTGGGTGCGTGGCACGCGGATCGTCTACGAAAAATCGCGGCGCGATTCCGTGCCGTTGACCGATCTCATCAAGATGCTGGAGAAGTCGAAACCTGTCCGGGTGGCGGGTACGGCAGTGTTTCTCTCCTCCGACCCGGATACCGCACCGGGCGCGTTGCTGCACAACCTCAAACACAACAAGGTGCTGCACAAACGCAATATCGTCATGACCATCAAGACCGCCGATGCGCCGCGTGTGCCGGACAGCGACAAGCTCGTGGTCGACGACCTCTCCGAGGACGTGAAGCGCATTCGCGTCAACGTCGGCTACATGGAAAGCCCGCGTGTACCGCATTTCCTCGCGCTGGCGCGCCGGCGCGGGCTCGACTTCGACATCATGCAGACGTCGTTCTTCCTTGGCAAACGTACGATCAAGGCTGCTGCCACTTCGGGTATGCCGCTCTGGCAGGACAATCTCTTCATCTTCCTGTCGCGCACGGCTGCGAACGCCACCGATTTCTTCCACATCCCATCGGGGCGCGTGGTGGAACTCGGCGCGCAGGTGACAGTCTAGTGGTGTTGCGCTTTCGGTAAGCGGTCGCCACTCTCGCCACCGAGGGATTCGCGGGAGGCGGCAATGGACGGGAAAAAACTCGAAGTCTTACGTCGGCGGTTCGGGGGAGCCGGCGCAGCGGATGTGAAGGATCCGGTTTTCCGCAAGGTAACGGATCTCCTTTTTACCGGCTCGCGCAGGTTCAAGCCATTCGAAGGCATATCCACGTTCCTTGACGCGCCGATGCGGCTCGACGCCCACGCAAGGCAGGACTTTTCCGGGATCGATATTCCGCTTGTCGGCGTCCCGATGGATCTCGGGGTTTCGAACCGCGCCGGCTCGCGGCTCGGCCCACGTGCGGTGCGGCAGGTGGAACGCGTGGGCCCCTATCACGAGGTCCACCGCATCGTGCCGGTGGCGGAGGTCGGACTGGCCGATGTCGGCGATATCCCGTTCCGCTCGCGTTATTCGCTGGCCGATTGTCACGCGGATATCGAGGCTTATTTCGACGTGATCGCGAAAGCAGGTCTTCGCCCGGTGTCGGTGGGCGGCGATCACTCCATGACACTGCCGATTCTCAAGGCGCTCGGTCGCAAACGGCCAGTGGGCATGATCCATATCGACGCGCATTGTGACACGGGCGGACCGTTCGAGGACACCAAGTTCCACCACGGTGGCCCGTTCCGCGAGGCGGTGCTTCAGGGCGTGCTTGATCCCGAGCGGGTGATTCAGATCGGCATCCGCGGTAATGCCGAATACCTCTGGGAATTTTCCTACGAGAGTGGGATGACGGTCATCCATGCCGAGGAATTCATGCGCATGGGCGTCGATGCGACGATCAGGCGGATGCGGGAGGTGGTGGGCGACGGCCCGACCTATCTCTCCTTCGATATCGACAGCCTCGACCCTGCTTTCGCGCCGGGAACGGGCACGCCGGAAGTCGGCGGACTCTCGTCACGCGAGGCGATGGCGCTGATCCGCGGCGCGGCCGGTCTCGACATCATCGGTGGCGACGTCGTCGAAGTCGCTCCGCAATACGACTCCACCACCAACACTGCCCAAGCCGGGGCGCAGATGCTGTTCGAGATCGTCAGCCTTGTCGCGCTGGCGATCAGGGGGCGTGGGTAACGAGGTTCGCCAGCAGGCGCGTGAGGCCCCCGTCGGGCTCGGCGAGGCTGGCGATCACCGTAAAGTGGTTCGCGCCGGCGATTGGGCGGTCCTGGGCGTTGCAGCCGAGTGGCGCCCAGTTTTCGGCGATAAGCCGCGACTGGCGGAGGTATTCGCCGCTCTCGTCCCCGCCCACGACGGCGATCAACCGTGTGCCGGTATTAGGATGCATGAAGGCCGGAGAGAGGCGCATGGCTTCCGCTTCATCGAGGCCGAGCTTGACGTTCACGGAGGTCGGCACCAGCGGTGGCAGGTCGAACAGGCCGGAAATCGCCAGGCCGGCAGTGACGAGATCAACCGGGGCGGCAGGATCGAGGGTCCTCCAGTCGGTCGAGAGTAGCATTGCGGTGAGATGTCCGCCCGCTGAATGCCCGCAGGCAATGACCTTACGGCCAGTCCGCCGCCACAACGCCAGCGCGCAGGCACGGACCTGATCGACGATCCCGGCGAGCGGTACCTCCGGACAGAGATCGTAGCTCATCACCGCGACGGCGATGCCTCGCGCGTTTGGCCCCTTGGCCATGTGGCTGAAGAAGGTTTTGTCGAGCGCCTGCCAATAGCCTCCATGAACGAAGAGCACGACCGGAGCATCGACGCCGGCGGGGAAGAAGTCGTAGCGTTCGCGCGGCGAGGGACCGTAGGCGACATCCACCTCATGTGGTTGCGCCTCGCGGTAGGCGGCGGCATCGCGCGCCCAACCGGCGATCAACGCCGGATGCTCGGGCACGCGAGCCCGGTTGTTGTATTCAGCTTCGAGATCGAGAGGCATCACCGGCTCACTTTGCCCGTATCGCTTGCGAATAACCGTCCTCTGGCTGCCGTTCGAGCACGAAATCGATGAAACGGCGCGCGACCGGGGACGGCGGTGTGAGCGAAGGAAGCACGAACGAGGTTTCGTAGGCAATGGCCGGACGGAAAGGAATCAGCCGGACGTCATCGTCCTTTTTCAAGCTCATCGGGAACGGATTGGTGATCGCGATGCCGACGCCGGCACGGACGAATTCGTAGGCCGCGCCCGCCGTCGAGACCTCGATCATGATGCGTGGCGAGACATTTGCACCGAGGAACAGGCGATCCAGCTGCGTTCGGGTGGAGAAGCGCCGGAGCAGCGCGACGAAGGGAACGTCGTCGAGATGGCGAGGTGTGATCTGGGGTTCGTTGGCGAGCGGCGAATTCCGCGGCACGATCGCATGGGCATAGGACGAGCGGAACACGTCATACCGCACGCCGATATGGGTTTGCAGCGCATCGACGACGCCGAGATCCATGTCGCCGTTCGCGACCATCGACAGCACGCTCTGGCCGGAACCGATCTCGACATAGATACGCGTATCGGGCTCGCTGCGTGAAAAATCCGCAAGGAGCTGATTGAAGAACCACTGCGCGAGCGTCGGCGGTGCACCGAAGCGCAGGGTCGGG
>DAORNC010000107.1:0-3462 GCA_035440785.1 Rhabdaerophilum sp. | reverse complement strand
AAGGTGAGAAAAATCGCCTCGCTTTCCTTGTGCAAGGCCAGCGCATCGGCCGTCGGCACCAAGCGTCCGCCCTCCCGCCGGAACAGGACCAGCCCGGTTCTCTTCTCGAGCTGGTGAATGGCGCGGGATACGGCTGGCTGCGAAATTCCGAGCTTGCGTGCGGCGGCGGTCGCCTTGCCGTAGGCAATAAGGGTTCGCAGCACCTCAAGTTCGCGCAGGGTCGGGCGACGTTCCGAAAGTTCCCGCATTTCCTGCATAGGATTATGCCTTTCAGGTTATACAGATTTGAATGACAATAATCGATACGAATAATAGTGTCATCATACTTTCGATGCGTAAGGCCATTGGCATCCGTGGTGCTTGCCGCCAAGATGCCGTCCTGCACGCGACGGGGCAGAGAAATCCGATCGAACGAAAACTGGGAGACCATCATGCGTAAAACGCTGAAAACCTTATCACTGGCCTTGGCCACGGCCCTGACGGCGCCGGCCATGCTCAGCGCACAGGAGCTCAAGATCGCGCTTGCTTCCGAGCCGAGCGCGGCGGATCCACACTATCATAACCTGACACCGAACAATGCGGTCGCGCGGCACATCTTCGACACGCTCGTCACGATGGATCGGCTCCAGGCGATGCATCCGGGCCTCGCGGAGTCTTGGAAGACGATCGATGACCTCACCTGGGAATTCAAGCTGCGCAAGAACGTCAAGTTCCACGACGGCACGCCGTTCACCGCCGATGACGTGATTTTCTCGTTCGAACGCGTGCCGAACGTGCCCAAATCGCCGGCGCCGAAAACGAGTTACGTACGCGGCAAGTACATCGAGAAGGTCGACGATCACACGATCCGCATCAAGACGGTGAAACCCGAAGCCCTGATGCTGAACCATCTCGCGCAGATCGAGATCATGTCGGCCAAGGCGGCGAAGGATGTAACGACGCAGGATCTGAATGCGGGCAAGGGCACCGTTGGCACCGGACCGTATCAGTTCGTCGAGTTCGTACCGGGTGACCGTATGGTCGTAAAACGCAACGACAGCTACTGGGGCGCCAAGGAGCCCTGGGCCACTGTGACTTTCAAATTCATCAAGTCGGACCCGACGCGTGTGGCGGCCCTGCTCTCCGGCGGTGTCGACGTCATCGAGGGCGTGCCGACCGCCGATGCCCAGAAGCTCGCCAAGGAGCCAAAGGTGACGCTGTCGAGCGAATTCTCGAACCGAGTCATCTATCTCCATCTCGACCGGCTGCGGAAGGAAGCTTCGCCCTTCATCAAGGGCAAGGACGGCGCCGGGATCCCGAACCCGCTCAACAACCTCAAGGTCCGTCAGGCACTGTCGATGGCGATCAACCGCCCTGCGATCGTCGACCGCATCATGGAAGGTGAGGCGACGCCGGCGAGCCAGCTTCTCCCCGATACCTATGCCGGCACCTCCAAGAAGCTGAAACCGGTTGCCTATGACGTCAACGGCGCGAAGAAGCTGCTCTCGGAAGCCGGCTATCCGAACGGGTTCAAGCTGACGATCCATGGTCCGAACGGCCGCTATACCAACGACACCAAGATCATCGAGGCGGTTGCCCAGATGTTCACGCGCCTCGGGGTTGAGACTAGCGTCGAAACCATGCCGCCGTCTGTGTTCTTCTCGCGTGCTTCGAGCGGTGGTCCGGAAAAGACGCCGGAATTCTCGATGATCCTTGCCGGCTGGAGCGCGGGCACGGGCGAGCCGGGCGATTCACTGCGCGCGTTGCTCGGCACAAACGACCCGAAGGCGGGCAGCGGCTCGGCCAACCGCGGCCGCTATTCCAATCCGGAGCTTGACGCCCTCATCTCCAAGGCGTTCTCGACCGTCGATGCCGAAAAGCGTGCGGCGCTGCTTGCGGCAGCCTCGGAACTGGCGATGAACGACGTTGGCCTCATCCCGATCCACTACCAGAAGAACACCTGGGCAGCGAAGAAGGGGCTGAAGGTCGAGCCGCGCACGGACGAATATACGCTTGCCACGTCGGTGAGGCCGTAATTCGCGCCCGATCGGGAGCGGCGACAGCCGCTCCCGCCATCCCCTGCTGATGCCGCTGCCCTGTTTCGGGAGAGCCTGATGCTTGCCTTCATCATCCGGCGACTGGCGCAAGCGCTGGTCGTGATCGTCGCTATGGTCGTCCTCGTCTTCTTCGGCACCCACGTGATCGGTGATCCTGTGTGGATGATGGTGCCGGGTGATGCGACGCAGGAGCAGATCGAACAGGTGCGGCGCGAATTCGGTTTCGACCAGCCGGCCTATGTGCAGTTCTTCCGCTTCCTCAGTGACGTGCTGCAGGGCGAGTTCGGTCGTTCCTACGTGCATGGCGAATCCGCCGTCACCCTCATCCTCGAACGGATGCCGGCCACGATGGAACTCGCGTTCGCGGCGCTCGTGCTCGCGGTCCTGATCGGCATCCCCCTTGGTCTTTTCGCCGGGCTGAAGCCGGAGCACCCGCTCTCGCGCGGCATTATGGCGGTGTCGATCCTTGGGTTTTCGCTGCCAACCTTCTGGGTTGGGCTCATGCTCATCATGCTGTTCTCGGTGATGCTCGGCTGGCTGCCTGCGACGGGGCAGGGCACCACAATCGAGATCTTCGGCATCCGGACCTCGCTGTTCACGCTCGACGGCTGGAAACATCTCTTCCTGCCTGCGGTGAACCTTGCGCTCCTGAAGGTGAGCCTCGTCATCCGGCTGACCCGCTCCGGCGCCCGCGAGGCGAGCCTTCAGGACTATGTGAAATTCGCACGAGCCAAGGGGCTGTCGCCTGCGCGCATCGTCGGCGTCCACATCCTCAAGAACATCCTCATTCCGATTGTCACCGTGCTGGGGTTGGAATTCGGCTCGCTCGTCGCCTTCTCGGTCGTTACCGAGACGATCTTCGCTTGGCCGGGGATGGGCAAGCTACTGTTGGAGGCGATCCAGCGTCTCGATCGGCCGTTGATCGTCGCCTACGTGATGGTCGTCGTGCTGTTGTTCGTCACGATCAACCTGATCGTCGACATCCTCTACTCCGCGCTCGATCCGCGCGTCCGTCTCACCGGGGGGCAGGCATGAGTACCACCGCACCTGCCGCCCTCGCGGCGGAACAGAGCCCGTTCCGCCGCTTCGCTAGCCGCTTCGCCGAAGACCGGATCGCGATGATCGGCCTCGTCCTGCTGGCGATCATCATCGCGCTGGCGGCGTTCGCCCCATTCATCGCACCGCAGAACCCCTACGATCTCGCTCGCGTCGACATCATGGATTCGCGCCAGCCGCCTGGAGCGGTTGCCGCCGACGGGTTTACGATGTGGCTCGGTTCCGATGGCGTCGGCCGTGATCTCGTATCCGGTATTCTTTACGGCTTGCGTATTTCGCTGATCGTCGGCGTGCTGAGCGGTATGGTGAAAGAGTTCCGAGACTTCCAGACCAAACTCGCCGTAGCGCTGGAACTTGAACGGTGAGCGGT
>DAORNC010000106.1:7103-9621 GCA_035440785.1 Rhabdaerophilum sp. | reverse complement strand
GATCTTGCCGCCCTTGGCGTAAGGCGCGAGAAGATCGACGACCTTGATACCGGTGACGAGGATCTGCGCTTCGGTCGACTGCTCGGCATAGCTCGGAGCCGCGGCGTGGATCGGGCGCAGGCCCTCGCCCTTGATCGGGCCGGCCTCGTCGATCGGCTCGCCGATGACATTCATGATGCGGCCAAGGGTCGCCTCGCCAACGGGAACGGCAATCGCCTGCCCGGTGTCGGTCACGGCCGAGCCGCGCACGAGACCTTCGGTCGAGTCCATCGCGATGCAGCGCACGGTGTTCTCACCGAGATGCTGTGCGACCTCGAGAACGAGGCGGTTGCCGAGGTTGTCGGTTTCCAGCGCGTTGAGAATCTGCGGCAGGTGGCCGTCGAACTGCACGTCGACGACGGCGCCGATAACCTGTGCGATGCGACCGGTTGGCTTGGCCATTTTCTAACCCTCGTTTTCTGTCTGTCTGGCTCAGAGCGCCTCGGCGCCCGAGATGATTTCGATAAGCTCTTTGGTGATCTGGGCCTGACGCGTGCGGTTGTAGATCTGCGTCTGCTTCTTGATCATTTCACCGGCATTGCGCGTCGCGTTGTCCATCGCGCTCATCTGCGAGCCGTAGAACGAGGCGGAATTTTCGAGCAAGGCACGGAAAATCTGCACCGCGATATTGCGCGGCAGCAGCGTGGAAAGGATCTCGCCCTCTTCCGGCTCGTATTCATAGGCAGCCTTGGAGCCCGAAACCTCGGCGGCCACGGGAATCTCCGCCGGGATGAGGCCCTGCGCGGTCGGAATCTGCGAGATCACCGAGCGGAAGCGCGAGTAGAACAGCGTCGCGACATCGTATTCGCCGGCTTCGAACATGCCGATCACGCGGGTCGCGATCGCCTCGGCGTTGGAATAGCCGATGTTCTTCACCGAGCGCAGATCGACGACATCGACGATGTGCTTCTCGTAGTTCCGCTTGAGCTGCTCATAACCCTTCTTGCCGACGCAGAGGATCTTCACGGTCTTGCCGCTCGCGAGCAGCGCATTGATCTTCTCGCGGGCGAGACGGACGATCGAAGTGTTGAAGGCGCCGCACAGACCGCGTTCACCGGTGCAGACGATCAGGAGGTGCACCTGATCCTTGCCGTTGCCGGCAAGCAGCGCCGGCGCGGCCGAGCCGGAAATGCCGCCGGCGAGGTTGGCCAGCACCGCTTCCATCTTGGAGGCATAGGGGCGCGCCGCTTCGGCCGCCGCCTGCGCGCGGCGCAGCTTCGCCGCAGCCACCATCTGCATGGCCTTGGTGATCTTCTGCGTCGCCTTCACCGAGGCGATGCGATTGCGGAGGTCTTTCAACGAGGCCATGAAGCGGTCCTGCCCGTTTCCCAAGAAGGAGGCCGCGCCACCGGGGCGCGACCTGCGGTTATCACCGGATTACGCGAAACTCTTCGCGTAGCCCTCGACGATGCCCTTGAGCTTGGCGGCGTTGTCGTCCGAAAGATCCTTCGACTTGCCGATCTCGTTCAGGAGCTCGGCGTGCTTGTCGCGCAGCAGCGCGAGCAGGCCGTCCTCGAAAGCACGGACGCGGTTCACCGGGAGCGTGTCCAGATAGCCGTTGACGCCGGCGTAGATCACACAGACCTGCTCTTCCATCTTCAGCGGCGAGAACTGCGGCTGCTTCAGGAGTTCGGTCAGGCGGGCACCGCGGTTGAGGAGGCGCTGGGTCACGGCGTCGAGGTCCGAGCCGAACTGCGCGAAGGCCGCCATCTCGCGATACTGCGCGAGTTCGCCCTTGATCTTGCCCGCGACCTTCTTGGTCGCCTTGGTCTGGGCCGACGAGCCGACGCGCGACACCGAGAGGCCGACGTTCACCGCCGGACGGATACCCTGGAAGAAGAGATCGGTTTCAAGGAAGATCTGGCCGTCGGTGATCGAGATGACGTTGGTCGGGATATAGGCCGACACGTCATTCGCCTGGGTCTCGATGACCGGGAGTGCGGTGAGCGAGCCCGAGCCATTGTCGCCGTTGAGCTTGGCGGCGCGCTCGAGGAGGCGGGAATGGAGATAGAACACGTCGCCCGGATAGGCTTCGCGGCCCGGCGGACGGCGCAGGAGGAGCGACATCTGGCGGTAGGCGACGGCCTGCTTGGAGAGATCGTCATAGATGATGACGGCGTGCATGCCGTTATCGCGGAAGAATTCGCCCATCGCGCAGCCCGAGAACGGCGCGAGGAACTGCATCGGTGCCGGGTCGGAAGCGGTCGCGGCGATGACGATCGAATATTCGAGTGCGCCGCGCTCTTCGAGAACCTTCACGAACTGCGCGACGGTCGAACGCTTCTGGCCGACGGCGACGTAGACGCAGTAGAGCTTCTGGCTCTCAGGGGCGCCTTCGGCGTTGAGCGGCTTCTGGTTCAGGATGGTGTCGAGCGCGATCGCGGTCTTGCCGGTCTGGCGGTCACCGATGATTAGCTCGCGCTGGCCGCGGCCGATCGGGGTCATCGAGTCGATGGCCTTGATGCCGGTCATCAGCGGC
>DAORNC010000106.1:1626-6933 GCA_035440785.1 Rhabdaerophilum sp. | reverse complement strand
ATGTCGCGGTCCGAACCGAAGATCACGACGCCGACGTTGTCGCTTTCGAGGTTGAGCGCCATCCCGCGGATGCCGTTCTCGAACTCGACCATTTCGCCGGCCTGGACCTTGTCGAGGCCGAAGACGCGCGCAATGCCGTCACCGACCGAGAGGACCTGCCCGACCTCGGCCACCTCGGCCGAAGCACCGAAATTCTTGATCTGCTCCTTGAGGATCGCGGAGATCTCAGCGGCGCGGATGTCCATCGGGTAAGCCTTTCCGTATTAGCCGTTATTCATCGCGAGTTTCATCGCGTTGAGTTTCGTTTTGAGGGATGCGTCGATCATGCGGCTGCCCATCTTGACGACGAGGCCACCGATAATGGCGGGGTCGACCTTCTCGGTCAGCGAAATCTTCGAACCGGCCTGGCTCTCGAGCGCCTTGAGCACGGCTTCGCGATTCTTGTCGGAAAGCGGCGCCGCGACGGTCACTTCGGCGGAAACGATGCCCAATTCCTCGGCGACGAGCGCGCGATAGCCAGCGATCATGCCACGCACGGCGAAGAGTCGGCGCTTGGCGGCGACCAGCTTCAGGAAATTCGCAGCGAGACCGCCGATCTTGGCTTTCTTGAGCACAACGTCGAGCGCGGCGACCTGTTCCTCGGCGGCAAAGACAGGACTACGGACGAGACGGTCGAGCTCGGCACTGCCGTCGAGCAAGGCGACGAATGCGTCAAGCGCCTCGCCGACCTTGTCGAGCGCCTTGGATTCCTTGGCAAGCTCGAACAGGGCCAAAGCATAGCGGCCGGCAATTCCTGAAACGATCGGGCTGGATGAGGCCACGACAATCGACTTTCGCTTTTCACACTCCGAACGGAGAACCGAGTCTTGGGCCACATGGGCAGCCACTCAGCCCTTGATCCGCCGAAATGCCCGCCAGGCGGGTCAATCAATGGAACAGCGCCATTGCCGGAGCACAATGCTGCTCCGCAACGGTCGGGCGGTCGCTAACAAATCTTCAACCCTCGCGCAACCCCTTTCGCTCCGCTTGGCCCCCTACAATGGGAGGGATAACCGGATTCCGCCTCACTGCCGTTGCTGCAATGCAAAATCGAAGGTCCCCGCTTTCGGTCAAACCGCTGGTTCGACTCAGAAAAAACTGAACGGGTCGATATCGACATCCACCCGCGCGCCACCCCTCGGATTTCCCGCCTCGTGCATCATCGCGCGGATGAAACCCTGGATGTTCGTGCGCCGTGATGTCTTGATAATCAGCCGCATCCGGTGCTTCCCGCGCAAAAGCGCCATCGGCGGTTCGGCGGGGCCGAGGAGACCAATGCCTTCAGCCGTTTCCCCCTCCCGGATCAGGCGATGCCCCGCCTGGGCGAGAAGGCGCGCGTGCTGCTCGGCTGCCGTTTTCTCGCGCGCCGAGACGAGAAGGCTCGCGAGCCGCCCGAACGGAGGCAGGCCCGCTGCCTTCCGGGCGGCGATCTCCTCGGCGTAGAAGCGCTCGTGATCGCCCGACCGTAATGCCTGGATTACCGGATGCTCCGGCTGATAGGTCTGGAGAAAGCCGCGACCCGGTCTCTCGCCACGCCCGGCACGGCCCGTGACCTGTGCGAGCAACTGGAAGGTCCGTTCGGCCGCACGTGGATCGTTCGAGACGAGGCCAATATCGGCATCCACCACCGCCGCCAGCGTAAGGTGGGGGAAATTATGGCCCTTCGCGATGAGCTGCGTGCCGATGACGATCGGAAACTCGTTGGCCGCAACCGCGCCAAGCTCCTGCCTGAGTCGCTCGGCACCACCCGGAAAATCGCTCGACAACGTGATCCGGCGGACATCCGGGAAGGCTTCCGCGACCTCTTCTGCGATGCGCTCGACGCCAGGCCCGCAAGCGGCGAGGCTCTCCTCCGCCCCGCAGGCAACGCACTGCGTCGGCCGCCGCTCGGTATGCCCGCAATGATGGCAGACGAGCGCGCGCCGGAAGCGATGTTCCACGAGCCAGGCGTCGCATTGCGGGCACTGCCAGCGATGCCCGCAGGCCCGGCACAGGGTCAGGGGCGCATAGCCGCGCCGATTGAGGAAGAACAGCACCTGCTCGCCACGCGCCAGTGTCTCCCCTATTGCGCGCACCAGCCCCGGCGACAGGAATTTCCCACGCTCTGGCGGATCCAATGTAAGGTCGATCGTCTCGATCTCCGGCAGGGTTCGCCCGGCGGCGCGATCCGGCAACAGAAGGTGGCGGTAACGCCCCTGTTGCACGTTGACGCGGCTCTCGATCGATGGCGTCGCGGAGGCAAGAACAACCGGGCACGCCTCGATCTGCGCCCGAAGCACCGCCATGTCGCGGGCGTTGTACCGCACGAGATCGTCCTGCTTGAACGCCGCCTCGTGCTCCTCATCGACAACGATCAACCCGAGGTCCACGAAAGGCAGGAACAGCGCCGAGCGCGCACCGACGACCACCCGCGCCTCGCCCTCCGCAATGGCGTGCCAGAGCCGGTCTCGCCGGTTCGGCGCAATGCCCGAGTGCCAGGCGCCGGGAAAGCCGCCGAACCGCTGCTCGAACCGGGCGAGAAACTCCGGCGTCAGGGCGATTTCCGGCAGGAGAATCAGCACCTGCCGACCCACCTCAAGCGCCGCCGCAACCGCCTCGAAATAGACCTCTGTCTTGCCCGATCCGGTCACTCCCTCAAGGAGGAACGGCGCGAAGCCGCCGCCGATCGCCGCACGCAGGCTCGCCGCACGCTCCTCCTGCAGTGGTGATAGTTGCGGCTGCCGCCCACGCGGATCGAGTACCTGCGCGCGCGCTTCCGGCGCCAGCGCCACGACATCGAACACGCCATCGTCGACGAGGGCATCGATCACACCGGAGGAGCAGCTTGCCCGCTCGGCGAGATCCTTCTTGCGATAGACGAGCCCACCCTTCGCAGCCTCGATCAGACGTGCCCGCGCCGGTGTCAACCGGCCCGGCGGCTTGCCCGTCAGCCTGACACCGAAGCGCGGGGCCTCGTGGCTCTCGGCGTTGGGATCGCGGATCGCCATCCGTGCAACCATGCCGATCGGCGCAAGCGTGTAATGCGAGACGCGGGTAACGAATTTCAGCATCGCCGGGCTGAGCGGCGGCAGGCGGGTCTTTTCGAGAACGGGCTTGAGGTTGGAGGCAGAAGCGCTCACGCGCGTTTCGATCACGATCCCGTAGCTCTCCCGCGTGCCGAGGGGCACGCGAACACAATCGCCGGCGGCAATTTCGAGACCTGCCGGAATCACATAGGAATAGGGCTGGTCGATTCCGAGCGGCAGCGCAACCTCGGCGACATTCGGCGCGGAGGTTGCTTCGGCTGTGACGGAATCGGCAGGGCGGCTCATGGCAAGGCTGATAGCACAACTTGCTGCCGGTGAAGCGCACCGGCTTCATGGAGTTTTTAACCGGATGCAAGCAGAGTAAGCATCGGAAGGACGGAAATATCCATGTCACTCGAAGCGCATCGCATCGCCTGGCTGAGGGGCCTCTCCCACGAGCGGCTATATTCCGGCAACACGATCGAGGCCTATGGCCGCGATCTCGCGCAGTTCCTTGCCTTCCTTGGGCCGGACTGCCGGACCCCCGCCGATGTCCTCGCCATCAAGCCCGCCGATCTGCGCCTGTTCCTCGCGGAGCGGCGGCTGGGCGGCGTCGAAAGTCGCTCGCTGATGCGCCAGCTCGCCGGCCTCCGCTCCTTCGCGCGTTACCTCGAGCGCGAAGGATTCGGCCATGCCTCCGCTTTCAAGGCGGTGAAGGGCCCGCGTGTGAAGAAAGGCCTGCCCCGCCCCCTGACGCCGCAGGATGCCCGTGCGACGAGCGCCCGCGAAAGCCGCATCGGCGATAGCCGCGAACCCTGGATCATCACCCGCGACGCGGCCGTCTTTGCCCTCCTTTACGGCGCGGGCCTCCGCATTTCCGAAGCGCTCGCGCTGCGTCGTGACGAGGCGCCGCGCGCGGGCGGGGAGACGCTCGTCATACGAGGCAAGGGCGGCAAGGTGCGGCAGGTGCCGGTTCTGCCGCAGATCGTCCGGGCCATCGACGATTATCTCGCGCGGTGCCCGTGGAAGGTCGGGCCGGAAGGACCATTGTTTGTGGGTGCCAAAGGCGGCCCACTTTCACCACGAATCATCCAGCTCGCGATGGAAGGCCTGCGCGGCGCGCTCGGCTTGCCCGACAGCGCGACACCCCACGCGCTTCGCCACTCTTTCGCGACGCATCTTCTGGCGCGTGGCGGCGATCTCCGCACCATTCAGGAATTGCTCGGCCATGCCTCGCTTTCCACGACACAGGTATATACCGAGGTCGATACCGCGCGCCTGATGGCGGCTTACAAGGCGGCCCATCCGCGCGCCTGAAATTTCGTGTCGGAGAACTGCCGGATTGACAGGCGCGGCGCTTGAGAAGATCGAGGCTCGCCGCATAAATCTTCGGCGAATCGTTGATTCGCTGGAGAAATGACATGTCGCATGGCGGCCCCGAAATCGAAACCTCGAACAAGAAAATAGGCCTTCTGATCGCACTTCTCGCGCTGCTCCTGGCCTTCTCGGAAATGGGCAACAAGCAGGGCGAGAACGACGCGCTCGCCAAGAACGTCGAGGCTTCCAATCTCTGGTCTTTCTTCCAGGCCAAGACGATCCGTCGCACGACCATGCAGACCGCTGCCGAGCAACTCAAGGCGCAACTGCCGGGCATCGTTGATCCTGCCGCCAAGGCCGCGATGGAAGCACAGATCAAGAAGTGGAACGATACGGCCGCCCGCTATGAATCCGAGCCCGAGACCGGCGAGGGCCGAAAGGAGCTCATGGCTAAGGCCAAGGCGGCGGAGGCCACGCGCGACCTTTCCAAGGCGCGGGGCGAGGTATTCGAGATCGCTTCGGCCATGCTCCAGATCGGCATCGTGCTGGCCTCGGCGGCAGTCATCACCGGGGCGATAATGCTTGCCTACTGTGCCGGCGGCCTCGGCCTCTTCGGGCTGTTGCTGATGGGCATCGCCGCCTGGAAGCCGACCATCCTGCCCTTTATCCACTAGGGCTCAGGCCAGGCACCTTTCCGGGCGGCCCGTCGTCGCAACCTCGAAATCATGGCGAGAACGAAATTCCGTTTCTCGCCAACCCCACGCCGAAGGCGGGCGACGAGCCGTCGCACCGGTTCGGTCTGCCGATGCGCCCAGGCGCGCAAGCGAAATACCAATTCGTAGAGCCGGACAAACCAGCCGATCTGCATCAGCTTGGGTTGGCAGGTGTGGAACAGGAAGGCCGTGATGCCGAGCCCGACCGATTTCGCGAGCAGGAACACGAGCCC
>DAORNC010000106.1:0-1616 GCA_035440785.1 Rhabdaerophilum sp. | reverse complement strand
AATGACATGCCCCCCGCCGATCAGCCACAGACCGGCAAGCTTGAACGGAAACAGAATCAGGCCTGGCACCGCAAAGACGAGCAGCGTTGCATAGGGCGGCAGACGATCGATCCCGGCCGCGATCGCAGCTTTGAGCGCCTTGAACGGAAGCCGCGCGACAAACCAGCCGACGATGGGGTCGAGGCGTTCCCAGATCCATGCCTCGAAGAGGAAGATCAGGGCCAGAAGGAACCAGAGCGGTCTCAGAAGGCGGCGCATGGTGGCTCGCTGGGTGGAATGGAACGATCAGCTTCTAGGCTCGAATTAAGGCTGAAAACGTGCCGGCCCGCACGCCACGTCAACCCGGCTGAACAAGCGGCGCCGGAATGGTGGAAACGCCTTGCGCTTCCGCTGCTTCCCTCTCCGCCTCAAGCACCCGCCGGAATCCAGGGCGCACCTTCAGCCGCTGCCAATAAGCCAGGACGGCCGGCGTAAACCTTTCCGAAAGCCCGAGCATTTCGGCGAGGTGGAGTGCGTAGCCGACCGAGATATCGGCCACGGTAAATCGATCCGCGCAGAGGAAATCCTGGACCGCAAGGCGTGGCTCCAGCGTCTTGAGCCGGGCGTGAAACCACTTCCCATAGTCCTCGACCACCTGTGGCAAACGGCGCTCCCCCAGCTCGAACCGGCCGTAACGCAGTACCAGCGTCTGCGGAAAGGTGAGTGTCGCCTCGCCGAAATGGAGAAAGTTGAGCCACGCACCATAATCGGGCTCGTCCGGCATAACCCGCAGCGGGTTCGGCGCGTACTTCTCCGCAAGATACTGGGCGATCGCCGCCGATTCGCTCATTCGCGTCGCACCGTCGATCAGCAGCGGAACCGTGCCGAGCGGGTTCTCGTCGAGGTATTGGCGGGCTACCGCGCGAGGCGGAAACGGCAGTACAACGAGGCGAAGATTTTGCCCACGCTGTTCAAGAAGACCGAGCTCCGCCAGAACCCAGAGCGGCCGGAATGAACGCGCGCCCACGCAATGATAAAGGGTCAGCATCGCGCCTCCGAAAAAGAAAAGCCCCCGTTTCCGGGGGCTTCATCGTTACATGTGGATCTGTCGCTTTTCCACTGCCATTGCGGCTTCTTTCACCGCTTCGCTCATCGTCGGATGCGCGTGGCAGGTGCGCGCGAGATCCTCGGACGAACCGCCGAATTCCATCAGCACCGCCGCCTCATGGATCATCTCGCCGGCGCCTGCGCCGACGATATGCACACCCAGCACGCGGTCGGTCGTCTTGTCCGCGAGCACTTTCACGAAACCGTCAGTCGCGCGGTTGGCGCGGGCGCGGCCATTCGCCGTGAACGGAAACTTGCCGACGTTGTAGGCGACCCCGGCAGCCTTGAGGTCTTCCTCGCCCTTGCCGACGGTCGCAACTTCTGGGTGCGTGTAGACGACGCCGGGAATAACGTCGTAATTCACGTGTCCTGCCTTTCCAGCGAGAATCTCAGCAACGGCAATGCCCTCGTCCTCAGCCTTGTGGGCCAGCATCGGCCCGCGCACGACGTCACCGATGGCGTAGATGCCCTTCACATTGGTCGCAAAGTGATCGTCGATGGTGATACGGCCGCGCTCCATCGCGACGCCG
>DAORNC010000105.1:2795-9755 GCA_035440785.1 Rhabdaerophilum sp. | reverse complement strand
AAGCCGCGCTTGCCTTCCGCATCCATGGTCTCGCCGCAGAGACGGCCCGGCATCTGGCGGATGAACTTCTGCCTGGCAGCGAAGAGACCGACGTAAGGCCCGCCGAAATTGAGGCCATTGCCGATCGACTGGCCCTCGCCCACCACGATATCGGCACCCATCGCGCCGGGACTTTCGAGAAGCCCGAGCGAAACCGTCTCCGTGAACACCGCGATCAGCAGCGCGCCCCTGGCCTGACAGGCTGCGGCGAGCGGCCTGAGATCGCGGACATTTCCGAACACATCCGGGTTCTGGACGACGAGGCAAGAGGTTTCCTCGTCAAGGAGGGCAACGAGATCCTCATCCGCCTTTGGCGAGGCCTTCGCGGTAATGACCGCGTCGCCCGCCATCTGCGAGAGCGTGCGGACGACCTCGGCGTAATGCGGGTGCAGCCCACCAGAGAGCACGGCCTTGCGGCGCTTCGTCACGCGATGCGCCATCAGGACCGCTTCGCCTGTGCCGGTCGAACCGTCGTACATCGAGGCATTGGCGACCTCCATGCCCGTAAGCGCCGCGACCTGGGTCTGGAATTCGAAGAGATATTGCAGCGTTCCCTGCGCGATCTCGGGCTGATAGGGCGTGTAGGACGTGAGGAATTCCGAGCGCTGGATCAGATGATCCACCATTGCCGGGACATGATGTTTGTACGCTCCGGCACCTACGAAGAACGGGACGGACGAGGCCGCAACATTTTTCGCGGCCATGCGGCCGAGAATGCGCTCGACCTCGATCTCGCCCTTGCGGCGCGGCAGATCGACCGGCGCGCTAAGCAGCTTGTCGGCCGGGATATCGGCAAACAGTGCATCGATATCGCTCGCGCCCACACGGGCGAGCATCGCCGAACGATCGGCATCGGAAAGCGGTAGGTAACGCATGGTGCGTCCTTCTCAGGCGTAGACGGGTTCGGTGTGGACGATCTCGACCTCGGCACGCAGCGAGTTCGCGATGTAGCATTCGTCATGCGCGCGATGATGCATCCGGTCGATTTCCTCGAGCGTCGGCTTCTTCTCTCCCGACCACGTGACGACTGGCTTCAACGCGACATGCGAGATGAAGAGCTTGCCCTTCTCATTCTTGGTCATGGTCCCGAGGGCATCGTCGACATAGGAATCGACGCGAAACCCCTTGATGGCCGAGAAGGCGAGGAAGAACAGCATGTGGCAAGAGGATACCGCCGCGACCAGCGCCTCCTCCGGGTCCACCGCATCCTCGCGCGAAAGCGGCACAGGCACGGACGAAGGCGCGGAGGAACCGGGCACGCTCACGCCGCCGTCGAAACTCCAGAGATGGCCGCGCGAATACTTGTTGTCAGTGAAGGGCTGGCTGCCCCGTTCCCAGGTGACCTTTGCGCGATATTCGTGTGCCATGAGCCCCGCTCCCTCAGCCGACCATCGCCTTGTAGCCGGCTTCGTCCATCAACTTATCGAGTTCGCCCTTGTCAGCGAGGCGGATCTTCATGAACCATCCGGCGCCTTCCGGGTCGTCATTGATGGTGGCCGGGTTGTCCGGAAGCTTGTCGTTCACTGCGACGACCTCGCCGGAAACCGGGGCGTAGACGTCGGAGGCAGCCTTGACGCTCTCGACAACTGCCGCCTCGGCACCCTGCTTGAAGCTTTTTCCCACCGCCGGAAGCTCGACAAACACGACATCACCCAGCTGGCTCTGGGCGTAATCGGTGATGCCGATCGTCGCGGTATCGCCCTCGACGCGGAGATATTCGTGATCCTTGGTGTAATAGGTGCTCATGGGGCCCTCTCTTTGTCTGTCTGCCGCATTCTCTTACGCAAGACCGGAAATCGCTGTTGCCGAGGATGCGGTGGGTTAACGGAAATAACGGTGCGGCGCGAACGGCAGCGCATGGACGCGTGCCGGCAGTTCCTTACCGCGAACAACAAGCGTGACGGACGTCTCCGTCTTGGCGAAGGCCGTTTCGACATATCCCATCGCGACCGGACCACCGACACTGGGACCAAACCCGCCCGAGGTGATGACGCCGATCTTCTTGAACTGTCCATTTTCTGCGGCAAAAATCTCGGTTCCCTCGCGCGCGGGTTGGCGACCTTCGGGCAGGATGCCGACGCGCAGGCGCGCAGGACCATCCTTCAATTCGCGCTGAACGCGATCCGCTCCCGGAAAGCCGCCCTCCGTGCGCCGGCGCTTCTGGATCGACCACTTGAGATCGCCCTCGACCGGCGAGGTCGTTGTGTCGATGTCGTGACCATAGAGGCAGAGGCCCGCCTCGAGCCGAAGCGAATCGCGCGCGCCAAGCCCGATCGGCTTCACGCGTGGGTCTGCGGCCAGCATCGAGACGAAGGCCGCAGCCTCCGCAGCCTTGACCGAGATCTCGACGCCATCCTCGCCCGTGTAGCCCGTGCGCGATACGTGGCACCAATGCGGACCGAGAGGCAGGTCACGTGACATCATGAACGGCAGCGTCGCGAGTTCGGGCGCGTAGGTCGCGACGACCGCCACCGCCTCCGGCCCCTGCAAGGCCAGCAGCGCGAGATTGTCGGCGATGCGCAGATCGACATCCGCGGGCAGCTTCGCGCGCATATGAGCGTAGTCGGCGTCCTTGCAGGCGGCGTTGACGACGAGATAGAGCCAATGGTGATGCCCCTCGTGGCCGAGACGGGTGATCATGAGGTCGTCGAGGATCCCGCCCTCGTCGTTGAGGAACTGCGAATAGCGCTGCTGGCCGGGTTTGAGGGCAAGAACATCCGCCGGCACCAGCGCTTCGAGCGCACGGGCTGCGGTTTCGAACCGGCCGTCCTTCGGGATCAGGAAACACTGGCCCATGTGCGAGACATCGAACAGGCCGGCATGCTCGCGCGTCCAGTTGTGTTCGGCGATGATGCCGTCCTTGTACTGGACCGGCATCGAATAGCCCGCGAACGGCACCATGCGCGCGCCTTGCGCGATATGCCAATCGTTCAACGGGGTGAATTTCAGATCGTCGATATCCGGCGCTGCTGCCATCTCTCGCTTCGGCTTTCGCCGCCTTTCCGTGACACGGGTCCGACACGTTCCCGGCTGGAACGCATCCGCCCCCTCTGTCACGGAACCTGAGAGATTTCATGCAAACGACTCGCGTCCACACTTACTCCGTCGGTGGAAGGTTTCCCTTCGCTTTCCAGAGCGGCTTTTCTCGCGCGGTCCTTCTGCCTGAGCGTTTCCGGGGCGGTTGCGCCTTCGGCGACGGCCCTCGCGGAGCCGCTCTCTCCCGCGCGGGAGATGGCCTATATCATTCCCCTACCCGATCGCGGGCGGGAGTCAACGACGACGTTTCTTTCCGCCGCCGCCGACCTTCGCACCCTGTGGATCAAGGCCAACAAGAATGGTGTAGGCCGACGCAGGGTCTTCGGCCGTAATCGGCAGGCTGACTCCGTCGTCGATGGTCACGAAGGCGGCCTGCGTGTCGGACGGCGGAATCGTGACCGTGGTCGGCACCAACTTCGAATAGACCGTCTGCCCGTTGGATCGCACGGCGACACGCACCGGAATGGTAAAGGTGCCGGGCTTGCCATTCTCGCCGAGGAGCAGACGCCCCTGAACCCCGACCTTGACGTGCATCGTGTTGCCCTGCGCCTTGCATTCGCGGGCGATGTCATGGATCGCCGCCTGATGGGAGATGCCGCGCGCCGTGTCTCCGCCGACACGATAGGCCGCGGTGCCATCGAGGATCGAAGCCGACGGGCAACCATAATCAACCACCGCCTCCTTCTGTTCGGGCAGTTTGGTGTTGGCGAACAGTATCCGCTCGGTGATCGATTTTTCCGTTTGGGTGACCTCGCCGCTCTCGCTCGTCGTCTTGCAGCCGGCGAGCAAGGCTCCGGCCAACGCCGCGGCCAGTCCCAGTTTACCAAACCGCATCGCATCTTCGATCCGCACAGAACGATCCGTCATGGTTCCCCCGATCACACGCACGCTGGAAATCCTCTCGCCCGGCCGGTCCCACCGGCTTCCGTCACTTGAGTTGCGCGAAACCCTGCTCGAAACCGGCGAGCGTCACCGGCAGGCCACGCCCTTCCTCCGGCGTCAGGAAGACCGCGAAGAGCGCCACCTTGCCCTTGCGGAAGCTCTCGATCAAGGCGTTGTCCATATCGACCTCGGCGACGCAGCCCGATTCGAGGCACCGGACGAAGCCGGTCGAGCCGATCTCGCGATCGTCGATCTTGAGGCCGAGGCCGCGCGGTAAAAGGATTCCGAGCGGTGCGATCACCCGCAGCACAGGACGGCGCACAGAAGGGGCGTTCGGATCTTTCTTGCGCGCCTCGGCGGTAGCGGCCGTATCCTCGACCCGGAGGACGACGACGGCGAGATTGAGATCGGACTGGTCGAGCACGTTTTGAATCAGAATGCACTGCTCGACGCCGTTGGCCGAAGGTTTGTCGCAGCGATGCTGCCAATCCCCGTATTTCTCCTTGAGATTCCCCTGCGCGGCAGCACCCGCCAGGCCGGCTGCCAATGCCGCAGCGGCGCCGAATGCCCGAATCATCGCGCGGATATGCGTCGAATTATGCACGGTCGAAACGCTCCCAAGACTCTTTCGCAACGCGTGGGTTTGGCCTAACAGTTCAGCGGATGGTGTCAAGGAAGCTTGGACAACCCGGCCGGGCTCTCGCTTGAACCGTCTGCAGCCAATTGATGAGGCTGCGAGGAACAAAATTGCCTCTCGCTTAAGGAGATATTGTGGCGTAATCCGGATCGAACCTTCGAACACAAGCTAGCGCTTGCATCGCAAGGCGGATTATGAAAAGTGGACGGTTGATATATGCGCCGAGGCGCATGTGTCCTGATCGGCATGCTGCCACGAAAACGCGAAGCGGATGTGGCGGTGCTGTCGGAACAATAAGCGGCTTATGCCGGGTTGGAATTTCCTTAGGGAGTGGCATTCGCCATGGCTTTGACTTCAATCAATATCGCTGGCGTGCTGGGAACAGCGAAGCATCGCCTTCTTGCGACTGCCGGCCTGGTCGGCCTTCTGGGCAGCGGAACCGCACAGGCGGGCGAAGGTCTCGCCCAGCCCTGGCAGCTCGGGCTGCAGGATGCCGCCACGCCGGTTGCCGAGTTCATCCACAGCTTTCACGACTGGCTGCTGGTGACGATCACCGTCATCACCCTGTTCGTGCTGGCGCTGCTGGTGATCATCGTCGCCAAGTTCAATGCCAAGGCCAACCCGGTCCCGTCGAAGACGACGCATCACGTCGGCCTCGAGATCGCGTGGACGCTGATCCCGGTGCTGATCCTCGTCGTGATCGCGATCCCGTCCTTCCGCCTCCTGAAGCAACAGCTCGTCACGCCACCCGCCGATCTGACGATCAAGCTCACGGGCAACGCCTGGTACTGGAAATTCGAATACCCGAAGGATGCCGGTGGCGGCTTCGAGTTCGACGTCCGCATGATGACCGAGGCAGATATCGCCGAGGCAGTGAAGGCCGGCAAGGGCAAGAAGGAAGACTATCACCGCCTTCTCTCGGTCGATAACGAGGCCGTCGTCCCGGTGAACAAGAACATCGTCGTGCAGGTTACGTCGGCCGACGTGCTCCATGCCTTCGCGGTGCAGCCGTTCGGCGTCAAGGTCGATGCCGTTCCGGGACGCCTGAACCAGACCTGGTTCCGCGCCACCAAGGAAGGCGTTTATTATGGACAGTGCCAGGAACTCTGCGGCAAGGACCACGCGTTCATGCCGCTCGCGATCCGCGTCGTCTCGGAAGAGAAGTACAAGGCCTGGCTCGCCGACGCGAAGAAGAAGTTCGCCTCGACCGATCCGGCGGTCCGCACCGCTGACAACACCGTTTCCTCGCGCTGATTTGCCGCGCCCGGTTCTGAATTCGACAGGAGTTGACGAAAATGGCTCACGCTCACGCCGCTGATGACCATTCGCACGCAATGCCCTCCGGCTGGCGGCGCTATCTCTATTCCACCAACCACAAGGACATCGGCGTCCTTTACCTGATCTTCGCGATCGTCGCCGGCCTTGTCGGCGGCTTCCTCTCGGTGATGATGCGCCTTGAGCTTCAGGAACCGGGCCTCCAGTATTTCTCCGATCCGCACACCTTCAATGTGTTCGTGACCGGTCACGGCGTTATCATGATCTTCTTCATGGCGATGCCGGCGCTGATCGGCGGTTTCGCCAACTACTTCGTTCCGATCATGATCGGCGCGCCGGATATGGCCTTCCCGCGCATGAACAACATCTCGTTCTGGCTGCTGCCGGCGGCTCTGGGCCTGCTCCTGATCTCGCTCTTCGTCGAAGGTCCGCCCGGTTCGAACGGCTTCGGCGGTGGCTGGACCGCCTACCCGCCGCTCTCGACCGTCGGCCAGCCCGGCCCGGCGATGGATTTCGCGATTCTCTCGCTGCATATCGCGGGCGCCTCGTCGATCCTCGGCTCGATCAACTTCATCACGACAATCTTCAACATGCGCGCGCCGGGCATGACGCTGCACAAGATGCCGCTCTTCGCCTGGGCGATGCTGGTGACGGCCTTCCTGCTCGTGCTCTCGCTTCCGGTTCTCGCCGGCGCGATCACCATGCTGCTGACCGACCGCAACTTCGGCACGACTTTCTTCGCCCCCGAGGGCGGCGGTGATCCGATCCTGTTCCAGCACCTGTTCTGGTTCTTCGGCCACCCGGAAGTCTACGTCATCATCCTGCCGGCCTTCGGCATCATCAGCCACATCATCTCGACCTTCTCAAAAAATCCGGTGTTCGGCTATCTCGGCATGGCCTACGCCATGGTTGCGATCGGCTTCGTCGGCTTCATCGTGTGGGCGCACCACATGTATACGGTTGGCCTCAGCCTCGCTGCGCAGCAGTACTTCGTCGCCGCGACCATGGTCATCGCCGTGCCGACGGGCGTGAAGATCTTCTCGTGGATCGCGACGATGTGGGGCGGTTCGATCCAGTTCCGCGCGCCGATG
>DAORNC010000105.1:0-2772 GCA_035440785.1 Rhabdaerophilum sp. | reverse complement strand
GTGCACGGTCGGCGGCGTCACCGGCGTCGTCCTTGCGAACGCGGGCGCGGACCGCGTGCTGCACGACACCTATTACGTCGTGGCACACTTCCACTACGTGCTCTCGCTCGGTGCGGTGTTCGCGATCTTCGCGGCTTGGTATTACTGGTTCCCGAAAATGACGGGCTACATGATCCCGGATTGGATCGGCAACCTGCATTTCGCGATCGCCTTCGTGGGCGCGAACCTGCTGTTCTTCCCGCAGCACTTCCTCGGCCTCGCAGGCATGCCGCGCCGCTATGTCGATTATCCCGACGCCTATGCGGGCTGGAACAAGATCTCGTCCTACGGCTCCTACATCTTCGCGTTCGGTCTGCTGGTCTTCTTCTACGGAATCTGGGTCGCCTATGCGAAGAAGCAGAAGGCCGGCGAGAACCCCTGGGGCGAAGGCGCGACGACGCTGGAGTGGACGCTGACCTCTCCGCCGCCGTTCCACCAGTTCGAAACCCTGCCGCGTATCACGGGTGGCGGTCACTAATTCCGGGGACCGGGCGCTTTCGGGCGCCCGGCCCATCGGAAAGCAGCGTGGGCATACCGCGCTGCTTTCCGATGGCAAGGGGCTTTCCCTTTCCACCGTATTCACCACAAGCCAAATGGCAAGGTTGTTGAGTTGAACGAATTGGGAGCCGATTCCAGGCGCGAGAACCTGATCTCGAACGCCGATCCCGGAGATTTCATCGCGCTGCTGAAGCCGCGCGTGATGAGCCTTGTCGTCTTCACGGCTCTGGTCGGCATGGTTGTTGCGCCAGGGACGATCAACCCGGTGATCGGCGCGATCACGATCCTGGCGATTGCGATCGGCGGCGGCGCCTCCGGCGCGCTCAACATGTGGTACGATGCCGACATCGATGCCGTGATGAAGCGGACGGCAGCTCGCCCGATCCCCTCGGGTCGCGTGAAGGAAGGCGAAGCACTCTCCTTTGGCCTCTTCCTATCGTTTTTCTCGGTCATGGTGCTCGGACTCGCGACAAACTGGCTCGCGGCCGGGCTTCTGGCCTTCACGATCTTCTTCTATGTCGTCGTCTACACGATCGGCCTGAAACGCCGTACGGCGCAGAATATCGTCATCGGCGGCGCGGCGGGTGCCCTGCCGCCCGTCATCGGCTGGGCTGCAGTGACCGGTAATGTCACGATAGAGCCGATGCTGCTCTTCGCGATCATCTTCCTCTGGACCCCACCGCATTTCTGGGCGCTTGCGCTTGTAAAATCCGATGATTACGGCCGTGCCGGCGTGCCGATGTTGCCCAACATCGCGGGTGAGAAGAACACCCGGCTTCAGATTCTCCTCTACACGCTGATTGTGGTGCCGTTCGGTCTTGCGCCACTGGTCTACGGGTTTGGGGGCCTCGTTTATGCCCTCGCCGCTGTCGTTGGTGGCAGCGCCATGCTGTGGTGGGCTTACGCCATCTGGCGGGCGGCGAACGATGAGACGCTGCGCAAGGCTTGCTGGCGGATGTTCGGCGGCTCCATCGCCTACCTTTTCGCGCTGTTCGCCGCGCTTCTCGTCGAATGGATCGCCCAAAAGGCCGGCCCGGTTCTCTGGGCTCTCCTCGGGAGGTTTGCATGAACAAGGTCGACACCGAGGAAAACGGCATCCGCTTGACCGACGAGGAAAAGGCGCGGCGTTCGCGGCGCAACCTCGCCATCGCCCTCTCCGTCGGCGGGCTGTGCGCCTTGTTCTATCTCATCACCGTGTTCAAGATTGGCTCCGCGATTCTCAAGCGGTCGCTGTGAGGGGATGATGGAGAACGAGCATTCGCCCTCCGAAAAATCCATGGCTGCTCGCCCCGCGCCGGTCGTCGTGAATCCACGTCGCAACGGTCGCGTGGCGCTTTCGTTGTTCGGCGGTGCGGCTTTCATGCTGGGCGCAGCCTACGCTGCCGTGCCGCTCTACGATCTCTTCTGCAAGACGACGGGGTTCGGCGGTACGCCGATTGTCGCCAAGCAAGCACCGACGCGCGTTTCCGAGCGCGTCTTCAAGATTCGCTTCGATGCCAACGTCGCTCCCTCGCTGGGCTGGAAATTCCAGCCGGAGGTCGAGGAAATCACGGTCAAGGCCGGTGAGGTCCGCACAATTGGCTACACCATTACCAGCCGCCGCGCGCAGGAGAGCGTCGGGGTCGCGAGCTTCAACGTCTCGCCCGACCAGACCGGCGGCTATTTCAACAAGATCGCTTGCTTCTGCTTCACCGATGTGACGCTGAAGCCGGGCGAGACTCGCTCGGAAGAGGTCGTGTTTTTCATCGATCCCGATATCGAGAAGAACAGCGAACTCGATTCCGTGGACACGATCACCTTGTCGTATACGTTTTTTCCGGCCAGAAGCGGGGTCAAACCGCTCGCTGACGCCGGGCAGTTGACCGGTTCGCGCGTCGAGCGCGGGACGGTTTCGAAATAGGAAGGGGGCCCAGGGCATGGCCGACGCACACGCGAAAAATCACGACTATCATATTCTTCCGCTCAGCCCCTGGCCGTTCATCGGCTCGGTTTCGGCCTTCATCATGGCGGTCGGCGCCGTGATGTGGATGAAGAAGATGACCATGGGCGGGCTTGCTGCCGGCCCTTATCTCTTCGGCGCGGGCTTCATCGGCGTGCTCTACACCATGTTCGGCTGGTGGAAGGACGTCGTGAACGAAGCGCAGACCGGGGATCACACCCGCGTCGTGCAGATGCATCATCGCTACGGCATGATCCTGTTCATCGCCTCGGAAGTGATGTTCTTCGTCGCCTGGT
>DAORNC010000104.1:4646-9903 GCA_035440785.1 Rhabdaerophilum sp. | reverse complement strand
TGGCAGAAATCCTGCCCGCGACGATCCGCGCCTTTCCGTGGCCGAAGTCGATGCGCTGGGGTGAGGCGAGTAAATCCTCGTCTTCGCTCCGCTGGGTGCGTCCGCTGCGCGGAATCGTCGCGACCTTCGGGCCGGAAACCGAGGAGCCGGAGGTTGTCCCGTTCGAGATCGACGGACTCAAGGCCGGCAATGTCACCCACGGCCATCGCTTCATGGCGCCCATCGGCATCACGGTGAAGCGCTTCGACGATTATGTGACGAAGCTCGAAGCCGCGAAGGTCGTGCTTGACGCTGATCGTCGCAAGGAGATCATCCGCGCGGATGCGCGGAACCTCGCCTTCGCACAAGGGCTTGAGGTGATTGAGGATGAGGGTCTGCTCGAAGAGGTCGCAGGCCTCGTCGAATGGCCGGTGGTGCTGATGGGCTCGTTCGAGGAGGCCTTCCTTGATGTTCCGGGCGAGGTGATCCGCGCCACCATCCGCGCCAACCAGAAGTGCTTCGTGTTGAAGAAGGCCGACGGCAATCTCGCCAACCGCTTCCTCCTCACCTCGAATATCGAGGCGAAGGACGGCGGCGCGACCATCATTGCCGGCAACGAGCGCGTGATCCGTGCCCGCCTCTCGGATGCGAAATTCTTCTGGGAGACCGACAAGAAGGTCTGGCGCGAAGACCCCACGTTCAAGCGGCTGGAGCGGTTCAGAAACGTCACCTTCCACGAGAAACTCGGCAGCCAGTATGACCGGATCGAGCGCATCTGCGCGCTGGCGAAAGAACTCTGCAAGGTCACGGGGGCGGACCCCGTTGAGGTCGATCTCGCAACGAAAATCTGCAAGCTCGACCTGCAAACCGAGGTCGTGGGCGAATTCCCCGAGGTGCAGGGCTTCATGGGCCGCATCTACGCGGGGCAGATCGGGCTACCGGCTTCTGTCGCAGCCGCCTGTGAGGAGCACTACAAGCCCGTCGGCCCTTCGGACAGCGTGCCGACGGACCCGGTTTCCGTCACGGTTGCCTTGGCGGACAAGCTCGATACGCTCGTCGGCTTCTGGGCGATCGACGAAAAGCCCACCGGCTCGAAAGACCCCTACGCGCTGCGCCGTGCGGCGCTGGGGGTAATCCGGCTGGTGGTGGAGAATGGCTTCAGGCTTGATTTTATCGGCAGCTTGATACCAGCACGCGTAAATGTGGGCGATGACATCAAACACGTGCAGTTGGATAAGCTTGTGGAGCCGATCACTGAACTCCGCGATGCAGGCCTATCGTCGCACCGAGTTGGTGGACTTTGGGCTTCACTTCAAAGGTCTAAGTTCCCTGAGAATTTGCCAGATGAGGAAATCGAAATCGGCTTGACCGATTTGTACGACCTCCTTTCCTTCTTCCATGATCGCCTGAAAGTCATGCTCCGCGACCAGGGCGCGCGGCATGATCTCGTCGATGCCGTGCTCGGCAATGGCGAAACCAACGACGATCTCCTGCTCGTCGTCCGCCGCGTCGAGGCGCTCGGTAAGCTGCTCGAAACCGAGGATGGCAAGTCGTTGCTCGCGGGCTACAAGCGCGCCGCGAACATCCTGCGCGCTGAGGAGAAGAAGGACGGCGAGGGCGCGTTTGAGGCCAAAGCTGATCCTGCGCTGCTTAGAGAACAGGCTGAGAAGGCGCTCTATGCTGCGCTGCAAACCGCCGAGACCGAGGCCAATGCCGCGCTGGAGAAACAGGATTACGCTGCCGCGATGCGCGCCATGGCGAAACTCCGCGCGCCTGTCGATGCCTTCTTCGAGGCGGTGATGGTCAATGCCGACGATCCCGCCATCCGCAAGAATCGCCTCGCGCTGCTGGCAAGCCTGCGCCGCGTGACGGCTCGAATCGCGGATTTCTCGAAAATCGCAGGGTAGCGCACAGCCGTCATGGCCGGGCTGAACCCGGTCACGAAGGCGGAAACCAGCTGACCCATCAACGATTTCTCGGTGATCCATCACATCTATTCATTCGTCGAATGAATTTGCCGTTGCTATAGCTCCGGTTTCCGTCCTGCCGCCCGCCCTTGAACCCGGAGCCTTGCATGACCGCCCAGAACACCGCCCGTGTGTTGCCCGCCGGCATCATCATCCTCGCCGGCTGCGCCATCGCGATGCTCGGTTTCGGCCCGCGCTCCTCGATGGGCTTTTTCCAGCAGCCGATCATCACCGCGAACGGCTGGGGGCGCGACGTCTTCTCCTTCGCGCTCGCGATCCAGAACCTGATGTGGGGCGTCGGCCAGCCGTTCATGGGCGCGATCGCCGACCGGTTCGGCACGCTCAAGGTGCTTTGGACCGGGGCGCTGCTCTATGCCGCCGGCCTCTACCTGATGACGGTCTCGACCGATCCCGTGACGCTGACGATCACGGGTGGCGTGCTGATCGGCTTCGGGCTCGCGGGGTCCTCGTTCAATCTCGTGCTGGCCTCGTTCAGCAAGCTGCTGCCGCCGGAGAAGCGCTCGATGGCGTTCGGCGCCGGCACGGCGGCGGGCTCGTTCGGCCAGTTCCTGTTCTCGCCCCTCGGTGTCGGCCTCATCCGCGATTACGGCTGGCAGAATGCGCTGACGATCTTCGCCGGGCTGACACTGCTGATCCTGCCGCTGGCGCTCGCGGTGGCGACACCGCCGCAGAGGAAGGTCGCCGCCGGGGCGCCGGCTTCCGCTGACGACCAGAGCGTGACGCAGGCGCTGACGCAGGCTTTCGGCCACCGCTCCTATGTGCTGCTGGTGCTTGGCTTCTTCACCTGCGGCTTCCAGCTCGCCTTCATCACCGTGCATCTGCCGAGCTATTTCAAGGATGTCGGCATGCCGCCGGAGGTTGGAGGCTGGACGCTGGCGCTCGTCGGGGTGTTCAACGTGATCGGTTCACTATCGTCTGGCTGGCTCGGCAACCGGATGCCGAAACGCTGGATCCTCGCGATTATCTATTTCGCCCGCTCGATCGTGACACTGGGGCTGCTGCTCTCGATTCCGTTCGTCGCAACCCCGGTGAGCGTATTCGGCTACCAGACGACCTGGGGTATCGTTTCCGCACTCGCTTTCGGCGCTTCGACCGGCCTGCTGTGGCTTTCAACCGTGCCGCCGACGGCCGCTCTGGTCTCGATCATGTTCGGTCCGCGTTACATGGCGATGCTCTACGGCTTCGCGTTCTTCTCGCACCAGGTCGGTGGATTTCTTGGCGTCTGGCTCGGAGGTCTGCTGTTCGAGAAGACCGGTAGCTACGATGTCGTCTGGTGGCTCTCGATCGCGCTGGGGATTGCCTCCGCGCTCATCAACCTGCCGATCACCGAAAGGGCGGCGCCGGGGCGCTGGCAGACACAGGCTGCCACCTGAGGCTCAGGCGCCGGCAGCCTCGCCTTCGATCAGCCGCCGCTTCTTGGCGAGTTCCGCCCCGAAAAATTCCAGGAAGGCTCGTACCCGCGCGGCCTTCTTGAGGTCTGGATGGGTCAGCACCCAAAGCCCGGTGTCCGATGCCGGCTTGATGATCGGGATGCGTCGCGCGGTGGGCATCTGCTCGCCGATGAAGCACGGCAGGAGGCCGATGCCGAGCCCCGCACTGACAGCAGCGGCCAGCGTCGAGACCATGTTGACCTTCACCGCAACGCATTCGGGAACGACGTGGTTCGTCACCCAGCGTCCGCCGGCCGTGGTGGCAAGCGGCTCGCCGAGGCCCACCCATCGTGTCGGGGGCCGGATCATCGATTCGAGCGAATTCTGATCGAAGTCCGCCTGCGCAAGAAAGCCTTCCGCAGCATAGGCACCCCAGGCGATTGTGGCGACCCGCCGTCCGATCAGCGTCTGCGGCGGATCGACGGACGCGCGGATCGCGACGTCGGCGTCGCGTCGCGAGAGGTTCAGCGCGCGGTTGTCGATGACGAAATCAAGCGTGATCTCGGGGTAGCGCTGGCGGAACGTGCAGAACATCGGCGCGACGAGATGCGAAAAAATCGTATCGGTCGTCGTCACGCGCAACTCGCCGGAGGGGCGGACATCCTGCCCGGCGATCCGCCGTTCGAACTCGATGATCGATTCGGCCATGCGGGTGGCAAGCGCGACCATCTCCTCGCCCGCCGAGGTGAGCAGGTAACCCGAGCGCGCACGCTCGAAGATGCGCACGCCGAGGTGTTCCTCAAGCGCGTTCAGGCGACGGAAAACGGTAGAGTTGTTAACGCCCAGCGCCTCCGCTGCGCCCCCGAGCGAACGCTGTTCCGCTATGGCGCGGACGAGGCGGAAATCATCCCAGGCAAGTGGTTGCATCGGGCCGTTCCAGCGCTTCAGGCAAGATCAGGTCAATACGAAGTGTCCCACACTTTCCGACGGAAATCATCGAAGAATTCATTCCATACCCGATATGGAGTTCACGGACGCGGCGCGGCAGCCCGTGCGAGCCGATCGAGGATTGCCTCGCCGAGCCCAACCGCCGGAATCGGAGCGACGGCGATGCCCACGACCGGGAGGGAGTCGAGGCGTCGGAGGTATCCATAAAGATTGGCCGCTGCCTCGGCCATGTCGCCGCGCGGCGAAAGGTTGAGTGTCCGTTCGGGGGCCGTGCCGGGAAGAAGTTCCGGGCCGAAGGCGAGGCAGGCTTCGCCGGGCCCTACTGCCTTCGTGTCAAGCCGGAGCCGATGTGTCGGCGCGTAGTGGGAGGAGAGCCGTCCCGGCGCGAGCGGCGCCCCCGCATCGGCATTGCTCGCGTTTTCGAGTCTCAGGCCGAGGAGTGCCTCGATCCGTTCACGGGCAAGGCCGCCGGGGCGCAGCAGCGTTACCTCGCCGTCAAGGCAGCCGAGGATGGTGGACTCGACACCGATCGGGCAGGGGCCGCCATCGACGATGGCCTCGATGATACCGTCGAGATCGTTCGCGACATGCGCTGCCTCGGAAGGGGAGACATGGCCGGAACGATTGGCACTCGGTGCCGCGATCGGTCTTCCGGCCGCCGCGAGTATAGTCCGCGCCACTGGATGATCCGGCACGCGGATCGCGAGCGAAGGCAGGCCCGCGAGCCAGTTCACAGACGGGGCAGTCAGGCGGCACGGGCACCACCAGCGTCATTGGCCCTGGCCAGAAAGCTTTGGCCAGCTTGCGGGCCAGCGCCGGCAATTCCGCGAGTTTTTCGGCGTCTTCCGGTGTGGCCACGTGAGCGATGAGCGGGTTGAACTGCGGCCGTCCCTTGGCGGCATAGAGCCGGGCGATCGCCTGTGCCTCGGTCGCATCGGCACCAAGTCCGTAGACGGTTTCAGTCGGGAAGGC
>DAORNC010000104.1:3710-4636 GCA_035440785.1 Rhabdaerophilum sp. | reverse complement strand
GACGAGCTTGCCGTCCGCCAGCAGGCGCCCGGCCTCGGCGAGTTCGGCGGTCGATGTTCCCAGTCGGCGGGTTGTGATCGGGGGAGTCATGCCTGCCGCTCCGGCCTAAGCCGTTCGTCGATTTGTCGTCTTGGCGACAGCCGCCGTTTCGCGCTGTATGAGATAAGACGATGCAGCCCCCCCGGAGATTTCGGGCCCGAAAGCGGGGGTCTCGCCTGTTCGGGGGTTGCAAGAGTATGGTTCATATGTAAACTAAACCGTGATCGCGCGCGGAAGAGGGTGTCTATCTCGTTGCGGCGGCGGTTCCAAACAAGAAATGCATGCCGCCGATCACGGGGCATGTTCGTGGAGGAAGCAACGTGACCTATCGCGCGCCGGTTGAGGACATCTTGTTTGCCATGCGCCATGCCGCCGGACTCGATCGCGGCATCGAGGACGGGCTCTACGCTGATCTTGCCGACGGCGTGGCCGAGGCGGTGCTGGAAGAGGCCGCAAAATTCGCCGAGGAGCGTATCGCACCGCTCAATACGGTCGGCGACAAGGAAATGGCCCGGCTTGTCGACGGCAAGGTAGTGATGCCTAAGGGCTTCCCGGAAGCCTACCGCGACTGGGCGGCCGGGGGCTGGTCGAGCGTTGCCGCCGAGCCGGATTTCGGCGGGCAAGGATTGCCGATCCTTTTGAACATCGCCTGCACGGAGATCTGGAATTCCGCGAATCTCGCCTTCGCGCTCAACCCGCTCCTGACGATGGGCGCGGTCGAGGCCGTCACGGCGCATGGTTCGGATTTTCTCAAGAACACCTTCCTCGCCAAGATGATTTCCGGCGAATGGACGGGGACCATGAATCTCACCGAGCCGCAGGCCGGTTCGGATCTGAACCTCCTTACCTCTCGCGCCGAGCCGATCGGTGACGGCACCTACCGCATC
>DAORNC010000104.1:0-3700 GCA_035440785.1 Rhabdaerophilum sp. | reverse complement strand
CGCGGGCGGTGCCGGAAGGCGATCAGTACCGCATCTTCGGCCAGAAGATTTTCATTACCTATGGCGAACACGACATTACGGACAACATCGTCCATCTCGTCCTGGCGCGCCTGCCGGGTGCCCCCCCGGGAACACGTGGCATCTCGCTGTTTCTCGTGCCGAAATTCCTCTTGAACGCGGACGGTTCGCCCGGCGCGCGCAACGACGTGCGCTGCCATGCGCTCGAGCACAAGCTCGGGATCCACGCTTCCCCTACCGCGACGATGATTTTCGGTGATGACGGCGGTGCGGTCGGCTGGCTCGTCGGCGAAGAGAACAAGGGCCTCAACTGCATGTTCACGATGATGAACAACGCCCGCCTCGCCGTGGGCACGCAGGGTGTCGCCATCGCCGAGCGCGCGTACCAGCACGCGCTTGCTTACGCGAAGGAGCGCAAGCAGGGCCGCGCGGTCGGCGCGCCTTCCGCTTCGCCGATTATCGAGCATCCGGACGTGAAGCGGATGCTGCTCGAAATGCGGACCAAGACGGCTGCCGGCCGCGCCCTTTGCTTCATGACGGCAGCGGCGCTCGACCGATATCATCGGCTCGAAGACCCGGCTGCAAAAAAGGCGGCGCACGAGGATGCGAGCATCCTCACGCCGGTTGCCAAGGCCTTCTCGACCGATATCGGCATCGAGGTCGCCTCGCTCGGCGTGCAGATCCACGGCGGCATGGGCTTTGTCGAGGAAACCGGCGCCGCCCAACACTATCGCGACGCCCGCATTCTCGCGATCTATGAAGGCACGAACGGTATTCAGGCGATCGATCTCGTTCAGCGCAAGCTACCGCTTGCCGATGGAGCTCGTGTCCGTGAGATGATCGCCGGCTATCGTCGCAGCGCCGAGCACGCCCGCACGATCAACGATCCCGGTTTCAAGCGGGTCGGCGACCGGCTGGTCACGGCGGTCGCGGCGCTGGAGCGGGCGACCGATTTCATGTTCGCCAACCTCAAGAGCAACACCAACGCCGCGCTCGCCGGGGCGACTCCCTATCTCCGCCTGTTCGCGCTCGCCTCGGGCGGTGCCAGCCTTGCCGAGCAGGCGCTGGCCGCGCGAGTGGCGATGGCGGCGGGCGATACTGATCCGCGTCAGGCACGCCGCATCGCCGACGCCCGCTTCTTTGCGGAAAACCTCGCCGCCGGTGCGGAAGGATTTGAACTGGCCGTCACCGAAGGTGGCGACGCTGTTCTGGCGGAATTCGCGGATTGAGGAGCAAGATATGACCGATACCATCACGGCACACCGGGAGGGCGCCGTTCTTGTCCTCACCATGAACCGGGCGGATAAGAAAAATGCGCTGACTGGCGAGATGTATTCGGCACTCGCGGCCGGCCTCGCCGAGGCCAATGCCGATGCCGCGATCGGAGCAACGCTGATCCTCGGCCAGCCGGGGATATTCTGCGCCGGCAACGACATCAAGGATTTCATCGGCTTCGCGATGGGGGGCGGTCTCGGGGCGCCGATCCTCGATTTCCTGCGGGCGCTGGTGAACAACGGGAAGCCGCTCATTGCGGGAGTCGACGGCGGCGCGGTTGGGATCGGCACCACCATGATCCTCCATTGCGACTACGCGCTGGCCTCCGAGCGGGCGGTTTTCGCGACGCCCTTCGTCGATCTCGCGCTGGTGCCGGAGGCCGGGTCGAGTCTGCTCGCGCCGAACCTGATGGGCAACCGCCTCGCCTTCGAAATGCTGGTGATGGGCGAACGGTTCTCCGCCGAGCGCGCGGCCAGCGTCGGGCTCGTTAATCGCGTCGTTCCCTCTGCCTCTCTTGCAGAGGAGGCGCTGGTCGTCGCGGCCCGCATTGCCGCCAAGCCGCGTGAGGCTGTGGCGATCTCGCGCCGGCTGTTGCGGGGCGACACGGCGCCACTCCTTGCGCGGATCGAGGAAGAGGCGGAAGCTTTCAAGGAGCGCCTCCGTTCGGCCGAAGCGCGCGCAGCGTTCGAGGCCTTCCTCACGAAACCCAAGAACTGAAAAAGGGGGACGCTATGAGCCTTGCGGGCAAGACGCTCTTCATCACCGGCGCATCGCGCGGTATCGGCCTCGCCATTGCCCTCCGGGCGGCGCGCGAAGGCGCGAATATCGTCGTCGCCGCGAAGACGGCGGAAGCGCATCCGAAGCTCGAAGGTACGATTTTCACCGCCGCCGACGAGATCGAAAAGGCCGGTGGCAAGGCGCTGCCGGTGCAGTTGGACATCCGCGAGGATACGGCGGTTGAGGCGGCCATCGCCAAGGCCGCGCAGCATTTCGGCGGGCTCGATATCGTCGTCAACAACGCAAGCGCGATCAATCTCGCACCGGTTGCCGCGCTCGATATGAAGCGTTTCGATCTGATGCATCAGATCAATGCGCGCGGTACCTATCTCGTCTCGAAATGCGCGCTGCCGTTTCTCGTCAAGGCCGCCAACCCGCATATCCTGATGCTCTCGCCGCCGCTCGACATGAAGACCAAGTGGTTCGCGGGCCACACCGGCTATTCAATGGCAAAGTTCGGCATGAGCCTCGTCGTGCTCGGCCTTGCCGGCGAGACGAAGGGGCGCATCGGCGTTAACGCGCTCTGGCCGCGCACGACGATCGCTACTGCCGCCGTCAAGAACATCCTCGGAGGGGATGCGCTGATGCGCACGTCGCGAACGCCGGAAATCCTCGCCGATGCGGCGGCGATGATCTTCACCAAGGACGCGAAAACCTTCTCCGGCCATTTCCTGATTGACGATACCTTCATGGCCGCCGAGGGCGTCACCGATTTTGATGGCTACCGCGCCGATCCGAGCCAGCCGCTCACACCGGATTTCTTCGTGCCGGACGATATCCCCGCGCCGGCCTGCGCCAATTACGGTCCGCTGGCGCGCTGATCGCGCCGCGCACTTTCTCCTTGCGTCGCCGGCCCGGATGGAGTGGAACAGCCTTCGCTGGCGCCGGTGATCGGGGAGTGACGGCATGATATTTGTCCATCTTCCCCCGGCGGGGGATGATCCGGTCGCGGCGATCAGCCATCGCCGCAGGGGGCTCGACCGCCAGAGTCTCGGTCCCTCGGATTCCGTGCCGGCAGAAGCGGTCTGGATCGATCTGATCGACCCGACCCGCGAGGAGGATCGCCGGGTCGAGGTCGCGCTCGGTATCGAGATCCCGACGCGTGAGGAATCCCGCAACATCGAGCCTTCGGAAGTGCTCTATGTCGAGGACGGCGTTCGCTACATGAGCGCCCGGATCCTTTGCCAATCCGGCACCGAGAGCCCGGCGCTGGTACCGATCTCGTTCATCCTGAAGGAACGGCAGCTCATCACCGTGCGCTATGACGAGCCGCTCTCGTTCAAGATCTTCATCAACCGTCTCGCGCGCCCCGGCGGATGCCTGCCGGCGGGTGACCACATCCTTGTCTCGCTGTTCGAAACGGTGATCGACCGTGCGGCCGAGATCCTTCGGCTGTCGGGCGAGCGGATCGATGAGGTCTCCTCCGCGGTCTTTGATCCGAAGGGTGGCCAGCGCGTCGATGTCGATACGTTCCGCACCACCCTGCAGACGATGGGGATGGAAGGCACCCGCATCTCCAAGGTGCGTGAGAGCCTCGTCTCGATCGAGCGCATGCTGCTGTTTCTCACCGCGAACACCGCTGGTTCCACCTTGCCCGATAACCTGAGGCAGGAAGTGCGCACCACCCTTC
>DAORNC010000103.1:7390-10030 GCA_035440785.1 Rhabdaerophilum sp. | reverse complement strand
CAAGGCGATCGACCTCGTCGATGAATCCGCCGCCCGGCTTCGGATGCAGGTGGATTCGAAACCCGAGGAACTCGACAGTATCGACCGTGAGATCATCCGCCTCAGGATCGAGCAGGAGGCTTTGAAGCGTGAGACCGATGCCGCGTCCAAGGACCGTCTGGTCAAGCTTGAGGCGGAACTGGCCGAACTCGAGGAGCAATCGCTCACACTCACCAACGCCTGGAAGGCGGAGAAGGACAAGCTAGGGGAAGCCCAGCGCCTCAAGGGCGAACTGGAGCAGGCCCGCACGCAGCTCGAACAGGCACAGCGGCAGGGTGAGTTCCAGCGGGCTGGCGAACTTGCCTACGGCATCATCCCGGCGCTGGAAAAAAAGCTCGCCGAGGTCGAGGCGAGCGAGAAGGGCGAGATGCCGGGCAAGGGGGCAGCGGTCTCCGAGGCCGTCACACCGGATATGATCGCGCAGGTCGTCTCGCGCTGGACCGGCATCCCGGTCGACAAGATGCTCGAAGGTGAGCGCGAGAAGCTACTCCGCATGGAAGAGGAGCTTGCCAAGCGCGTCGTCGGCCAGCAGGAAGCCGTGGAAGCGGTCTCGACCGCAGTCCGGCGCGCGCGCGCTGGTTTGCAGGATCCGAACCGGCCGATCGGCTCTTTCATGTTCCTCGGGCCAACCGGCGTCGGCAAGACCGAACTCACCAAGGCGCTCGCGGCGTTCCTCTTCGATGACGATACGGCGCTCGTTCGCATCGATATGAGCGAATTCATGGAGAAGCATTCGGTCGCGCGGCTCATCGGCGCCCCTCCGGGCTACGTTGGCTACGAGGAAGGCGGCGTGTTGACCGAGGCCGTGCGGCGTCGGCCCTACCAGGTCGTGCTGTTCGACGAGATCGAGAAGGCGCACACCGATGTCTTCAATGTCCTCCTGCAGGTACTCGATGACGGTCGTCTGACGGACGGGCAGGGACGGACGGTCGATTTCCGCAACACGCTCATCATCATGACCTCGAATCTCGGTGCGGAGTTCCTTGTCGCGCTCGGCGAGACCGAGGGCGTGGATGCGGCGCGCGAGAGCGTGATGGCGATGGTGAAGAGTCATTTCCGCCCCGAGTTCATCAACCGCATCGACGAGATCGTGCTGTTCCAGCGTCTCAAGCGCGCCGACATGGGGGCGATCGTCGATATCCAGCTCAAGCGCCTGCGAAACCTGCTGGAGGATCGCAAGATCGAGATCGACCTCGACGCGACCGCCCGCGATTGGCTCGCCGACAAGGGCTACGATCCTGCCTACGGCGCGCGGCCGTTGAAGCGCGTCATCCAGAAGAACCTTCAGGATCCGCTGGCGCGGCTTCTGCTTGCCGGAGAGATCATGGATGGCGAGCGGGTGGCGATTACGGCGGGCGAATTCGGGCTCATCATCGGCGAGGGGCATGTCGCGACCGTCCAGAGACCACCGAAGGGCGCGACGCTGAACTGACACCTTGTGGCAGGACGGTTGGGCAGGCCGCCTTTGCCTCGAAAGTGAATCGGCCTAGATAGGAGGAGCGGAGCTCGGGTTCCGCTCCCCCTTCTTCGCTCCTTGCCCGGCCTGGCCGGAGTTCTGGTCAGGCCATGTCGCTCATCACGCTTACCCCTGCGCTTTTCGTCCTGATCTGGTCGACGGGCTGGATCGTCGCGAAATATGTCGTTCCCCATGCCGATCCGCTGACGTTCCTGGCGGTGCGCTACGCTTCGGCCTTTGTGGTTGTGACGGCCGTGGCCCTCTTCATGCGCGCGCAATGGCCGAAAACCCGCAATGCCTGGTTTCACGCTATGGTCAGCGGCGTTCTGCTGCATACGATCTACCTCGGTGGGGTCTGGTGGGCCATCGCCCACGGGTTATCGGCAGGTATTTCGGCGCTGATCGCAGCCCTCCAACCCCTGATGACTGCGGCACTTGCGGCCCGGCTTGCGGGCGAGCGATTGCGCGGGGTTCATCTGCTCGGTGTCGCCGTTGGGTTTCTCGGCGTGCTCGGCGTCATTGCCCCCAAGCTCGCGGGCGTGGGCGGCAATCAGCTCATGGGTCTCGGTGGGATCATTGCGATCAACGTGCTGGCGATGGTCAGCGTGACGCTCGGCACCTTCTACCAGAAGCGCTACATCGCCTCGGGCGATCTTCGCACTGTCACGGCCCTGCAGTATGTCGGCGCTTTCGCGACGACGCTGCCGCGATCATCGACGACGAGGAGGACATGCGCGAGAGCGTCGCGCAGTGGCTGTCGCTGTCCGGCTTCGAGCCGATGCGGTTCGAGATCAACACCCAAACCTGGCTCGCGCTGGGTTGGTCGGTGATCGTGCTTTCGATCGGCGCGATCGGGCTGATGCTGATGATGATCCGGCGCGGAGCGGTTTCCAGGGTCGCGGCTCTGATCTATCTCATTCCCCCGACGGCTGCCGTGCAGGCATGGCTCATGTTCGGCGAAATGCTGACACCGGTCCAGATCGCCTGCATGATCATCACAGCCTTCGGCGTCTATCTCGCCACCCGACCCTGACTATCCGAAGCAGAAAGGTTCAGCACGCCATGTCCGAGCAGCATCTCTACCCGGTCTTCTCCGTGCGTTCGCTGTTGTTGCTCGTGGTGGCGATGATACCGTCGCTGCTGGC
>DAORNC010000103.1:0-7301 GCA_035440785.1 Rhabdaerophilum sp. | reverse complement strand
GCCGCCGAACATCGCCTTCCCACTGGTCTGGACTTTCCTCTATGCCCTGATGGCGATGTCGTTCTGGCGCATTCTGCGTGCGCGACCCGAAGCGGGCCCGAAGACGATGGCGATCATCATTTTTCTCATCCACATGGGAATCAACGTGGCCTGGTCGTGGGCATTCTTCTCGCGCCGCTCGCCTTATGGCGGTCTCGTTGTGATCGGCATCCTCATCGTTGCCATTGTCCTGACGATACGAACGTTCCGCAAGATCGACCGGCCGGCGGCCTATGCGCTGACACCCTATCTCGCATGGACCGTTTTTGCCGCGGCTCTCAACGGCGCGATCGCACTCAAGAACCCGGGATGAGATTACGTTTTTCGAGGACGGCGCGGATCGCGGCACGAAAATCGCCAAGCGAGAACGGCTTGGTCAATACGTCCTCGACGAGCCCCTCGAGTTCGCGCGCCCGCTCGCGCTGTTCGGCGTAGCCAGTCATCAGGACGATCGGGAAGCCCGGCTTCTCCGCCGCGACGGCTAGGGTGAGGGCGATCCCGTCCATGATCGGCATACGGATATCGCTGATCATCAGGTCGAACGCGCCGGAGTCGGCGGTGAACTGCTCGAGTGCGTCGGCGCCGTCGACGGCCTCGGTGACGCCGTGCCCGTCGATCTGCAGCGCGCGCACGAGCGGCGCCCGCACCGAAGGTTCGTCATCCACGAGTAAAATGCGCGCCATCCTGGCCTCCTCGCACCCGTCAGGCTTCCTGCTCGACGATACCGACAAACGGCAATTGCCGGAACTTGTGCGCCACGTCCATGCCGTAGCCGACCAGGAACTTGTCCGGGGCCGTGAAACCAACGAATTCCGCCTTGAACTGCACCGCACGCTGGACCGGTTTCTCGATCAAGACGGCGGACATCACCCGCTTTGCGCCGCGCGCGATCAGGAGATCCTTCGCGAAGGCGAGCGTGCGGCCGGATTCGAGAATGTCGTCGATCAGCAGGACGTCGCGGCCATCGACGTTGTTGTCGATGTCTTTGACGACCGTGACCTGCCCGGAGGACGACATGCCGGAATGATAACTCGCGAGCTGCATGAACTCGACGCTCGGCGCGAGGCCGACGCGATGCAACGCCCGCACAAGGTCCGCCGCGAAGATGAAGCTGCCGCGCAGGATCGCGATCACCAGGAGGTCTTCCGGGTGCGACGCCTTGATCTCGCCGGCCAGCGCCTCGATCCGTCCGGCGATGGCATCGGCATCGAACAGCACACGGATTACGTGGTCGTCGGGGCCGGCGATGGTGGTCGCGGTTGCAGGCGCGCTGTCGTTCAAGGATCGATCCTCCCCGTCTCGTTCTTCGCATATCGGCGAGGATTGTGAAATTCTCAAGCGCGAAGGCGAAAAATCGTGCCTGAGTCGCGCGGATCGATGCGTCTAATGCACTGCCGCGACGATATCGTCCTTGGCAACGAAGCGCACGAGAACCGAATGCGCGCCGGCCGGCGGGCTGGCGAGGCGGCGGGTGAACCCGGTTTTTTCGCCGGGTGCGAGCTCGAGACGGTCGGCGGTGGCGGTCCAGACATAGATCTCCTGGCCGGCAGCCGAGCGGATCGAAAGGCGCAGCACGGGGACCTTCTTCTTGTCGCGGGCGACATTGGCGATCGTGCCGCTGACCTCAAGCGTCTCTCTATCGTTCTCGACGACAAGCTTTGAACGCACCTCGGCGATGTCGAGGCCGGTCGTGCCGCCGCCGAGGCCGACTGCCGCGAAGAGGGGGGCGCTTGCCGGGAACAGGCGGGTGATTTCGCCATGCAGGAAGCCGATGGTCGCCAGGGTACCGATGCCGGCCGCCATCGCCATCGCCGCGACCGGGCTGTGGCGGACGGCTTTCGCCGAATGCTTGTGATGAGCCTCGGTTGCGGCCAGCCGTTTCTCGCGCCGCAGCCGGCGACGTTCCTCCGGGTCTTCCGGCAGCGACGGCAAGGTCGCGTCCTGAGCGCGCGCCAGCGATTCGGGGTCGAAAGCCGGGATATCGTCGAGGGAGGTTGCTGTAGGCGGTTCCGGCTTGGCGGGTTCGCTCGCCGCTTCGCTGGCGAAAAGCGCCTCCAGTTCTTCCGGGCTGATGTCGGCTGCCGGTTCCGAAGTTTCCTCCTCCGTTGAAAGGGCGGACATAGCCGGGGTCTCGGACGAAAAATCTATTGCGTCGATTGCCGCCTGATCGAGCGCCGGTGGAGCATCGAAGTCCGGTGCGGGGGGCGGGGGCGCCGCTTCGCGGACCGGTGTCACAAAGGTCGGGGTGGTTGGTGATTCGGGATCTTTCGCCTCCCAAACCTCGCGGCATGCGGCGCAACGCACCTTGCGTGGCCCCGCAGCGAAGAACGAGCCTTCAAGTTCGTGTAGAGTGTCACAAGAAGGGCAACGAATCAGCGCCATTTCGCGGTTCTGCGGCTCGTGCGTCAGCAAAGGGGTTCACGGGATGTGGTGCCCGCTGCTATTCCTCGCCGAAGAGCGTTAATGGCCGGTAAAGTCGTGGTGGAAATCAGCGAAACGCCACATCCTGACGTTGAAATCTCCGGGCAGGCCAACGCCGAAAAGCCCGAGGAGCTGGTGCGTTTCGAGAATGTCGGCCTGCGCTACGGAATCGGGCCGGAAATCCTGCGCGACCTCGACTTTTCGATCGAATCGCATTCGTTCCAGTTTCTCACCGGTCCGTCCGGTGCCGGCAAGACGACGCTGCTCAAGCTGATTCTCCAGACGCTGCGACCGACGCGTGGCCGGGTGACGCTGTTCGGGCAATCGGTCGGCTCGATCTCCAAGGCGGAGCTTGCGCATCTGCGGCGCCGGGTCGGGATCGTCTTCCAGGATTTCCGACTGCTCGACCATCTCACCACCTACGAGAACGTAGCGCTGCCGCTCGTCGTCCAGGGACGCGAGGAGGCGAGCTATCGTGCGGAAGTGATCGAGCTTCTCAAGTGGGTCGGTCTCGGCGACCGGATGCATGTGCCGCCGGTTATCCTTTCGGGAGGGGAGAAGCAGCGCGCCGCCATCGCTCGCGCGCTGATCGTCCAGCCGCGCCTCCTCCTCGCGGACGAGCCGACAGGCAACGTCGATCCGAGCCTCGCACGTCGTCTCCTGCGACTCTTTATCGAGCTCAACCACACTGGTACGGCGGTCATTCTCGCGACGCACGATCTGCAATTGATGGATCTCGTCGATGCCCGGCGCATGGTTCTCGCAGAGGGGCACCTGCACATCTATGAGTGATAACCCCACCCCCTCCGCAGGCGCACCGGAGCCCCTCGCCGACATCCCCGGCAAGAGGGGATGGCCCGGCGTGATTGAACGCGTCCGGTTGTTGGTGCGCCGGAGAAACAGGCTTTCGCCGGTCGAATGGGCGCTCGGGCCGTCGCGGCTCGCGTCCGTGTTGCCGGCAAAGTCGATCGCGGGTCGAGCGCTGGTGTTGGTTATTGTCATCATGACCTTCCTCGCTGGGCTGACGGCTGGCGCGGTGCATCTCATCGCTGATGCCTCGTCGGACTGGTCGCGCGACATCGCGCGCGAGATCACCATCCAGATCCGCCCCCTGCCGGGACGCGACATTGAGGCGGATATCCGTATCGCGGCCGATCTCGCCGGGCGGACGCGCGGCGTCGAGGCGGTGCGCATCTTCGATCGCAAGGAGGGGGAGAAACTGCTCGAACCCTGGCTGGGTTCGGGGCTCGACCTGAGCGAACTGCCGGTGCCGCGGCTGATCGTGATGAAACTCAGCACCGGCGCCACGCCGGATTTCGCGGCGCTCAAGAAGGATCTCGCCGAGCGCGTGCCGAATGCAGGGCTCGACGATCACCGGCTCTGGCTCGGCCGACTGCGGGCAATGGCGGATGCGCTTGTCGTGATCGGCATCGTCATACTCGTGCTGGTTCTGGCGGCGACCGGGCTTGCGGTCGCTTTCGCGACGCGTGGTGCGATGGCGGGCACGGCGCATATCATCGATGTGTTGCATCTCGTCGGTGCCGAAGATTCCTACATCGCCCGCGAATTCCAGCGCCATTTCCTGCGTCTCGGCCTCAAAGGTGGGCTCACGGGGGCATTGCTTGCCATGCTGTTCTACCTGTTGATGGCGCTTTCCTCGGCTCGTTTTGCGGTGACACCGGGCGCGGAGCAGGTCGAGGCCCTCTTCGGGCGCTTCAGTCTGCCGGGTGCCGGCTTTATCTCCGTGCTCGCGATCGGCATCGTCGTCTCGGTCGTGACGGCTATCGTCTCGCGAGTGACGGTCTTCCGCACCCTCAGCGGAGTTGATTAAGATGACGGCAGGCTCCCGCTTCGCAAAGGTGGCGTTTCTGGGCGCTGTCATGGCGTCGGCGGTGGTGACCGGAATCCTGATCTTCGCCGCTTCGCTCGAACGACGCGAGCCGCGCGATGTGGCGATGGCGGACGGGATCGTGGTCGTCACCGGTGGCGCGGATCGCATTTCGGAGGCGCTGTCGCTGATGGAGCGCGGCAAGGGCCGGCGATTGCTTATCTCCGGTGTCAATACCCAGTCGACGCCGGAGCAGCTTCGCCGACGCTGGCCCGGCCGCGAGGAGTTGTTCCAGTGCTGCGTCGATCTCGATTATCAGGCGCGCAACACCTACGGAAATGCGATCGAGAGCCGGGCATGGGCGAAAAGAAACAACTTCCGCTCGCTGGTTCTGGTGACCGCCAGCTACCATCTCCCTCGCACGATGCTCGAATTCAGCGCAGCGATGCCGGATATCGAGATCACCGGCTTTCCGGTTGTTCCCGAAGCCTCGAAGCTCAATCGGTGGTGGCAGGAGCCGCCGCTGATGCGGATCATCGTGATGGAGTTCTTCAAATACTGGGCCGCGGTCCTGCGCGTGTCGCTCGGGTTTCCGGCCCGATAGATCCTCTCCGCGATGCAGCCATTCCGGTGTCGACGCTGGGTTTTGTGACGGGGAGCTTCCAGCGGTCCGGGCCGGGCAGACGCGTTTGCGCTTGAATGCGCAGCGCTGTTGGGGCAGGGAATTCGGGTGCCTCGCGGTTGCAAGGCATGCCCCGTTTTCGGATCGGATCGAACCTTGACCCTGATCGTCCTGCGCTCTGTCGCCTTCCACATCGTCTTCTATATCAACTGCACGTTCTGGTTCCTCGCTGCCATGCTGGCCTGGCCGTTCCCTTCGGGAGCGATGATGTGGTTCGCGCGGGCATGGGCGAAGACAAGCATCGTCCTGCACGAGATCATCACCGGCGCGCGGGTGGAGTTTCGGGGCGTCGAGCGCATTCCGCCGGGGCCGCTCTTGGTGGCCGCCAAGCATTATTCCGCCTGGGAGACGATGGCGCTGCTGCTTTTCTTCCCGAAGGCGACCTATATCCTCAAGCGGGAGTTGCTGCGGTTGCCGCTCTTCGGCTGGCATCTGCTCAAAGCCGAACAGATCCCGATCGACCGCGGCCAGCGCGCGCAGGCGATGGCGAAGATGCAGGCGGACGCCCGCAACCGTCTCGCCCGCGGACGGCAGATCATCATTTTTCCCGAAGGGACGCGTCGCAAGGTCGGGGCGGAACCGAACTACAAATACGGCGTCGCACGGCTCTACGCCCAACTCAGCGTGCCGTGCTTGCCGGTGGCGATGACCTCAGGTCTTGCCTGGCCACGCAACACCTTCCTGCACTTTCCCCGGTCGATCCTCGTCGAGTTCCTCGATCCGATCCCGGCCGGGCTGGAGCCGGAGGATTTCTTCGCGCGGATGCAGGAGACGATCGAACGGCATACCAACCGACTGCTGGCCGAGGCCGGCTATTCGGGCGGGGACTCCTCCGCCAGCGCCTGATTGAGCCAGGCCAGCGCGTGATCGTCGATGCCGATCTCACGCAATGAGGCAAGCGTATTCAGTACATAGTCCCGGCAGGGGCCGCCAAGGCCATGCCCGTGCCGGATCAGTTCGAGGAGATGCGCGCGATCAAGTCCGCGCGCATATTGCCGGTGGTTCCGGTCAACGATGTAGGCCAGCGCCTCCACCGTCCGACCGTCCACCAGACGCACGGGCCGCATCGCCTCGCGGTAGACGCGGTTGACCATTTCGCGTTCGGTGAGATAGGCGCGCGTTGCTGCGACGCGTTCCGACGCAACCCGGAAGACGATGCCCTGGCACGATCCGCCGTGATCGAGGCCCAGAACCACGCCCGGCTTTTCCGGGGTGCCACGGTAGCGGGTCGAATAGACGCAGAGTGCACGATGCACGCCCCGTAGCAAGCCGGGCACGCGCTCGACAAAGTCGAAGTCCGGGCGCCACATCAGCGAGCCGTAGGCAAAGACCCACAGATCGTCGGGCGAAGAGGGCGCGATTGACGGAGAGCTTGGCGGCACGGTATCGGACAAGGCTTGCCGGTGCCCGGACTGGACGAACACCGGAATTGGCGGAACAGGAACCATCAATGAGCGAATTCACCCCTCCGCCGCAAGAGGCAAATCCGCAAGCCGGAACGGCGCAGGGCGTGAAGAAGAGCCGGCGCGGGCTTTATATCCCCTATATCGTCTTCGGCCTCATCTGCCTCGGCTGGAGTGGATTCTGGTTCTTTTCGGCACGCATGGCAGAGCGGGTGGCCGATAATTTCATCGTCCGCGAGAAGGAGCGCGGGCGGGAGTGGTCTTGCCCCGACCGGGGAATCGGGGGTTATCCTTTCCGGATCGAGATCACCTGCAACAAGCCGCAACTCGTGTTGCGCGAGCCGGGCGGGCTGACGCGCGAGGGTTCTCTCGCCGGATTATCGCTGAACGCGCGCCTGTTGTCGCCGGGCCATTTCATCGCCGTGCTCGCGCCGCCGTTCATCGCGCGGGATGGCGCCAACGGCGACATGGAGATCAACTGGAAGAACGCGCGGGCGAGTCTGAAAGCCGGGCTCGAGAGCATCACCGAACTGTCGGTGGAATTTGCCGAACCGAACCTCAGCGCCGGGGTTGGCGACCGGCAGGACATCAAGGCGCTCGCGAAGTCGATCGAATTACACATGCGCCGTTCGCCGGGCGAGGTGGCCGGAACGGATCTCGTCGCGCGGATTGGCGATCTCACCTTCGCTCCACTCGACCGGCTGACCGGCTCGCCGGACCCGATCCGCGCCGAGCTGCAGGTGTCGGCCCCGGGCCTCATCCCCAATCCGCGCGCGAGGTTCCAGGATATCCTCGAACAATGGCGGCAGACCGGCCACAAGGCGCGCGTCGTGGTGCTCAAGACCAACAAGGGACAGGCGGATGTCGACCTCTCCGGCGTGATGGGGCTCGACGATCTCCATCGCCTCGAAGGCAATCTCCAGGGCCG
>DAORNC010000102.1:0-10050 GCA_035440785.1 Rhabdaerophilum sp. | reverse complement strand
TGACGAGGCCGGCCCCGACATTGGCGAAGAACCAACCCAGCATCAGATGATCGGTGTAATGAGTGCCGGTCAGCTGCGACGCGAAAGCGCTCAAAGTCATCAAGACGAGCGCGAGCCCGATATGCGCCCAGTAGACCTGCCAGATGCGGAACAGGATGCGGCGCGTGCCGGCAAGCCAGCCATTCTTGCGGAACACCCGCCCGAAAGCGAAGGACGAAGCCAAGCCCGAGCAGAAGACGAACAGTTCCGCCGCAGAAGAGAACCCGAAGCGCGCCGGGATGAAATTGAACCAGCTGTTCCCCGGCATGTGCGCGACGAAGATGATGAGCATCGCAAGGCCGCGGAAGAAATCGAGCCGCACGTCACGGGGTGAGCGGGCATGTGGCATCGCGGGCGGGAACATCGTCGTCATAGTCTGCCCTCATAGGCATCCGGCGCGATCCGCGCCGCGATCAGCGAAAACCGTTTGCGCTCGGAAAGCGCCATCCTGATGGCATCCTGAAGCTCCGGGCTGTTGGCGACGCTATAGCCCTCGCCACCAAACGCGCGGGCGACCGCCGCAAAATTACTGCCGCCAAACCGGACGCCACGTTCCGCCCGCCCCGAGGCGCGTTGCTTGAGGTCGATCAGCGCGAGGCGCTCGTCCTGCAACACCACGACGATAACCGGAAGCCCGAGATCGCGGGCAGTCGCCAGTTCGCCGATCCCCATTTCCAGCCCGGCATCGCCAACGAAGGCGAAGATGGTTCTGCCTGGCGAGGCGATCTGCGCGCCCATCGCCAGCGGCAGGGCGCAACCCATCGTGCAGAGCGCGGAGGATTGCATCAGCCCGCGCGGCTCGAAGGTTTTCCACATCTGCGAGAGCAGGATGCGGTGCGCGCCCGAATCCGCCGTCGCAAGCGCATCAAGCGGCGCAAAGCGACGGACGGTGTCGAACACGACGCCCGGCCCCCACTCAAGCTCAGGCGAGAATGCCGATGTCAGCGCAGAGCGTAGGGTTCTCACCTTGCCGATCTCGATGCCAGGCTTCCCGTCGAGATCCGCCAAGAGAGCCCGCAGGGTTCCGCCGACATCGCCGATCAGAAGATGATCCGCCCGGTGCATCTGATGCAACGGCAGACTGGCAGCCAATTCGATCACCGGAATGCCCGCCGGGAACGGATCACGCCAGTTGATGCGCATCTCGATCGGGTCGTAGCCCGCGAGCACGAGGCAGTCCGCCTCCTTGAGAAACGGCAAGAGGAGCTTGTCGGCCTTCGGCGAGAGACCGGCACCCCCAAGGCAAAGTGCGTGATCCTCCGGCACGAGGCCCTTGGCCTTGTAGGTGGTGATCAGCGGCGCGTTGAAACGTTCGATGAACTCCCGCAGCCCGGCACCGGCCGCGTGGTTGACCGCATCCACTCCGGCGATGACCAGCGGCCGACGCACAGCCTTGAGTACATCGCGCGCCCTTTCAAGCAACGTGCCGGCAGCTTGAACCGGCGCAACGGCAGCCCGGCGGAACGGCACCGCGGATGGCTCCTGTCCCTCGGCAACGGCGATCGGTACATCGACATGCACCGGCCCCGGCTGCCCTTCAATCGCGATGGCGATGGCCCGGTCGATCACGCGTTCAACCGCCCCGGCGCTCGCGCTCAGCGTCGCCTTGGTGATCGGCCGGAACAGCGCCTGGTGATCGAAGACCTGATGGGTATAGCTTTCCGCCTCGGCTTGGTCGACGCGGCCAGTCAGAAAAATCAGCGGCACGCGATCCTGAAACGCATTGGCGACGACATTGACCGCGTTGGCGGCGCCCGGGCCCAGCGTTGCGACGAGGATGCCGGGCGCCATCGGCGCATCGGGCTGCTCTTCCACCTGCCGATGCCAATAGCCCTCGGCCATGAAGCCGGCGGCATTCTCATGCTTGGTGAGGACAAACCGGATGCCAGCCTTGGCCAAGCCATCGATCAGGCCCAGAACCTCGCCACCCGGCATGCCGAATGCGATGCGGCAGCCCTGCCGCGCCAACCGTTCTCCGATGATATCCGCGCCGCTGGACATTCTCTGATCCTTTCCCGGCTTGATTGCCCGAAACCGGCTTCACCCGCATTTCGCAATTGCGTGATCGCCACGAACGGTGGACAAAGGCGCTCCCTGAATACCGAATACCGGAGGCCTTGATGCCGCGTTTCGCCGCCAACCTCTCGATGATGTTCAACGAGCTTCCGTTCCTTGAGCGATTCGAGGCCGCCGCCAAAGCCGGTTTCCGCGCGGTCGAGTTCCTTTTTCCCTACGAATTTCCCGCCGAGGAAATCGGCTCGCGCCTCAAGGCCTTCGGCCTGACGCAGGCGCTGTTCAACCTGCCGCCGGGCGATTGGGAAAAAGGCGAGCGCGGCATGGCCGCCCTGCCCGGGCGCGAGGCGGAATTTCTCCGGAGCCTCGAAACCGCGAAGCCCTACGCCGCCGCTACCGGCGTGAAGCGTCTTCATCTCATGGCCGGCAAGATCCCGCGATCCGAAAGCAGCGCCCTCGCACGCTATGAAACCGCGATCCGCCGCGCGGCGGACGCCTTCGGCCCGCTCGGCATCGACATCTTGCTGGAGCCGCTCAACACGCGCGACATGCCGGGCTATCTGCTCGACGGCTATGACTTCGCGGCCAACTTCATTACCCGCCTCGCGCTGCCGAACGTCCGGTTGCAGTTCGATATCTACCACTGCCAGATCCTGCACGGCGACATCACGGCGCGCCTGCGCACAATGTTGCCGATCATCGGCCATATTCAGGTGGCCAGCATTCCCTCCCGCAACGAGCCGGACAGCGAGGAATTGAACGATAGCTTCCTCTTCGCCGAACTCGACCGGCTCGGTTACGCGGGGTTCGTCGGGTGCGAGTACCGCCCGAAGGCCGGCACGGAAGCCGGCCTCGGCTGGTTCGCACCCTACCGGAGCGTGTGAGCGGGAGGGCGTCGATGCAGGTCAGGTCGTTTGGGGAGTTCGCCGGCGGAACGGTGTCGGAGATCACGCTGCAACTCGAAACCGGCGCTAAAGCTCAGATCCTGACGTTCGGCGCCGCCCTGCGCGACCTGATCGTTCCTGCCCCGGAGGGAGAACAACGCGTCGTCCTCGGACTGGAGACGCTGGACGACTACCTCAACCATTCGCCGCATATGGGTGCGATCGCAGGGCGCTACGCCAACCGGATCGCGCACGGGCGTTTCATGCTGGATGGCAAGGCTCACCAGCTTCCGCTCAATCAGGCGAACCTGCATTCGATCCACGGCGGCGGCAGTGGCTTCGGCAAGCGCAACTGGACACTGCTCCACGCCGATCGAACCTCCGCCACGCTCGCTCTCGTCTCGCCTGACGGCGAGGCCGGATATCCCGGCACCCTGGTGACGACGGCACGTTATTCGCTCCTGCCGCCGGCAACCCTCCGACTTGAACTTTGGGCGCATACCGATCAACCGACGATCCTGAACCTCGCGCACCATTCGTATTTCAACCTCGATGGTTCGCCTGATATCCTCGATCACGAACTGATGTTGCGCGCGCCGGTGGTCACTTCGGTCGATGCAGACCTCATCCCGGACGGCGCGCTGCGACCCGTGGGCGATACACCCTACGATTTCCGCCGCGCCCGGCCCATCAGGCTCGCAGATGTCGCGGGCGGGCGCATCAGCTACGACCACAACTTCTTTCTCCGCCGAGAAAGGCGCGAACCCTTCGCGCCCGGCCTCGAACTCGCCCATGCCGCGACGCTTGCCTCCGCGCGGTCAAAGCTGGTGATGGAAGTCTGGACCACCGAACCCTGCCTGCAATTCTACGACGGCACGAAGCTCAACCTGCCGGTACCGGGGTTGGACGGCACCCGCTATGGCGCCTGCGCGGGGTTGTGTCTTGAACCACAGCACGCGCCGGATAGCCCCAACCACCCGCATTTTCCCTCGACGATGTTGCGGCCGGGCGAACTCTATCGGCAGACCAGCGAGTTCCGCTTCCTGCCCAAAGGCGAGCCGGGCTAGCGGAACAGAAGATCGAACCGCGTCTTCATGTCCGAGAGCATCGCCTCTGCCGTACGGTTTCCCGAAAGGAAGGCATGGAAGTTGCCGCGCACGATCTCGGAGATTTCGTTGTAGCGCGGGCTGGCCGGGCGCACGCGCGCTCTCATCAGGACCGGCAGGGCATCCGCGAACCAAGGTTGGGCGGCAAGAATCTCGGGATCGGCATAGAGATCCCGGAAGACAGGCAACGCGCCGGTTCTCGTGGCCAGCGTCTTGGCCGTCTCGGGCGAGGAGAGATAGCGCGCGACCTCGATGGCCCGCCCTTTCACCTTGGATGCGGCAACGACCGCCACGTGCCAGCCGCCGACGCAGCCCGCCCCGCTGCCGGCCGAGAAGCCCGGCGGATTGGCGATGCCGATCTTTCCGGCGACGCGGGAATCGGCCTCTCCCTCGAAACGCGGCCACATATACCCCCAGCCGAGCCCCATCACGAGTGTGCCCTGCGTCAACTGATGGCGGATCTCATCGGTCTGGTAGTTGGCGACATCCGGCGGCAGAAGCTTCGCGGCGCGAAGCTCTTCCCACATCGCAAGGGCGGTCCCGTTTGCCGGATCGTCGGCCTGAAAGCCTCCGGAGCGCACCAATTCGCTTCCTGCTCCCCATAACGAGGCAAGAAAGGCGCAGGTCGTGCTCTCGACATTGCCGCCGGCCACCCCGAACCCACGGAGGTTGCGCTGGTTCTCCGCCGCGAGGATCGCCTGAAGGCCCGATTTGAGCTCACTCCATTGCTGCGGCACTTTCTGCCCGTGCTTGTCGAATAGATCCTTACGGTAGAAGAGGAATTGGGCATCCGCCATGAATGGCAGCGCGACGATGCGATCGCCGACCGTAGCGCTGGCAATGGAGGCGGGAAGGTAACGCTCGACCGTCGCGGAACGACTGCTTCCGAGGTAGGGGTCGAGCGGTTCGATCCATTTCAGAGCCGCCCACTGCGCCGGTCGCAGCGCATCCACCAGCACGAGATCCACCATGGGGTCCGCGGCGGAGAGCGCCTTAGCCAGAAAGTCGCGCTGTTCATTCTGCGTCTCGCCGCCGACTATTTCGAGTTTCAGCGCCGGCTGGCGACCGGAATACCCCTTCAAGAGATCGCGGAAGATTTCCGATCGCGCGAGGGGGCCGGCGAAGACACGCACCACCTCCTGCGCCCTGGGCGACACGGCCGAGGAGAACAGCGCCACCGCCGTTATCGGCAAAAGGGCGCGGAAAAAATGCACGATCCGGCGGAAAATCGGCACGAACGCCTCGCTTGAGTGGAACGACAGCCGGCAGCATGGGGATCGGGGCGGTCGAGGCAAGAACCGATACTCCTTTTCTTGGGGAATTCCTGTCGAAAAGCCGGGTCCCGGACCCCGAAAGTTACCGAGGCGCAGCTTTCATCCCTGAGTTACGGCTGTTACGACTGAAGCAACCATGATCTACCTCCCCGGCCTCGCTCTTTCCATCGCCATCGCCGCAGCCGCCTATCTGGCCGAACCCCTGCTCAAGGGAATCGGCGGCGGTCGCCTCGCTCTGCCGTCCATGGTGATCGCGCTTCTTTTCGGCGTCGCGCTGAACCCGCTCGCGAAACGCGCGATTTTCGCTCCCGGCACCACCTTTTCCGTGAAGGTTTTGCTGCGCTGGGCCATCGCGCTCCTCGGACTGCGGATTTCGCTCGCCGACCTCGCCGGTATGGGCGCCCCGGTTGCCCTGCTGACCGTCACGGCCATGACGATCACCGTCATAGCCGGTTTCGGCTTTACGCGGCTCGGCGGCCTCGGACGAGGCTACGGCGCGCTGGCCGGCGCCTCGATCGCCGTTTGCGGCGCCTCGGCCGCACTCGCAACCGCGACCGTGCTGCCGGACTATCGCGAAAGGAGCGCGGACATCGCCTTCGCGGTCGTGATGGCGAACGCCGTCTCGACCCTCGCCATGGTCGGATATCCGCCGCTCTGCGCCTGGCTCGGTTTTTCACCTGTCGAAACCGGCACGATCGTCGGCATCACGGTGCACGACATGGCGCAGGTTGTCGGCGCGGGTTATTCGATTTCGGAGCCTGCCGGCAATGCGGCCGTGATCGTCAAGCTTTTCCGGGTCATGTTGCTCCTCCCGGTCGTCATGCTGATCGGCTACCGGCTAGCGGGGAGAGGCAATGGCGAAACCCGCGCCAATGTCCCAGTTCCGGGGTTTGCGCTCGCGTTTCTCGCTCTCGTCATTGTCAACTCGGCCGCCGCGTCACTGGCGCCCGGTTCGGCGGCCGAGGCTCTCTACGACGGTGCGAAAGCCATGCTCTCGGAGCTGTCGCGCTGGGGCCTGCTGACCGCTATCGCCGCGCTCGGGCTCGGCACCTCGATCGGCACGGTGCTCGAAACCGGCTGGCGGCATATCGCGGTCTACCTCGCGGTGACAATCGTACTCTTCATCGTCGCAATCAGCGGCGTCTACTTCTTGCGATAATCGGATCCGCGATGGACACGCCTGAATTCAACCCACTCCCCGTCATCCGCCATGCCTTTTATGAGGATGTGCTGGCGATCCTGATGGCGGCCCTTTTCGTCGCGTTTGGCGTGGTGATCTACGGCAAAGCCCAGCTTGTCACGGGCGGCACCGCCGGGCTTTCGCTGCTACTGCAATATGCCACCGGTTACGGATTCTGGATCGTCTTCTCGCTGGTCAACCTCCCGTTCTACGTACTCGCCACCCTCCGCATGGGTTGGCTCTTCGCCCTGCGCACATTCTTCGCGGTTTCCGCCGTTGCCTTTTTCGCAGCCTTGGTGCCGAAATGGGTCGCCTTCGCGCACCTTGATCCCCTCTTCGCGACCGTCGCCGGCGGCGGTCTGATGGGAACCGGCCTCTTGATGTTGTTCCGCCACCGCACGGCGCTCGGTGGCATCAACATCCTCGCCATGTATCTTCAGGAAAAGCTCGGCTGGCGCGCCGGCTATATCCAGCTCGGCATCGATCTCGGCATTCTCGCCGCATCGGTGTTCGTTCTCGCGCCAGGCAATCTCGCGCTCTCGGTGCTCGGCGCAGTGGTTGTCAACATGATCCTTGCGATCAACCATCGGCCGGGACGTTATCTCGGGATGTCCTGACGCCGGCCCGCGTGCCGCCTTTTGCGCTTGCAACTTCGGAAAAGGCGGGAAACGATGCGTCTGCGCCACCGATCCGTGGCCGGCTTACATCGGGGAACAATGCGCCGCTCGATCCGCTTCATCTTCAGGGGTACGCCACGGGAGATCTCGGCTTTCGATCCGTCGACGACCTTGCTCGAATGGCTGCGGCTGGAGGCCGGTGCGACCGGCACCAAGGAAGGCTGCAACGAAGGCGATTGCGGTGCCTGTACCGTCGTTCTCGCGAAAGCGGATGGTGACCGGATCCGCTATTTGCCGGTCAATGCCTGCATTCTGCTGCTGGGGCAGATCGACAGCACCGAACTCCTGACGGTCGAAGATCTTGCCAAGGATGGCACGCTTCACCCCGTTCAGGCGGCGATGGTGCGCCATCACGGCTCGCAATGCGGGTTCTGCACGCCTGGTATTATCATGAGCCTGTTCGCCGCGTTCCACGAAGCATCAAGGCCGCCCGATCGCGAGGCGATCGGCAATGTGCTTGCCGGCAACCTCTGTCGCTGCACCGGCTACCGCCCGATTTTCGACGCCGCCTTCGACGTGCTGTCCGACCCGCCGGAAGACCGGTTCAGCGAGGCTTCCGCAGCGAGGCTTGAGGCGCTCAAGGCGCTGGAGGGTGACCGGGACATCGTCGTGGGTAACGAGGATCGCTTCTTCGCCAGCCCCCGTCATCTCGACGGCCTTGCAGAGATGATCGCCCGTCACCCCGAGGCGACGGTTCTTGCCGGCAGCACCGACGTCGGCCTTTGGGTGACCAAGAAGCTCGCACCACTCCGCCGCGTGATCTCGCTCGGCCGTGTCACGGCGCTGACAACTCTCGCGGAAGGCAGCGATTCCGCTTTTTTCGGTGCGGGGGTGACGCTTGCGCAGGCGCTGCCCGTTCTCGAGGGGATCGACTCCGACCTCGGGATGTTGATGCGCCGCTTCGGTTCGGCGCAGGTCCGTGCCTCGGGCACGGTTGGCGGCAACATCGCCAATGGCTCGCCCATCGGCGATCTCGCGCCCGCACTCATCGCGCTTGGCGCGACCCTGCACCTGCGTGCCGGCGCGAAAAGCCGCACCCTCCCGCTGGAGGATTTCTTTCTCGACTACGGCAAGCAGGATCGGGCACCCGGCGAGTTTGTCACGGGTATCACCGTTCCGCGGCTGGAAACCGGCAGCCATTTTCGCTGCTTCAAGATCTCGAAGCGCACCGACGAAGACATCTCTTCCGTGATGGGCGCCTTTCGCCTTGCGATCGCGGACGGAGCGGTCACCGGCGCACGGATCGCCTTCGGCGGCATGGCAGGAACGCCGAAACGGGCGACGGGCGCGGAGGAAGCGCTGAAGGGCGCCGCGCTTGCCAACCCGCATGACTGGATGGCCGCCGTGCAGGCGCTCGAAGCCGATTACCAGCCGATCAGCGACATGCGTGCCTCGGCTCGTTATCGTGCTCGGGTCGCGCGCGCCCTTCTCGGCAAGGCGTTGACCGAGATCGCCGGCAGTAGCCGCGCAACCCGCATCAATCCCCGCGTGGTCATCGGCGAGGTGCAGCATGGATGATGCACCGCCCGTCCTCGTGCATCAGGCCATCGCGCATGACAGCGCTATCCGGCATGTCGCCGGCGCCGCGCCCTATATCGACGATTTGCCGGAGCCAGCCGGCACGCTGCACCTTGCGCTTGGCCTCGCCCCCGTCGCGCGCGGGCGGATCACACGCCTCGATCTCGACAAGGTCCGCGCTGCGCCGGACGTCGTCGCGGTCTTCACTGCGAACGACGTGCCGGGCAGGAACGATGTCTCGCCCAGCTTCGGCGACGAGCCCATGCTCGCGGACGAGCACATCAGTTTCCATTCGCAACCGGTGTTCTTGGTTGCAGCGACGACGCGCAAGGCCGCCCGCCTCGCGGCACGGCTCGGCGAGATTGACGTCGAGCCGGAATTGGCTTCCGTGACAATTCCCGATGCTCTTTCGACCGGCGAGACGGTCCTCCCCGATTACACCTTCGGTCGGGGCCACGCCGAACCGGCGATCGATGGTGCCGCGCATCGCCTCGCCGGCGAGATCGAAATCGGCGGGCAGGAGCATTTCTACCTCGAAGGCCAGATCGCGCTCGCGGTGCCGGGCGAGGGCGAGACGATGTTCGTCCTCTCTTCGACCCAGCACCCGAGCGAGGTGCAGCATATCGTCGCCCGCGTCCTTGGCGTTCGCGACCATCAGGTGACGATCGAGTGCCGGCGTATGGGTGGCGGCTTCGGCGGCAAGGAAAGCCAGGCGAGCCATTGGGCCGCGCTTGCCGCCCTCGCCGCGCGGCTCACCGGCAAACCGGGCAAGCTGCGGCTCGACCGCGACGAGGATTTCGCCCTCACCGGCAAGCGCCACGACTTCCTCTCGCGCTACCGCGTCGGCTACACCGAAAACGGCCTCATCGAAGGCATCGCCCTGGAGCACCTCGCCAGATGCGGCTATTCAGCGGATCTCTCGCTCGGCGTCGTCGACCGGACGATGTTTCACTCTGACAATGCCTATTACCTCCCCCATGTCGAGATTGCCTCGAAACGGCTCAAGACCAACACGGTCTCGAATACCGCGTTTCGCGGCTTCGGCGGGCCGCAGGGCGTGCTGGCCGTCGAGCAGGTGATCGACGCCATCGCCCGCGAGCGCGGGCAGGACCCGCTCGATACTCGCAAGGCGAATTTCTACCGCGACGGTGGCTCGATCACGCCCTACGGCATGGAGGTCTTCGACCGCGCGACACTGCTGCCGCTTGTGGAAACACTCGAGACGTCATCCGATTATCGCACTCGCCGCGCCACCATCAAGGAACACAATGCGCACTCCCCGATCCTCAAGCGCGGGCTGGCACTGACGCCGGTGAAATTTGGTATTTCCTTTACGCTCAAGCACCTCAACCAGGCCGG
>DAORNC010000101.1:6112-10084 GCA_035440785.1 Rhabdaerophilum sp. | reverse complement strand
GAGCGCGGCAGCGCTGGTGCTGAGCTTTGGGCCGACATCCGGCCAGGCGCCGGGTCCGCGTCCGGGCGTACCGCCCGCGGCCTCGGGGTGCGGCAGCCCAGGCGCGCTCGGCGTGACGCGTGTCGTCGACATCGATACCGGCACCGGCCCGCGCTTTGGGCACCAGCAGTACCACGATCACGACTTCCTCGCCGACGGCGAGGTGGTGCTGACGTTCGACGACGGGCCGAACCGCACCTACACGCAATCGATCCTCGAAGCCCTCGACTCGCACTGCACCAAGGCCACCTTCTTCATGGTCGGCCGCATGGCGCTCTCCGATCCGGCCATGGTGAAGTCGGTCGCGCGGCGCGGCCATACCATTGCCAACCACACCTTCAGCCACAAGAAGCAGGCGGGGCTGAGCCCGGCCGAGGCCCGCGCCGAGATCGAGCTCGGCTTCAGCGCGATCCAGAAGGCGCTCGGCGCGCCGATCGCCCCGTTTTTCCGTTTCCCCTACCTCTCCGACCCGAAATCCTCGATCGCCTACGTGCAGTCACGTCATTCGGCGATTTTCTCGATCGAGGTGGACGCCTACGACTACCGCACGCCGAGCGCGGTGCAGGTCGTCCAGAATGTCATGAACCAGCTGCGCGCCAAGCGGAAGGGCATCATCCTCTTCCACGACATCCAGCCGTCGACGGCCGGTGCCATGCGCATGCTGCTCGCCGAGCTGAAGACGCGCGGCTATCGCGTCGTGCACGTTCGGCCCAAGGCCGGCTATCAGACGCTTGCCGAGTTCGATGTGCGCGTCGGCGCCGAGCATCGCCACCGCGAGAACGTGGCCGCCGCCAATCCGATGGTGAAGCGCGCCGTCACCTGGCCGGTTGCGGCGCCGCCGCTACCACCGGTCGCTGTGCAGCCGCTTCCGCCACCGCCGGCCGAGGCGCCGCCACGGCCGAAGCGTGTGACCGAGGATCCGGATTGGCGCCGCGGAATTTTCGGCGGCAATTGATCGACGCGTCGATGGGTGGTCAGATCGCCACGTACCCGCCGTCGACGTTGTAGGCGACGCCCGTCGCGAAGGCGGCCCGGTCCGAGCAGAGCCAGCACACCATCTCGGCGATCTCCTCGGCGGTGCCCATGCGCCGTGCCGGGACGCGCGCAAGGATCTGGTCGCCGCGCCGCGACATTGTATCCTTGGTCATATCGGTCTCGATGAAGCCCGGGCAAACGGCGTTCACGCGGATGCCGTCCTTTGCATATTCGATCGCCGCCGTCTTGGTGAGGCCGATGACACCGTGCTTGGCCGCGACGTAGGCCGACGACGTCTCGAGGCCGACCAGCCCCGCGATCGACGCCGTGTTGACAATGACGCCGCACTTCTGGCGCACCATTTGCTCGAGCTCGGCGCGCATGCAGAGCCACACGCCCTTCAGGTTGACCGCGATCATCCGGTCGAAGGCTTCCTCGGTCCAGTCCGCCGTCTTCTTCCCTGCGACACCCAACTGATATGCGGCGATGCCGGCGTTGTTGAACGCACAGTCGATGCGACCGAAAGCCTCGAGCGTGCGTGTCATCATCGCCGCAACGTCGCCGGCACGCGTGACGTCGCCGCCGATCGCGAGCGCCTGGCCGCCCGCGGCATTGATCATGCCTACCGTCTCGGCAGCCCCATCGGCCGACACATCCGAGGCGACGACGCGCGCGCCTTCCTTCGCGAAGAGCAGCGCGGTTGCCCGCCCGATGCCCCTGCCGCCACCCGTGATCAGCGCCGTCTTACCCGCCAGCATGCCTGCCATGGTCGTCATCTCCTGTTCTCATCGCAAGGAGCGTAGCTCACTCCGTCAGGCGCACAAATGCTCGCCGAGCCAAGCGAGTGTCGCGGCCATGGTCTGGCGGAAAGCTTCGCCCGAATACACCGCGTAGTGGCCGAAGCCCTCGAGCGTGACGAGCCGCTTCGGCTCGTTGGCGGCGGCGTAGAGGCGTTCCGCCTCGGCCTTCGGCACGACGAGGTCGCCATCGGTCGCAATGAGCAGCAGGGCGGCGGGCGCGACCTTGTCGACCACCCACTGCGGGCGGAAGTTCATGGTCTCGTCGATGAACTCGGCCGGAATGTCGGTCGCGGCACTCGCCGTCGTGCCGGCCCGGCTCGCAGCGGAAATCCGCTTCGACTCCTCGTCGAGCCAGAGAATACGCGCGCGCTCCGTCATGCGCGAGACACCGGTCGTGAGGCGCGCGATGCGATCCTCGTCGGCAAGCTTCATGGCGTCCTGCCACTCGGCGTCTGAACGGACGCTCCGATACCAGACCGGCCCATCGCCGACACCGACCGCGCTGACGACGGCCTTGACGCGGCGGTCGTGCGCTGCCGACCAGATGGCCGTCGCTCCACCGAAGCTCCAGCCGAAGAGGCCGATGCGCTGTACATCAACTCCAGTCTGCAGCGTGAGATAGGTCGTTGCGGCCTGCAGGTCGGCGACGCGTCCGTAGGGGTCGAGGCGGCGCGTCGGACCGTCGCTCGTGCCCCAGCCCTTGTAGTCGAAGGTGAGAGCCACGAAGCCGTCGGCCGCCAAGGCACGTGCAGCATCGGGGAGGTAGAGATCGCGCGTTCCAGTATAGCCATGGCAGAGGACGACGCCGGGTCGATCGCCCGGAAAGCGGGCAGAATCCGGCCGGAACAGGTTCCCGTCGAGCCGTACGCCCTCGCTGAAGAAGCTCACCTTGTCCATCCGAACCCTCCATGACGAAACCGGCCGCGAACCTCTTCGCGAGGGCCGCGGCCAGTTGTATCACGAGCGCACCCGGAGGCGACGTCACTTCAGGAGGCCGGCCTCCTTGTAGAACTTGGCAGCGCCGTCGTGCAGCGGGATGCCGAGACCGGCGAGCGCGGTCTCCTTGCGGATCACCCTGCCCTTGGCGTGGCCGGCGTCGAGGGCGGCGCGCGTCTTGTCGCTCCAGAGGCCCTTTACCACCTCGTAGACGAGGTCGGCCGGCTGCTTTGAACTCGTCACCCACTGCGCGCCGACCGAAATCGTTTCGACGCCCTTGACGCCCTTGTAGACCTCGTCGGGGATCTTGTCCGCCGCGAAGAACTTGAAGGCTGCGAGGATCTTGTCGCGCCCGGCGCCGTCGATCGGCACCAGCTCTATGCCGGCCGTCGCCGCAAGCTCCGCGATCGAACCTTGCGGATATCCGGTCGTCGAGAAGAAGGCGTCGACCGCGCCATCCTTGAGCTTCTCCGCCGACTGCTGCGGCTTAAGGTACTCGGGCTTGATATCCTTCTCGGTGACGCCGAAAGCGGCCAGGATAGCCTTGGCATTGACGAGCGTGCCCGAGCCCGGCTCGTCGATCGAGACACGCTTGCCTTTCAGGTCGGCGACCGACTTGATGTTGAGCCCCTTTTTGGCGACCACGTGGACGCTCTCGGGATAGAGGTTGGCGATCGCGCGCAGCTCTTCGACCTTGGGCTTGCCATCGTAGATGCCGGTTGCTGTGAAGGCCCACGTCGCGACGTCGGCCTGCGAGAAGCCGGACTCGAGCGATCCGCCGACGATCTGGTTGACGTTGGCGACCGAGCCGTTGGTGGCGACCGCCGAGAGATTGAGCGTCGGGCCCGAGATGGCGTTGGCGATGAGCCCGCCGACCGGATAGTAGGTGCCGCCCGTGCCGCCCGTGCCGATGCGGAAGAACTTGGCCTGCGCCAATGCCGAACCACCGGTGGCGGAAAGAGCGGCAAGGGCTGCGGCGCCCTTAAGGGCGTCACGACGTGAAAAAATCATGGAAATACTCCCGGTTCTTGCGCCGGGTCTCAACATCGCCCGGCGTTCATTCACTGCACGGATGTTCGCAATCCCCGACGAAAGTCGCAAGCCCTAATTCCCTCGCCGCCAAGGAGAACGGCAGAACACGAGGGCGCCCTCAGGACCGCCCGCCATCGACCGAGAGGATCTGCCCGCTGATCCAGCCGGCCTGATCGGACGAGAGAAACAG
>DAORNC010000101.1:0-6043 GCA_035440785.1 Rhabdaerophilum sp. | reverse complement strand
GTCCGTAGCTTTGCCATTGCTTCTCCGTCGTCGGGTTCGAGCGGACGAACCCCGGCGCCACGGCGTTGCAGGTGATGCCCGACGGTCCGAGATCCTGGCTGAGCTGCTTCGTGAGCCCTACGAGCGCGTGCTTCGCCGCCGTATAGGCCTGAATGCCGGTAAGGCTCGGTCGCAGCCCGGCGCCGGAGGCGATATTGACGATACGCCCCTGCCCTCCCTGCCGCATCAGCGGCGCTGCGGCTTGCGAGAGCCACATAACGCCATCGACATTGGCTTCGAAGATGGCACGCCAGCCGGCTTCAGTTACTTTCTCGACGGGCCCGCCGACCTGCCCGCGCACGCCACCAGCCGCATTGACGAGAATATCGAGCTGCCCCGCCCCGGCCTTCACCGCACCGATGGCGTCATGACAAGCCTTGCGATCGGCAAGATCGAGGACAAGCGGGGTCATGCCGGCGCCTGCGGCAAAGGACTCGAGCTTGGCCTGTTCGATATCCGCGACGAAAACGCGCGCGCCGGACCCAGCCAGCGCCAGCGCGATGGCCTGCCCGATGCCCTGCGCGGCGCCTGTCACCAATGCGACCTTATCGTCGAAGCGGATATCCATGTCAGCCCCCACAACCGCTGCTCAGCACCGCGAACGTCTCCGCGCTCATCGACCGCTTTCCGTCCTCGATATCGTGAATCAGTGTCACCAGCATCTCAATCGCCGGCGTGGCAATCCCTGCCTCCTGCCCCAACTTCGCGATGATACCGATCTGTGGATCGACCTCCGTCTTGCGCTTGCGGACGGCTAGATCGCGGTAGATGCCGGAATGGGTCTTGGCGGTCTTCGAGGTATAGACCGCGAGCGCGGCGATGGCGGCTTCCGCGCGTGCATCCGCACCGCCGGGCAGAAAAGCATCGACATCGAACTCCGGAAAGCCGATCGGCTGGACGCCTCTCGCCTGGGCCACGGCCAAGACCTGGCGTCCCAGCGTCACGAACGCGCGGGTCCGGGCAGGATCGGCGAAGTTTGCGCTCATGGAATCGGGGGTCAGCGCGGTCGCGAACAGCATCGCGCCATAGGCGAGCTTGCCCCACAGATAGCCCCAGATGTTGTCAGTGAGAACGGCGGCAGGGTCGAAGAGGCGCAGCCATTCATGCATCTGGCGCGTCCGATCGCGGATCGCCCCATCGATCTCGCCGACGACGACAGCGCCGCGATTGCCGTATAGAATTTCTCCAGGCCTGAGCCAATCGGCACCGAAATTGACGAAACAGCCCATCGTCCGCTCGGCGCCAATGGTGCGGGAGATGGCGATCTCGTTAAGCCCGTTCTGGGCGGAGAGCACGTAGCCATCGGCCGCCAGATGCGGTTCGAGCATGACGAGGGCCGGCTCGGTTGCCTGCGCTTTGACGCCCAGCACGATGATCGGCCAGCGCCCCTTGACCTGATCGGGCGTCAGCGTCGGAACGACCTGCCGGAATTCTTCGACCGGGCCGGAAATCGCAAGGCCAGTGGTGGAACAGGCGTGCGCGTGTTCAGGCACGATGTCGACCATCGTGACATCGAGCCCGGCGCGCTTCCAGTAGGCCCCCAGCGTGCCGCCGATCGCGCCCGCGCCCCAGATGAGGATGCGTGGGCTCATCCGGCGGCTCCAAGCGCGTGAAGCTCGCTGTGAGTGGCGACAACCAACTCGCCGCGCGTCGTGATCCAGCCGCGATACATGCCGAGGGTATTGTAGGGCGTCACGGGGTCGCCCTCCGGCCCTATGGCGACGAGACCGGCGCCGATGCCGAAGCCGCCGAGCGTGTTGTGAACGAGGTCATGCGCCGCCTCGCCGAGCTTCTGCCCACCGTAGCGGATGCGCGAGGCGAGCTCGTGCCCGGCGACGCAGCGGATGAAGATCTCGCCCTGACCGGTGCCGGAAAAAGCACAGATGCCATCGGCCGCGTAGGTCCCCGCTCCAATGATCGGGCTGTCGCCGACGCGCCCGACCGGCTTGTTGTTGAAACCGCCGGTGGAGGTCGCGGCAGCGAGATGCCCGTTCCGGTCGCGTGCGACGGCGCCGACCGTACCGTGTTTCTCTGCCTCTGAGGCTTTCGCGAAGGTACCTTGCGCCGCGTGAGCCTTGAGGCTCGCCAGCGCTTTCACCCGGCGTTCGGTCGTAAAATAAGCCGGCTCGACCATCTCAAGCCCCGCGGATGCAGCGAAATCATCGCCCGATGGCCCTGTGAGCATCACCGCGCGACCGCTTTCCAGAAGCGCGCGCGCGGCCCGGATCGGGTTGCGGGTGCGGGTGATCGCCGCCATCGCACCGGCACGAAGGTCGCGACCGTCCATGATCGAGGCGTCGAGTTCGTGCCCCCCGTCGGCGTGGAGCGCCGCGCCGTAGCCGGCATTGAAATGGATCGAGTTTTCCAGAACGACGACGGTTGCCTCCACCGCATCGAGCGACGTGCCGCCGCGTTTCAGGATCGCCCATCCGGCGCGAAGCGCATCAGCAATGTGCTGACGCGCTTCGGCCCATTCGGCTTCGGACTGGAGGCTGCGGTCGAGCGTGCCGCAGCCGCCATGCAGGCCAATCGCGATGTCGGCCATGCTTACTTCGCGGGCTTGATGTTCATCGCCAGCGTGTCTTCATCGACGCGGGGCGTGATCGTGACCTTGGCCTTCTGCATCGCCCAGGCCGAACCGACCGCGACGATCGGCAGGCGCTGGCGATCCTTGAGGACGAGTGCGTTCGCATCTTCGAGGAACTTGCGGCGCTTGGCCTCGTCAAGTTCGACGGCAGCGGCTTCGAGAAGCTTGTCCATCTCCTCGTTCTTGTAGTTGAGCACGTTGAACGCACCCATCTTCTTGTCCTTGTCGTTTGAGTGCGCGAGCGAAGAAAGGGTGTAGTTCGCCTCGCCCGTCAGCGTGCCCCAGCCGGACATCGACATCGAGAATTCGCCACGCGTGCGGGCCGGGAAGAACACTGCCGCCGGCTGGGCGTTCGGCGTCGCGTCGATACCAATGGCGGCGAGCATCTGCGCAATGGAGGTGCCGACCTGTGTATCACCCGGCAGGCGATCCTTGGTGAAGGAGAGCTTGGTCTTGAAGCCGTTGGGATAGCCCGCCGCCGCGAGCAGTTCCTTGGCCTTCTTTGGATTGTATTCGCGCGGCGGCAGCGCCTTGTTGAACCCGAAGATGGAGGGCGTCACCATCTGGTTCACTTCCTTGCCGAGCCCCTCCATCGCGACTTCGGCCAGCGCCTTGCGGTCGATAGCAAGGTCGATCGCCTCGCGGACGCGAAGATCGAGGAAGGGGTTCTTCGGCAGGGGCGAGCCGTCTTTCGCCGTGGTGTCCTTCACCTCGGCGCGCATGTCGAGTTCCATGTTGAAGACATAGACCGTATCGACCGTCTGGACGTTGAGCTTCGGATCGCGCTTGAGGGCTGCGACGTCGGTTGCCGGGACGCGCGTGATGAGATCGAGCTGCCCCGCCTTCAACTGCGCGACGCGCGCCGCGTCGTTGGCGATTTCCTTGCGGATATGCTTCGCCCAGGGCTCCTTCGGGCCCCAATAGGCGTCGTTGCGGTCGAGGACGAGGTCGCCCTTCGGCTGCCATGAAACGTATTTGTAAGGCCCGGTGCCGACCGCCGCCTTGCCGGAATTGAAGGCTTCGTTCGCGCTTTCCTTCGTCAGCCCCGCCGCAGCCTTGGCGGAGACGATGAACAGGCGGATGAAATCGTTCGGCAGCGTCGGCGCCGGCCCGTTCGTCACGATGTGGACCGTGTGGGGATCGATGATCTTTGTTTCCTTGACCGAACGGACGTAGATCGTCGTCGGATTCGGGCCGGCGACGACCGGAATACGCTCGATGGAGAACTTCACGTCCTCGGCGGTGAAATCCGATCCGTCGTGGAACTTCACGCCTTTGCGCAGCTTGAACTCCCAGGTCGAGGTGTCGATCGCCTTCCAGCTCTCGGCGAGACGAGGCTCCAGCTCCAGCCCGTCGCCGGACCAGACGAGCGTGTCATAGATGTGCTTGAGCGCCTCGGCATGCGTGCCGGTGGCGGTGAAATGCGGATCGATGGAATCGGGGCCGCCGCGCACGCCGATGGTCAGCGTCTGCGCGAAGGCGGGAGCGGCGAGCGCACTTGCCGCCAGCAGGGCGAAAGCAAGGGAACGGATGGTCTTCGTGGGAGAGAGCTTCTTGGGAGAGAACTTCAAATGCGCAGCCATGGCGAACCTCCGGAAATGGGGGCGTCCCGGCCGCCACGGCCGGGCGTTCCTCACCCATTGAATGCGAGGATTTTCGATCCGTCAATTCCTTGTGGAACTAATTTTCCGGGTTATAGTAGGTTCGATCGCGATATTGGTTCGATATGGAACTATATAAATGCCCCTCACCGGAACAGCCCGACGCAAAACGCAGCAGGACGCTCCCGAAAGCGGCACCCCGGTGACAGCCGCGATGAGCGAACCTGCCCGGCTCGACCGGAAGCGCCTCGATACCTTCACCCACGCGCGCCTCTGGAAGAACCCCTGCGGTTTCGCGGCGCGGTTCAATTATATCGCCCTGCGCTACAACATCCCCCTGTACGGCTGGGTGGAGGAGCGGTTCGGGCTCAGCCGCGTCGAGTTCGTGGTGATCTACTCGCTGGCAATTCACGATGGCGTCACCGCCTCTGAGATTGCCTCCTCCACCGCGTTCCCGAAAAACACGCTGAGTCGCGCCGTGAACAGATTGCTGAAGCTCGGCTACATCGCCCGAAAGGCCGATGGCGACGACCGCCGGATGCAAATCCTCACCCTGCTGCCAGCCGGGCGGGCGATCTACCACGAGGCCCTGCCCCGTTTTGCCGGCATGGAACAGGAAATGCTTGCTCCTCTCAGCCTCGTCGAGCGGGAAATGTTGTCGATGCTGCTGGCGAAGGTGGTGCTGGCAACGTTCGGCACCGATCAGGCAGAACAGGAAACCCTGGAGTAGATCATGCGCGCCGCGGATATGAACTGGATGCAGATCCGCGAGCGGGCGACGCGGGACGACCGTGCCGTGCTGCCCCTCGGCTCGGTGGAGCAGCACGCCTATCTCAGCCTCGCCGTCGATGCGATCCTGTCCGAGAAGATCGCGCTGGATGCGGTGGGCGATCTCGGTATCCCGGTCTTTCCGGTGCAGGCCTACGGCTTCACGCCGAATTTCGTGGATTTTCCGGGTTCGGTCACCTTGCGTCTCTCAACCTATATCGCCCTCGTCAGCGATCTGCTCGACGGGATCGCCCGCGCCGGCTTCCGGCGGATCACCATCGTCAACGGCCATGGCGGCAACGGCCCTGCGCAGGGCATGGTCTTCGAATGGCTAGACCGCCATCGTGGCTGTCAGGTGAAATGGCACAACTGGTGGAATGCACCGAAAACCTGGACCAAGGTTCAGGCGACCGATCCTGTCGCCTCGCACGCCTCCTGGATGGAGAACTTCCCCTGGACGCGCCTCCCCGGCGTGACGATGCCCGAGATGCAGAAGTCGATGGCCGATCTCGCCCGCTTCCCGCAACTCGACCCCGGCGCCAAGGCTACCATGCTGGGTGACGGCAACTACGGCGGCTTCTACCAGCGCTCGGACGAGGAGATGCTGGCGATCTGGCAGGTCGCGACCGAGGAGACCCGACAGGTCATCACGGAAAACTGGGCATGAGGACGACGCGGGAACATCGCCGATGATCGGCTTCGTCATCCATCGCGTCCTTCAGGCCTTCGTGGTGATGGCCGTGATCTCGCTGCTGGTGTTCATCGGCGTCTACGCGATCGGCAACCCGATCGACGTGCTGATCTCGCCGGATGCGACGCAACAGATCCGCGAGGACGCGATCCGCGCCTATGGGCTCGATCAACCGCTCTGGAAGCAATACCTCGATTTTGTCACGCGGCTGCTGCATGGAGATTTCGGCCGCTCCTTCGTCTACAATATGCCGGTGCTCGAACTGATCGGCTCGCGCCTGCCCGCGACCACCGAGCTTGCACTGGCGGCGTTGATGGGCGCGACAGGCACATTTTTGATAATCATGCTCATGGCACG
>DAORNC010000100.1:4179-10172 GCA_035440785.1 Rhabdaerophilum sp. | reverse complement strand
ACGATCATCTGCGAAGCACCGAAAATCGGACCGCATCGTTCGGCGATGCGGGCGCGGATCGGGGAAATCCTCGCGCTTCCGGTCGAGAAGGTCGGCGTGAAGGCGACGACCTCGGAGAAGCTCGGCTTTACCGGCCGGAAAGAGGGCATCGCCGTGATGGCGATTGCCTCGGTCGCCTTCTGAGCAGAGGATGGCTGTTCTTCAGGAGGCACTCATGGCCCAGATCACGCTCCCTGCCCTCTCCCGCAAGGTCCTCGCTGCGGCGCGCGCGCGCGGATTGAAGATCGCCACGGCCGAATCCTGCACGGGCGGCATGGTGGCGATGAACCTCACGGCGATCGCGGGCTCATCCGATGTTGTGGATCGCGGTTTCGTTACCTATTCCAATGCGGCGAAGATGGCGATGCTCGGCGTGCCGGAGCGACTGCTCGCGGTGCATGGCGCGGTTTCGGCCGAGGTTGCCGCAGCGATGGCGGAAGGCGCACTCCGGGCTTCCGACGCAGATCTCTCAGTCTCGATCACCGGCGTCGCGGGGCCCGGTGGCGGCAGCGGGGAAAAGCCGGTGGGGCTGGTGCACCTCGCGGTTGCCTCGCGCGATGGGCAGGTCAATCGGATCGAAAGACGTTACGATCCCACGCTTGCTCGTTCCGGCATTCGCAAGGCGGCGACACGCGATGCGCTGCTTCTGCTGCTCGGCCTGGCGGAGGGCGTCTCGATTTCAGCCTGAGGTACGGGCCAGCGTGTCAGCACGCGCCTCGAAGGCCTCGGCCATCTTGCGGAACACCTTCTCGAAGACCGCACCGGCCAGCATTTGGAAGGTGCGGCTGCGAAATTCGTAGTCGATGAAGAACTTCACATTGGAACCGCCATCGGGGCGTGCCAGAAAGCTCCAGCGGTTTTCGAGGTGCTTGAACGGGCCGTCCACGTAGGCCACCCGGATCTGGCTGGCGGCAGGATCGAGTTCGACACGCGTGGTGAAGGTCTCGCGGATCATCTTGTAGCCGATGGTCATGTCGGCGAGGAGCGTCACCACGCCCTCGGCTTCATTGCGGCGGCGGATGTGCAGCGCCTCGCACATCGGCACGAACTCGGGATAGCGCGCGATATCCGCGACGAGGTTGAACATCGTCTCCGGGCTATGGCGAACCGGGCGCGTGGTCTCGAAGCGGGGCATCAGCCGGCGACCATTACTTCGTTTTCAGGTCCCGCGCGGCCTTCAGTTTCGCGAAGTCCTCGCCCGCGTGGTGGGAGGAGCGTGTCAGCGGCGAGGACGAGACCATCAGGAAGCCCTTGGTATAGGCAATGGTCTCGTAGCCCTTGAACTCGTCCGGCGGCACGAACTTCATCACGGCGTGGTGCTTCTTCGTCGGCTGGAGATACTGGCCGATCGTGATGAAATCGACGTCCGCCGAACGCAGGTCGTCCATCAGTTGCAGCACCTCGTTCCGCTCCTCGCCGAGACCGACCATGATGCCGGACTTGGTGAAGATGGTTGCATCGAGTTCCTTCACGCGCTGAAGCAGGCGGATCGAGTGGAAATAGCGCGCGCCGGGACGGACCTTGAGGTATTTCGACGGCACGGTTTCGAGGTTGTGGTTGAAGACGTCCGGCTTGGCCGCGACCACGACTTCCAGTGCCCCTTCCTTGCGCAGGAAATCCGGTGTCAGGATCTCGATGGTGGTCTTTGGCGATTTCTCGCGAATGGCGCGGATCGTGCGGGCGAAATGGTCGGCGCCACCGTCCTCCAGATCATCGCGGTCGACCGAGGTGACGACGACATGGCTCAGGCCGAGCTTGGCGGTCGCGGTCGCGACATAATCCGGTTCGTTCGGATCGAGCGGCGCGGGCATGCCGGTCTTGACGTTGCAGAAAGCACAGGCGCGCGTGCAGGTGTCGCCCATGATCATGAAGGTGGCGTGCTTCTTCTCCCAGCATTCGCCGATGTTCGGGCAGCCGGCCTCCTCGCAGACTGTGACGAGGCCGTTTTCCTTGACGATGGCGTGCGTGTCACGCCAGCCGGGCGAACCGGGCGCCTTGACGCGGATCCAGTCCGGCTTGCGCTGGATCGGGTTATCCGGCCGGTGCGCCTTCTCGGGGTGGCGCGTTTCGGCCGAAAGCATCTTCTTCCGCGGATCGTTGTTCAGAAGGTCGATCGTCGCCATCCGTCACCTTTTCTGGCGTCACCTTTGAGGGATCGTTCTCACCTATGCCGAAGCCGCCAAGCGGACAAGTGCGAACCTGTCATGCCCGCTCTGCGGAGGATGCGGATGGTCGTATTAAATAGAAAGCAAGGCTGGTGTGCTAGAAGGCGCCTATCGGGACCGGACGGGGGGCGAAAGTCCAAAGGAGGATCCGATGCGATTGATCTATATCGCGGCCGTTCTGGCCCTCGCCGCCACCCATCGTGCCGATGCTGGCATCTGGAGCGAGCCGACGGGCGATGCCCGCAAGTTCGTCAAATACCGCTGCGATCCATGCTGCGAAGTCACCAGCCTGCACGGCACGCGGCGCATCCACGCGAAGCTCTTCATCCCCCTTTATCCGCGCGAGGTGGAGATCGCGCCTTACCAGACCGAGACCTTCAACGCTCCACGCGAATGCATGAAGGCCGGGTTTGGGCTTGAAGTGAATTTCGTCGATTGAAGCGCTTCAAAGCCTCGCGCAGAATGCGGGCGTTTTTCGCCGGTGAAGAAGGTGGCTGCATGAGAGAATGGCTCGACCGGCTGTCGGGTCGCCGGTTCGCGATCTTTGCGCCGCCGGAACCCGAAGGCGCTGCGGCGGTCGTCCGGTTTCACCTCGATCGGCTGAGCCCGGCCCTCCGTGCCGGCGCGGACGCCCTGCGTGACGAGGCTATCGGGGATTTCGGCTCGCCCGAGGCGGCGGATGCTTGGCTCGTCGCGCATGTGCCATTCATCGGCGGGCGCCCGGTTGACGCACTTCGATCCGCCCGGGGCCAGGCGAGCGTGTCCCTGACGCTCAACAACATGCGCTACGGCATCTACAGCTAGCGGCTGAGGAACCGCCCGACGACGATAACGATGACGCCGCCGAGCACGGCTGCGACCATCGAGTGAATGAGTGGGCCGCCGAGTCTCAGGCCCAACCAGTTCAGCACGAAATGACCGACCACGGCGCCGATTAGCCCGACGATGACATTGCGGATGATGCCGCCGGAACCGCCGACGATGAGGCTCGCGAGCCAACCGGCGATGCCGCCAAGAACGAGCGTGACGAGAAGACCGAGACCGGGACTGAGATGCATGGGAAGGCTCCTTGCCGTTGCCTCCTCAATCTGGCTCCGTGAATGGCCGAAGACAAGGCATTGCCAGCGCCGTTGCAGTGAGTCATCGATAAATTCTCTTCAGCCGTTCTTGTGGAGTTCCCGGTGAACCGCTTGTGCCTTGTTGCCATTGCCGGACTTGTTTCTCTCGTGCCTGCTCAGGCCAACGACAGTGCTGCTGCATTGGCGATCGGCGGGATAACGCTCACGAAGTCCGATGCGATCCGCATGGATTCCGAGGATCTTTTCGTTTCCGAGAAGGCTGTGCGGGTGAAGTACCGCTTCACCAACACCTCGGCACAGGACATCGAAGCGCTGGTCGCCTTCCCTCTGCCCGATCATATCGCCTCGCCTGTCACCTCGATCCCGGACTATCGGGAACTCAATTTTCAGACACTCATCGATGGCCAGCCGGCGAAACTGGATTTCATGCAGCGCGCTATCTTCAGGGGGCAGGATGTAACCGAGCGCGTGACCAGGCTCGGACTGCCGGTGATGCCGCTGTTCGAGGTTTTCGAGGCCGCGCTCAAGAAGCTGCCTAAAGCCGAGCTCGATGCGCTGGTGAGGGACGGCCTCCTCCAGAACATCGGGGCGCCCGATAATCCGGACTGGGAAAACCGCTGGGTTACGCGCACCGTCGTCACGCGCCGGCAGGTCTTTCCCGCCGGGCGCACGGTGTCGGTCGAGCACAGCTATGCACCGATGCCCGGCGGCAGTGTCGGCGGCGCATTCAACCGCGAATATCGCGGCACGCCCGAATTCGTCGAAAAGCGGAAGACCTATTGCGTCGACGACGGCTTCGTCCGCGCCTTCGATGCGCGGCAGGCGAAGCTCAAGGAATCGCATGCCTATTCCGAGGTCTGGCTTGCCTACGTGCTCAAGACTGGCGCGAACTGGGCCGGTCCGATTGGCGATTTCCGCCTCGTGATCGACAAGGGGGCGGCGGATAACCTCGTCAGCTTCTGCGGTTCGGGTGTGAAGAAGATCGGGCCGACGCAGTTCGAGGTGCGCTACCAGAACTTCACGCCGCGCGAGGACCTCAACGTACTGATCGTGAAGTTCAATAACGAATAAGGCGACGAGACCTCCCGCCGCCTATCTTTTGGATCAGCCGCCTTACGCATTCAGTGCACGGCCATAGGCATCGAGCACGCTTTCCTTCATCATCTCCGAGAGCGTCGGGTGCGGGAAGATCGTGTGCATCAGATCTTCCTCGGTCGTCTCGAGGCCCATCGCGACGACGAAGCCCTGAATGAGTTCCGTGACCTCCGCGCCGACCATATGTGCGCCAAGCAACTGCCCGGTCTTTTTATCGAAGATGGTCTTGACGAGTCCGTTGTCTTCGCCGAGTGCGATCGCCTTGCCGTTGGCGCCGAACTGGAACCGGCCGACCCGGATATCGTAGCCCGCTTCCTTGGCCTTGGCCTCCGTGAGACCGACGGAGGCGACCTGCGGGTGGCAATAGGTGCAGCCGGGGATCTTGCGCTTGTCCATCGGGTGAACGTGCAGCCCTTTGATGTGCTCGATGCAGATGACGCCCTCATGCTCGGCCTTGTGGGCGAGCATCGGCGGACCGGCGACATCGCCGATGGCATAGATGCCCGGCACGTTCGTGCGGCCGTAGCCGTCGATCACGACGCAACCGCGATCGGTCTTGATGCCAAGCGCTTCGAGGCCGAGGTTCTCGATGTTGCCGACGACGCCCACCGCGGAGATCATCCGCTCGGCGGTCAGCGTCTGCTTTGCGCCCTTGTCGTCCTCGATATGCGCGGTGACCGAATTCGCGCCCTTCTCGACCTTGGTGACCTTGGTGTTGAGCAGGATTTTCATCCCCTGCTTCTCGAAGGCCTTGCGGGCGATGCCGGAGATTTCCGCGTCCTCGACCGGCATCACCTGCCCCATCACCTCAACGACGGTCACCTCCGCGCCCATCGCCCGGTAGAATGAGGCGAATTCGATGCCGATGGCGCCCGAACCCATGACAATGAGGCTCTTGGGGATCGCAGGCGGCACCATCGCCTCGAAATAGGTCCAGATCAGCTTGCCATCCGGTTCCAGCCCCGGCAGCACGCGCGGTCGTGCGCCGGTCGCGACGATGATGTGTTTGGCCGTGTAGATGCCGGGGCCTTGCACGCCCTTCGGCACCGGGTTCTGCGGTTGCATGGCGGGTTTTTTTGTTTCGGTGACGACGATCTCGCCGGGCTTCGACAGTTTCGCCTCGCCCCAGATGACGTCGATCTTGTTCTTCTTCATGAGAAACGCAACGCCGCCGTTGAGGCGCGCCGAGACGCCGCGCGAACGTTTCACCACCTCCGTCGCGTCCGGCGTGATGGTGCCGTTCAGCGTGAGGCCGTAGCTCTTGGCGTGCTGCGCGTAATGGAGGATCTCCGCCGAGCGCAGGAGCGCCTTCGTTGGGATGCAGCCCCAGTTGAGGCAGATGCCGCCCAGATGCTCGCGTTCGACGATCGCGGTCTTGAAGCCGAGCTGCGCCGAGCGGATGGCGGTAACATAGCCGCCCGGGCCGGAGCCGATGATGATGACGTCGTAAGCGGACATGGTGTTCCCCGTTTTTTCAGATTTTCACGAACTGCGCGAGGCGCGCGCAATCCTCGTTCAGCGTGCCGAAAACCCTGTCGGCCTCGGCGAACTTGGCGTCGAACTCGGCGGGCGGCCAGGTGCCGGCCTTCTCCGCTATTTCGTTGAGTTTCCAGGT
>DAORNC010000100.1:1591-4088 GCA_035440785.1 Rhabdaerophilum sp. | reverse complement strand
CCTTGAGTTCACGCGTGGAATCGGCGCTGCGGCGCATCTGCGCATCCTCCGCCTTGAGGCGGAAGCCGAAGAACACGTCGATGATTTCGCGGCAGGTCTTGAGGTTCTCGGCACGTAGCACGTTCTGCTGAACGGTCTCGATATTGCGCCGGTAATTGTAACTCTGGCTGATTGAGGAGGCGAGCGAGAGCGAGGCGATCAACATGGAGAGGGCGGGCAGGGAAAGGAGCGGCGGCAGAAAGCGCTTTTTGCGCGTATCGTTCTCTGTCACATCGTCTCCTTTCCCGAACCTCCCGTCAGCCCTTGAGCATCGTGTAGAGTTCGTCCTTCAGTTTAATCCGCCGCTTCCGCATCTCCTCCATGTGGAGATCGTCTGTCGGCTCGACATTGGTCTCGGCGCGATGAATGGCGCGGTTGACCTCATGGTAGTCCTCGTAGAGCCGCGCGAAATGCGGCTCGGATGTCTTCATCTCGGTAATCTTGAAGGCAAACTCGGGGAATTCGGCGATCAGTTCGTGGGGGACGTGGCTCATTCGGCTCTCCTTGGCTCCGGTTTTGATAGAACCAGACTAGACGAGCCTCCCTTCCGCTCCTTGATCGGGCGCAATTCTCCTAATCCTTCAACAATTCCCGCACCTTGGGGGCCAGCGCCTCACCGATGGCTCGCGTGTTGGCGGCATCGAGATGCACACCGTCGATTTCGCTGGCCGTCGCGACGCGCGCGGCGTCGAAGAAGGCGCACCCCATTTCCACCGCCAGCGCCTCATAGTAGGGCGCGAGCTTTTTCGAGTTCACGATCCCGTCCTCGAACATCTCGGCGAAGAACGGGTCCCTCGTCTCGACGATATGCGGCGGGGCGACCACCAGCACCTTCGTGCCCGCGAAGCCCGGCACGCGCGGCGAATGCTTCTGAATGATCTCGACGCAGCGCTTCATGCCGAGGAACGCGGCGGAAGCGCTCCCGGCCACGGCCGGCTTCATGTCGTTGGTGCCGAGCATGATGATCGCGACATGCACCGGCCGGTGCGTCTGCAGGATCGTCGGCAGGATGCGCGCGCCGTTGCGGTCGCAGTCGGCGAGGTAGTCGTCATGCGCGGTGGTGCGGCCGCCGAGGCCTTCGGCGACCACCTGCACCCCCTCCCCGAGCCGCGCCTGAAGCACGTTCGGCCAGCGATCCGCGAACGCGTGCCGCAACCCGGTGCGTGCCGGATCGGTTCCCCAGGTGATTGAGTCGCCATAGGCGAGGACGGTTTTCATCGCCGCTTCCCCCGCCCCTCGACTAGACCAACATCCCCATCGGGTTCTCGATGTAGCCCTTGAACGCCTGCAGCAGTTCCGCACCCAGCGCGCCATCAACAGCGCGATGGTCGGTCGAGAGCGTGACGGACATCACCGTCGCGGCGACCACCTGCCCGCCCTTGACCACGGCGCGCTGCTCGCCCGCGCCGACCGCGAGGATGGTGGCGTGCGGCGGGTTGATGACGGCAGCGAAATCCTTCACCCCGAACATGCCGAGGTTCGAGACCGCCGTGGTGCCGCCCTGATATTCCTCGGGCTTCAATTTGCGCGCCTTGGCGCGGCCGGCGAGATCCTTCATCTCGTTCGAGATGGCGGAGAGCGTCTTGTGGCAGGCATCGCGGATGATCGGCGTGATGAGCCCGCCGGGGATCGACACCGCGACGCCGACATCGGCGTGCTTGTGCTTGAGCATCGAACCCTCGGTCCACGAAACGTTCGCGTCCGGCACGGCTTTCAGCGCCATCGCCATCGCCTTGATCACCATGTCGTTGACCGAGAGCTTGAAGGCGGGCTTGCCGTCCTTCACCGGGGCGGACTTGTTGATCTGCTCACGGAGCGCAAGCAGCGCATCGAGTTCGCAATCCACCGTGAGGTAGAAGTGCGGGACGGTCGATTTCGATTCCTGCAGCCGGCGCGCGATGGTCTTGCGCATGCCGTCATGCGGGATTTCCTCGTAGGAGCCTTCCGCAAAGAGCTTCTTGATCTGGTCGTCGCCCATTGCAGGCGCCGGCGCCGCCTTCGGCGCAGCGGCAGGCGCGGCCGCACCCGGCATGGGGATGATCTTGGCGCCGCCGCCCGATTTGGCGGCCTCGACATCCGCCATCACCACGCGGCCATGCGGACCGGAACCTTTGATGGCGGCGAGATCGATGCCCGCATCCTTGGCGATGCGCTTCGCGAGGGGCGACGCGAACACGCGCGAGCCGGAAGCGGCGGAGGCCGCAGCAGCGGCTGGCGCGGCCTGAGCGACCGGGGCAGCAGCGACAGAAGCAGCAGCCGGAGCCGGGGCGGCAACAGGAACGGGCGTGGCAGCGCCACCACCGGCAGCGACGGCCTTCGCGTCCTCGCCCTCACCGGCGATCAGCGCGATGAGCTGGTTCACCGGCACATCCTGCGTGCCGGCGGCAACGACGATCTTGGCGAGCACGCCCTCATCGACCGCCTCGACCTCCATGGTCGCCTTGTCGGTCTCGATCTC
>DAORNC010000100.1:390-1478 GCA_035440785.1 Rhabdaerophilum sp. | reverse complement strand
GCTAAATCTGCGCGACGTTTCTGCGACGATTTTCTCGAATGAAGTCACAGGTTTCTTGTTTAAGACGGAACTGGGCTAAGACTGTGATCGTGGGCGCATAAATTGCAAAACCGGCACGCTCGCTGTCTGGATCCATAAAATATTCGGCGTCAAAAACGGGGCCATTGAATGGACCGCCTCGACGCTTGTTGAGCAAGCTAAAGACAGTTTCTTTGAAAGTAAGTGGCTCGTATTTTACAGCCAAAGCTTTCACCAACGCCTTTGCTCCGTCGAATGTCAACCTGTGTCCGGGCACTGTTTCGCGATGCAAGGACTCAAGTCCGTCTATGACCTCAATCTCCCAAACGTTGAAGTCAATTTTTCGCATTCACATCACCGATACAGCACGGATTTGGCCGCCGCGACGACCTCGCCGACGTTCGGCAGCGCAAGCTTTTCGAGGTTGGCGGCGTAGGGCATCGGCACGTCCTTGCCGGTGACGCGGGCGACCGGCGCATCGAGATAATCGAACGCCTCCTCCATGATCTTCATGCCGATCTCGGCGGTGACGCCGGATTGCGGCCAGCCTTCCTCGATGGCGACGCAGCGGTTGGTTTTCTGGATCGAGCGCACAACGGTCGCGACATCCATCGGGCGGATGGTGCGCAGGTCGATGACCTCGGCCTCAATCCCCTCGCCCGCCAGCGCCTCGGCCGCTTTCATCGCGTAGGTCATGCCAATGCCGAACGAGACCAGCGTGACGTGGTGGCCCGGCCGGACGATCTTCGCCTTGCCGATCGGCAGCACGAAATCATCCATCTTCGGCACGTCGAACGACTGGCCGTAGAGGATCTCGTTTTCGAGGAAGATGATCGGGTTCGGATCGCGGATCGCGGCCTTGAGCAGGCCCTTCGCATCCGCCGCCGACCACGGCTGGATCACCTTGAGGCCGGGGATCTGGCTATACCATGCCGCGTAATCCTGGCTGTGCTGCGCGGCGACGCGCGCCGCCGCGCCGTTCGGGCCACGGAACACGATCGGCGCGCCCATCTGGCCGCCGGACATGTAGAGCGTCTTCGCCGCCGAATTTATGATCTGATCGATCGCCT
>DAORNC010000100.1:0-324 GCA_035440785.1 Rhabdaerophilum sp. | reverse complement strand
ATGCCGGCGAAACCGTGCTCGGTGATCGGCGTATCGATGACACGCCGCGCACCGAACTCCTGTAGCAGCCCCTGCGTGATCTTGTAGGCGCCCTGATATTCGGCGACCTCCTCGCCCATGACGAAGACATCGCCGTCGCGCCGCATCTCCTCGGCCATCGCGTCGCGAAGGGCTTCGCGGACGGTGGTCTTGACCATCTCGGTGCCGGCGGGAATTTCGCCCGAGGCGTCATAGCCGGCAACTTCGGTGCGGGGAGTCGCTGGAACCGTCGCGGCCGGGATAGCCGCCGCCGGAGCGGCGGCAGCAGGTGCGGCGGGCGTCGGG
>DAORNC010000099.1:0-10440 GCA_035440785.1 Rhabdaerophilum sp. | reverse complement strand
AAGCCGGTCCGCACCGCTTCGGAGGCCACGCATCAGGGCAAGCCCGTGACCGTTGCCACCGAAACGACCCACCTCGGCAAGAACGTGATGGCCGTCTAAGTCGACACTGCCGGACCTGCAAAAAAAACAGAAACGCCGTCTTTCCTCAGGGGAAGACGGCGTTTTCTGTCAGTGGAGAGATGGTGTCGGCGGTTGGGATCTGAGGCGGGAAATCTCGTCCTTGAGAATGAGTTTCTGCCGTTTCAAGGCCGCTATTTTTACGCTATCTTTCGCGGGAAGTGCCAGTTCGTCGGCGATTTTTCGATCGAGCGCCTGATGTTTGCGCTCCAGCTCGGCGATATGTGCCGTCATCGACATATCAGAAACCTCCGTTCCTTGTGTCGGGCATTTCAGTGTGTCACATCCCTGAGGTGGCTCAAGAGAAATATCTTCCCATTTTCGTAAACCGCCTTCGCTGTGGACAACGGTGTTAACGACAGGCTAACGAGTGCCGTGCTGGACTTGACGCTGTCTCCGGGCGTGCGATCTGGCCATGTTTCCGGTATTTCGGGACGACCTTGTGGCGAGGGCAAGATGCGGGGTGAGGTTTCGGAGGAAGAGCGGCGGGTGTTGGAGGCGGAACTGCATCGCCTGCAGATCGAGCATCGTGATCTCGACGCGGCGATCGCGGCGCTCGAACAGCTCGGTTCCTTCGATCAGCTCCAGGTGCAGCGCCTCAAGAAGCGTAAGCTGCAACTGCGCGACCGGCTTTCCGAAATCTTCGACCGGATCACGCCGGATATCATCGCCTGAGCAAGAAGGCGGAAATCCGGGTGAGGACGCCGATTCCGGCTTGCCTTCGTGCCGCCCTTCGCCTAACTCGCTGACCTTCCATCGAAAGCGGTTCCACCGGGCCTTGCCCTGCCGCTTCGCATTCGAGGAGGTCCGCCGTGCCGCCTTCCGTCGCCATCATCATGGGCAGCCAGTCCGACTGGCCGACGATGCGGCCGATGTCCTCAAGGCGCTCGATGTCACCTATGAGGCGCGGATCGTATCCGCCCATCGCACGCCGGATCGTCTCGTCAGCTTTGCCAAGGGCGCGAAAGCCGCCGGGTTCAAGGTGATCATCGCCGGCGCGGGTGGCGCCGCGCATCTGCCGGGCATGGCCGCCTCGATGACAAGCCTGCCGGTGCTCGGCGTTCCCGTTGAATCGAAAGCGCTCTCCGGCCAGGACTCGCTGCTCTCGATCGTGCAGATGCCGGGCGGTATTCCCGTCGGCACGCTGGCGATCGGCAAGGCGGGGGCAACCAATGCCGGATTGATGGCGGCGGCAATCCTCGCGCTCAACGACGCCGCTCTGGGCGCTCGGCTTGAAGCCTGGCGCACGCGGCAGACCGATTCAGTCGCCGATTTCCCCAAGGACGAGGCCTGAACGGCGCGTGATGCTGAAACCGGGAGACAGGATCGGCATTCTCGGCGGCGGTCAACTCGGCCGGATGCTGGCGCTGGCTGCGGCGCGGCTGGGTCTCGACTGCCATATCTACGCGCCGGAAGCCGACAGCCCGGCCTTCACGGTTTCGGCAGCGTCCACCATTGCGGATTATCGCGACGAGGCGGCGCTTGCCGCCTTTGCCGGCGGCGTCGATGCCATCACCTATGAATTCGAGAACGTGCCGGTCGAGACCGTGCGTTTCCTGGAGGGCCTGAAACCGGTCCGGCCGAGTTCGAAGGCGCTGGAGGTCGCGCAGGACCGCCTTGAGGAAAAGCGTCTCGCCCGCCGTCTCGGCGCGATGACGGCGGATTTCGAGGAGATCACGAGCCTTCGGACGCTCCGTGATCTCGTCGGCGGGGCGTTCGGTGTTCCTGCCGTGCTCAAGACGACTCGGCTCGGCTACGATGGCAAGGGGCAGGCGAAAATCACGAGAGCCGGCGAGGTCGAGGAAGCCTTTGCGGTTCTGGGCGGCCGGACCGGCATTCTCGAGAGTTTCGTGCGTTTTGATCGTGAAGTCTCGGTGATCGCGACGCGTGGAGAGGATGGTGCCTTCGCAGCCTTTGACGTGACCGAGAACGAGCATCGAAACCACATTCTCCACCGTTCCGTCGTTCCGGCGAGGATCGGCGCCAAAGCAGCCGCGGAAGCGGTATCCATCGCCCGGCGCATCGCAGAAGCTCTCGATTACATCGGCACGTTCGCCGTCGAATTCTTCCTGATCGACGACGCTGCGGGCGGGCAGGTGATCGTCAACGAGATCGCGCCGCGCGTCCATAATTCCGGTCACTGGACGATGGACGGCGCGTTTACCTGCCAGTTCGAGCAGCATGTCCGCGCGGTTGCCGGCTGGCCGCTTGGCGATCCCGCGCGTCTCGGATCCATCGAGATGATCAATCTCATCGGCGAGGAGGCCGCCCGCTGGCGCGAGATCCTCGCGGATGGCCGTGCGCATCTGCACCTTTACGGCAAAGCCGAGATCCGCACCGGGCGGAAGATGGGGCACATCAATAGGATCCTTGCGTAGGCGGGAGCGGAATTCCCGCCGTGCAGAATTTCAGCCGCGCAGGCGCGAGACAGGTGGACAAGCCGTGTTCTCTTTGTTATACGCGCGCACTTTCGGGGAGCCTTTCATGCGAGGCGTCTTCGATCCGAATTCAGAACATCGTCCGTTTCACTATCAATCGGAGCCAACGTGCAGGTCCTCGTCCGCGACAATAACGTCGATCAAGCCCTCCGCGCCCTCAAGAAGAAGATGCAGCGTGAAGGCATTTTCCGTGAAATGAAGCTGCGCGGCCATTACGAGAAGCCTTCCGAAAAGAAGGCGCGTGAAAAGGCCGAGGCCGTTCGCCGTTCCCGCAAGCTCGCCCGCAAGCGCCTGCAGCGCGAGGGTGTGCTGCCGATGCCGGTGAAGAAGAAGTAACGAGGCGATCCGCAAGGATCGTGTCGTTTCTGGCTCATCTGGCCGGTTTCTTTGAAAGCGCCCTTTCGCAGGGCGCTTTTTGTCTTGAAATGGAAGTCGTTGGCGGGATCATATCGCGGGGTCGGAATGCTACAATCCGGCCGCAAGTCTCGCGTAGGCTGCAAGTCGCAGCGGTGAATTGAGGGGCGCAGGATGAACGGGCTTTTGGACTATAGCCGGTTCCTTGGAAAGGGTTCGATGCGCTTTTCCGCGTTGAAGCCCGTCGCACTCGCGGCGTTTCTGGCCGGCGCGCTTGCTGCTTGTGAAACCGTCAGCAGCCTCAATCCCACCGGTATCGCCGAGGTCGACGACGCAGGGAACAGTCAGGCGGCGGCGACCAACATCGCTTCCCTTTCGGATGTTATCCGCGCCAATCCGAACGATCCGCAGGCCTATAACACGCGCGGGGCGGCCTACGCCCGCGCCGGCAAGTTCCAGGATGCGATTGCCGACTTCAACAAGGCGGTCCAGCTAAATCCGAATTATGCGGCGGCCTACAACAACCGGGCGCTGGCCTTCCGCCAGATCGGCCGGAATGATGCGGCGCTGGCCGATTTCAACCGCGCCATCACCGCCGACGCCAATTATCACCCTGCCTATCTCGGCCGGGGCAATCTTTATCGTGCGCAAGGCAACCTCGCCGAGGCGATCGCCGATCTCGGCCGCGTCGTGCAGCTCAACCCGGCCGGCGCGGAAGCCTATCATGGGCGTGGCCTCGTCTATCAGGCGCAGGGTCAGCATCCTCTCGCCATCGGCGATTTCGACGCGGCGATCGATCGTAACCCCTATGTTGCCCCGCCTTATCAGGCGCGTGGACAGAGCCTCATAGCGGTTGGCAAGTTCGATGCGGCGCTGGAGGATTTCAACGCTGCGCTCAACGTCGACAACAAGAGCGCGGACACCTGGGCCTTGCGCGGTATCGCGCTTGATCGCGCCGGCAAGAAGAGCGAGGCGCAGGAGAGCTTCCAGCGCGCGCTGACCATCGATGGTTCGAACAGGATCGCCAAGCAGGGCCTTGCGGGCACGCGCGGCAGTGGATTGTTCTGAGACTTCTACTGCCGGGCAGCGATTCGGCTGAGAAAGGCCGGGATATCGACATTCGGTCCCCGATCATAAGGCACTACGTGGGGTTCGCCCGGATAGACCTTCCGGGTGACGTTTCCGGGCCTTCCGAGTGCGGCAAGCTTTTCCGAATCCGTATGCGGGATAGTCCGGTCCGCTGTTCCATGCATGATGAAGACAGGCGACGAAACTGCGCCGATCTTCAGATCCGAGCGGAATTGGTCGACCAGCAACAGCGACACCGGCAGCCAGGGATAGCTTTCCTGCCCGCGTGCAAGGACGGAGAGATAAGGACTGTCGAGAATAACCGCCTTTGCCCGAGCCCGGCGTGCGAGATCGAGCGCGATGCCAGAGCCGAGCGATTCGCCGAAAATCACGATGCGATCTTCCGGCATGGTCTTCGTGAGTTCGGCATAGATCGCGGCGGCATCAGCCAACAGGAGAGTCTCCTTCGGCGCGCCGCCTGAGCCGCCGTATCCGCGATAGGAGAGGGCGACGAGGCCCGAACCGTCGGCGGTCATCAGCCGGAAACGACCTGCTCGACGATCGAGCCCGTTCGCGTTCCCGTGAAAATAGAGGAAAGTAACGGCCTCGGGGTTTGCAGGCGGTACGCGCCAGCCGCGCAGGGCAACGCCGTCAGGCATCGTCAGGGCGTAGCTCTCGGCGCGCGGGATATTCTGGCTTTCCGGCGCGACCCAGGCCGGGGCCACCCGGTAGAGGAAGGCACGCTGGTTGATCGCCATGTATCCCGCTGCCGCCAGGTAGAGAATCGCCGCGAGCGCGAGCGGCCACCGGACGATCCTTAGCGCTTTTGGAAGGGGAAGGTTCATCGTGCCTCCGGAAAGAAGCAGGCGCCGACCACGTGCGTGATCGACGCCCTTAACCTAGCGCCGGTTCCGGAAATGTCAGTGGGCGAGGCCCTTGACGATCTCCTCAGTCATCTTCTTCGCGTCGCCGAACAGCATCATGGTGTTGTCCATAAAGAAGAGTTCGTTCTCGACGCCGGCGTAGCCCGAGCCCATGCCGCGCTTGATGAACAGGACGGTCTTGGCCTTCTCGACATCGAGGATCGGCATGCCGAAGATCGGCGATTGCGGATCGGTCTTGGCGGCGGGGTTCGTCACGTCGTTGGCGCCGATGACGAAGGCCACATCGGCCTGCGCGAACTCGTTGTTGATGTCCTCGAGCTCGAACACCTCGTCGTAAGGCACGTTGGCCTCGGCGAGCAACACGTTCATGTGGCCCGGCATGCGGCCCGCGACCGGGTGGATCGCGTATTTGACCTCGACGCCTTCCTTCTTGAGCGTATCCGCCATCTCGCGCAGCGCGTGTTGCGCCTGCGCCTGCGCCATGCCGTACCCAGGTACGATGATGACCTTCGACGCGTTCTTCATAATGAAGGCTGCGTCGTCCGCCGAACCCTGCTTGACCGGGCGATTTTCCTTCGCGCCACCGGCCGCCGCGGCGGTATCGCCGCCGAAACCGCCGAGGATGACCGAGAAGAACGAGCGGTTCATGCCCTTGCACATGATGTAGGACAGAATCGCACCCGAGGAGCCGACCAGCGCGCCGGTGATGATGAGCGCGAGGTTGCCCAGCGTGAAGCCGATGCCCGCCGCCGCCCAGCCCGAATAGGAGTTGAGCATCGAGACGACCACCGGCATGTCCGCGCCGCCGATCGGGATGATGAGCAGCACACCGAGCGCCAGCGCGACAAGCGTGATGAGCCAGAACACGACCTGGCTCTGGGTGCCGATGAAGATGCCGATCAGTACCACCAGCAGAACGCCAAGCGCGATGTTGATGGCATGGCGCTGCGGCAGCATGATCGGCTTGCCACTCATGCGGCCGTCGAGCTTGAGGAAGGCGATGACCGAACCGGTGAAGGTGATCGCGCCGATAGCGACGCCAAGCGCCATTTCGAACAGTGAACCGCCCTTGATCTTGCCGGCGATTTCGATGCCGAAGGCCTGAGGCGCATAAAGCGCGGCTGCCGCGACGAACACGGCAGAGAGACCGACGAGCGCGTGGAAAAATGCCACGAGCTGCGGCATCTTGGTCATTTCGACCTTCTTCGCCATGTAGGCACCGACGCCGCCGCCGATGCCGAGACCGAGGAACGCCAGTGCCCAGCCGGAGAAACCCGCCGGCGGCGAGAGCATCAAGGTAGTCACGCCGGCGATGCCCATGCCGATCATGCCGAACAGATTGCCCTGGCGCGAGGTCGAGGGATGCGAGAGACCGCGCAGCGCCAGAATGAACAGCACGCCCGAGACGAGATAGAGAAGGTTCGCGAGGTTGGCGTTCATCGGCTCAGCCCTTCTTCTTGTACATGGCGAGCATGCGCTGGGTGACGAGGAAGCCGCCGAAGATGTTCACGCTGGCGAGCACGAGGCCGAGGAATCCAAAGCCGCGTGCCCAGCCCGAACCCTCTGCGAGGAGCGGCACGCCGACCGCGAGCAGCGCACCGACGACGATGACTGAGGAAATCGCGTTGGTGACCGACATCAGCGGTGTGTGCAGCGCCGGGGTCACCGACCAGACGACGTAATAGCCGACGAAGATCGCCATCACGAAGATCGCGAAGCGGAAGATTGTGGGATCGACCATGCCGCCGGTCGCGGCAGCAGCCGCAGCGCCACCGGCATCCGCCATTTTCTCGGCGGCATTCAGCGCGGCCTGTGCCTTGGCAAGCGCGGCATCGGCGGCGGCCTGCGCGGCCTTCGCCTGATCGAGAAGCTGTTGGGGGGTATTGGCCATCGGGGTTCCTCCAGCGTGTCAGCGCGGGGTCGAATTCATGATTTGGGCGCGAAGATCGGGTGGACGAGCGCGCCGTCCTTCGTCAGACAGGTTGCCTTGACGAGCTCGTCGTCCCAGTTGACCGCGATTTTCTTTTCGCCCTTGTCGATCATCGTTTCGAGGAAGGCGAAAAGGTTCTTGGCATAAAGCGCGGAGGCAGTCGGGGCGAGGCGGCCGGGCGTGTTCGACCAGGCAATGATCTTGACGCCCTTGTGATCGACGATCTTGTCGGCTTCCGAGAGCTCGCAGTTACCGCCGCGCTCGACTGCGAGATCGACGATGACCGAGCCCATACGCATCGATTCGACCATCGCCTTCGAGACGAGCTTCGGGGCCGGCCGGCCGGGGATCAGCGCGGTGGTGATGACGATATCCTGCTTGGCGATATGCTCGGCAACCAGTGCCGCCTGCTTGGCCTGATATTCCGCCGACATCGGCTTGGCGTAGCCGGCGGCTGTTTCGGCCTGCTTGAATTCCTCATCCTCGACCGCGACGAACTTCGCGCCGAGCGAGGCGACCTGTTCCTTGGCGGCGGGGCGCACATCGGTGGCGGTGACGACAGCGCCGAGACGGCGCGCGGTCGCGATCGCCTGAAGGCCGGCGACACCCGCGCCCATGATGAAGACGCGGGCTGCCGGCACGGTACCGGCGGCGGTCATCATCATCGGGAAGGCGCGGCCGTAGACCTCGGCGGCGTCGAGCACCGCGCGGTAGCCGGCGAGATTGGCCTGGGAGGAGAGAACATCCATCACCTGCGCGCGGGTGATGCGGGGCATCAGCTCCATCGCGAAGGTGGCGATGCCCTTGTCGGCGAAGGGCTGGAGCGCCTCGGCATTGCCGTAGGGATCCATGATCGAAAGGACGAGCGCGCCCTTCTTCATCTTGGCGGCCAGTTCGCCCTTGGGGCGACGGACGGCGAGAACGACATCCGAATCCTTGAGCGCTTCGGCGGCGTTCTTGGCGATCGAAGCGCCGGCAGCCTCGAAATCGGCGTCCGAGATGGAAGAGGCCGCGCCGGCACCCTTCTCGATCGCGAAGTTCGCGCCAAGCACCATCAACTTCTTGACGGTCTCCGGCGTCGTCGCGACGCGCGGTTCGCCGTTTTTCGTCTCGTCCAGAACAGCAATGCGCATGTCGGCCCCCGTTCAATTCCCCTCCGCCGTTTTCGGGCGGATCACAATGGGTGAACCGGCAAGCCTGTGGCGTGTCGGTTCGAGCGTTTGCCTTCTAAAGGCGATTTCCCGCGGTCTGTTCTTCAGAAGAACTTGGCGACGATCGCGGTGAGAGCGACGATCACGGCGAGGCCGAAGAGCCAGGGAATAGTGCCAGTGAAGGTGCCGGCCAGGATCGTGATGGTCAGCGAGAGGACAGTGCCCCATTTGATGAGCGCCGCGAACAGGCCAAAGGTCTTGTCATGTTCGGCATAATCCATCGCGGGAACATCGTGATGGTGAGTATCGCTGGCCATTTTTCCCTCTTCGTTGCAGCTTTCTGACCCGAATTTCAGGGTCTAGCGGAAAGCCGCACATCGCGCAATTGCTCGGGTGCGCATGCTTCGACACCCGAAAGCAGGTCGTCATGCAATATTAGCATATTATCTATGCAAGATTCGCAGTTTTGAGGGCGTTGTGCTGATTTTGCGCGATGTTTTCCGCCGAAAATCCTTCGATCTCCGCGTTGAACAACGCGAAAAAATTCAACCTCGCTTCAAGATGGAGAAAAACGCCGCCAAGGCCGATCGCGGCACGATCCATGAACACGAATTCGCGCGGAATTGTGACCGGTCCCCTTTCCTTCAACGCCTTGTGGACACGAGCGGCCTCGGCGCGACCGTATTGGCCGGGAGAGATTCCATCGGCGATGGTGCGGACCCGGTCATCGAGCAAGGGGCCATAGATGAACCGCGCCCAGATGTTGAGCACCTCGATCAGATCGCGGCCGAGGTTGCGGAAACCCCAGACCTCGTAGGCGTGAATCGTGCGTGCTTCGTCCCCTTCTAGAAGGCCGCGATACAGATCGACGACGCCGGCGACGAAACGCGGCGGGAAAATGCGGATGCAGCCGTAATCAAGCAGGTTGATGCCGGCAGGCTCGGTGGCTCCGTTCCGGAAAACGGTGTAGTTTCCGAGGTGCGGATCGCCGTGGATGACGCCGTAATGGCTGAAGGGGTGCCACCAGGCTCTGAACATCGCGGTAGCGATGCGGTTGCGGATATCCTCGCTCGCTTCCTTGAATGAAAGCAGCTTCTCGCCATCGAGCCATTCGAGGGTGAGCAGGCGTCTTGTGGAGAGCGCCGGAATGACTTCCGGCACCCGAATCAGCGGTTCGTTCGCCAGCATGTGCCGGTAAAGCTTGGCATGGCGGGCTTCGCGGACATAGTCCAGCTCCTCGCGGATGCGCTCGCCGATCTCCTTCTTGATTTCGGAGGTGTCGATCACGCCGCCGAACTGGCTGTGCAGCGCGAAGATGAGGTTGAGCTGCTTGAGATCGGCCTCGACCGCCGATTCCATGTCGGGGTATTGCAGCTTGCACGCAAGGCGGCGGCCATCGTGTCCAGTGGCGCGGTGAACCTGCCCGAGCGAGGCGGCGGCGGCGGGCTCCCTCTCGAAGGATGCGAATTTCGAAAGCCAGTCCGGCCCAAGCTCGGCTGCCATGCGGCGCCTGACAAACACATAGGGCATCGGCGGTGCTTCGGACTGGAGCTGACGCAGTTCGTCGGCATATTCGGCCGGAATGGCCTCCGGGATGGTCGCGAGCAATTGCGCGACTTTCATCAAGGGCCCTTTGAGCGAGCCCAGTGCGCGGGTGAGCGCGGCGGCATTGGCACGGTCGCCACCGGAAGAGCGACCGGCAATCAGGCTGCCGGCCATCCGAGCCGCGACGCCGCCCATGTTCGCGCCAACTTTCGCATAGCGGGAGGCGCGGGCGGTAAAGCGGTTCTGTTCGGGGTCAGCAGGGTCTGTCATGCCTGCGCGTATCTACCGCGCTTGAGCACGGCATCAACCTCCTTGCAGGCCGTGCGAACCTCGTCGGGGCTCGCCGGTTCGCCGCCCGCGGCGCGGATAAGCAGAACCGCCTCCTCGACGAGCCTGCGATTGGTTTCCTCAACGCCGAAGGGGCGATCCTCCAGTCCCACGCGAATGTGCCCGCCACGCGCGACAGCCGGGGCGATCAGCGGTCGGATATCGAGCCCGAGCCCGGCGATCATCCACGGCGCGCCGGGGGCCATTTCCTCGATCAGCGCGAGATGCGCGTCGAGGTAGCGTTCTTTCGGCGGGAAGCCGTAACAGAATTCCTCCGAGAACATCAGGCGGTAGACGGGGGTGGGCACGCGCGGCATCGCCAATGCGGTTGCGGCACCCAGCCGGGTGCAGCCGGCCTCGTAGATCGCGTAGCTGGGACGGGCCTGATATTGCGCGGCGATCCGCATGCCCTCGCGGAAATGATCGTCGGGGTTGAGGTAGGTGAACCCGCATTCTCCGCGCGCCACCTCATCGAAGCGGGTGAAAATCGCCGAACCTGGGTCGATCACTGCCCATTCGAGAAGCCCGGCGCGCGCGAGCTTTTCCACATAGATGTGAAGGACGGCAATATCAGCGGCGCGCACACCCGAAATGCGACCGGCTTGCCCAAAATTCACCGGACGAAT